>JAJYFY010000023.1 GCA_021785265.1 Pseudomonadota bacterium
CCCAAGCCCTTCATCTGGACCGCCAAGGCCACGGACATCTTGCAAAAGGTCATCCGCGCCAATCAGCGGTTAAGTTCCAAACAGAAAGAAGCACTACACTAGGACTGAGAGCGAGGGGTACGGGAATCCCGTACCCCTCGCCTATTGCAGGTGCGGACCGGAGGTCTCCGGGGGGAATCCAATCCAGTCCCGGAATTCGGTCTCCGTCACGATCTCGGTTCCGAGACGCCGTGCGTCGTCGAGTTTGCTGCCGGGGTTCTCTCCCACCACGAGGTAGCGGGTCTTCGCTGACACCTGGGAGGAGACGACTCCGCCGAGCGAGCGGATGGCGGATATGGCTTCTTCCCGCGTCATGGTCGTCAAGCGACCGGTCAAGACAAGGGATGCACCTGCGAAGCGGGATCCGGAAGCGGGAAGCTGGGGCGCCGGAGATGACCAGGTGATGCCGGCTTCCCGCAATCTCCCGATGACATCCCGGTTTCCTGGATCGTCGAAAAACGCGTGGATGTGATGACCGATGATCGGACCAATCCCGGAAATCGCACAGAGTTCGTCCAACCCCGCCTCTTGGACCGCCTCGAGGCTGCCCAGGGCATGGGCCAAAAGCTCGGCCGTGGTCGCGCCCACCTCCCGGATCCCGAGCGCATAGAGGAACCGGGCAAGCGTGGTGTTCCGGGAAGCCTGAATCGCCGCGATCAACTTTTCGGCCGAACGCTTCCCCATACGCTCGAGTCCAGCCAGCCGATCGACCTCCAGGGCAAAAAGATCGGCCGGGTTCCGGACCCAGTCCGCCCGAACCAGCTGATCGATCCGTTTTTCACCCAACCCTTGGATATTGAGCGCTTCCCGGGAGGCAAAATGGCGAATGGCCTCCTTTTTCTGGGCCGGACAGTGAAGCCCACCGCTACAGCGGATGAGGATCCCGCCCAGATCCCGTTCCACCGGGGATCCGCAGGCCGGGCAGTGAGTCGGTTCCGGAACGGGGAGGGCGCGGGATCCTGACTCGGCCATCACGGTCCGGACGATTTCAGGAATGACCTCTCCGGCCCGGCGCAGGATGACCCGATCCCCCACTCGGACGTCCTTGCGGTGCATTTCGGAGACGTTGTGAAGGCTTGCGTGGGCGACTCGCGCCCCGCCCACAAAGACCGGGGTCACCTGGGCCACGGGGGTCAGGATCCCGGTCCGCCCGACCTGGAACTCGATCTGCTCGACCGTGGTTTCGGTCTCCTCGGACTCAAACTTGAGCGCCACCGCCCAGCGGGGAGCCCGGGCGACGCTCCCGGCCCGCTCCTGCCCCATGCGGTCATTCAGCTTGAAAACCACGCCATCGGCCTCGAAGGGCAATGCGTCGCGCCGCTCGTTCAGTTGCTCAAAATAACGCCAGCAGGCCTCCATCCCTTCGAGCCGACGGATTTCCGGGCTCACCGGAAAACCGGCCTCGCGCAGCCAGGCCAGGAGCGCATCCTGTCCGTCCGGCAGACCGGCTTCGGTCAACTGCCCGACCCCGTAGGCGGAAAAGGCCAGTGGCCGGCTGGCCGTGATGCGGGGATCCAGTTGTCGAAGGCTTCCGGCCGCCGCGTTGCGTGCATTGACAAAGCCGCGAATACCCTCTGCTTCGAGCTCCCGGTTGAGGGCGGCAAAGGCGCCCCGCGGAAGATAGGCCTCGCCTCGCACTTCCAACCGGTGCGGCCGACTCCCAGGCCTCAGCCTGAGCGGAATCGACCGGATGGTCCGCACATTGGCCGTGACCTCCTCGCCCATCACGCCGTCGCCCCGGGTGGCCGCACGAACCAGCACCTGATCCTCGTACAAGAGGCTCAGTGCGAGCCCGTCAATCTTGGGCTCACCGACGTAGGTCAGGGCAAAGTCGGCGGGCAAGCCGAGCCGTTCGTGGAGCCGCCGGTCGAAATGACGGAGCCCGGCCTGGTCCACGACCTTGTCGAGGGAGAGCATCGGCTGGTCGTGCCGGACCGAGACGAGATCTGAGCGGGGGGCACCTCCCACGCGTCGGGTCGGTGAATCCGGTCGGTCCCACTGGGGGAACTCCCGCTCGAGTTCTTGGAGCTCCTGCCAGTGGCGGTCATACTCGGCATCCGTCCAGGTGGGCGCATCGAGCACGTAATAGCGGTAGTCGTGCTCCGCAATCTCGGCCCGGAGCGTTTCGATCCGCCGCCGTGCCATTTCAGGGGTCATCTCGCCCGCCCGGTCCCGTCAGGTCTGCTCAGCCATCCGGACGGCTTCATCGAGGTCGACTGAGACAATGCGCGAGACGCCCGGTTCCTGCATGGTGACCCCGACCAGAGCATCGGCCGTCTCCAAAGACAGCTTGTTGTGGCTGATCAGGATGATCTGGAGGTGTAGGGAGAGCTCTCGCACGAGCGAGGCGAAGCGAAGAATGCTCGATTCGTCCATGGGGGCATCCACCTCGTCCAGCATGCAGAACGGGGCCGGATTGAGCTGGAAGATCGCGAAAATGACCGCAATGGCGGTGAGCGCCTTTTCTCCACCGGACAGCTGGCTGATCGAGACCGGCCGCTTGCCCGGTGGCCATGCAAACAGCTCGACGCCGGCCGTCTCCTCGCTGTCTCCGACGCGTCGGAGTTCCGCCTGTCCCCCTCCAAAAAGACGCGGAAAGAGTTGCCGGAGCCCTCCGTTGACTTCCCGGAAGGTGGCATCGAAGCGGGTTCGGCTTTCCAGGTCGATTTTCTGGATCGCCTCCTGGAGCAGGTTCAATCCTCCCGTGATGTCCCGGACCTGCGCATCCAAGGCTTCCTGTTGTACCCGCTCGTTCTCGTAATCCTCGGGCGCGCGGAGGTTGACTTCGCCCAGGCGTTCGATTTTCCGCTCCAGGCTCGCGATCTCTTCCTCGATCGCCGCAGCGGTGTCGGTTTCGGAGACGAGGAGACTCCAGTCACACTGGCTGCGCTCGGCCCGGATTTCGAGTTCTGCGAGGCGGCTCTTCCAGTCCTGAGCCTCGAGCCGGCACTGTTCGAGCACTTCGCGGACGGCTTCATAGTCTCGGGTCGTCTCGATGCGCCTCTGCTCGAGCGCCGCTTTCGCCTGTTCCGCGGCCTCCCGGGTCGCTCGCACCGACTCGAGTCGCCTTTGGGCCGCCTGGAGTTCCGCCACCCAGCGTTCGGGCCGATCCTCCTCTGCACCGTCCGCCGCGACTGCCGCCTGTTGCGCATCGAGGGCACGAAGCTTTTCCAGCAGCTCGGAAAGCCCCGCCGCCGTCTCCGTCATCCGACTCCGGACCGCCTCGACTTCGACGACCAGCCGCTCGACGGCCACTTCGAGTTCGTGCTCGTGCTCGGATCGAATCCGAGCCTCGTGGGCCCGCTCATCGCACGCGATCCGTACGGCCTCCCGCTCGCTAGCCCATCGCTCGGCCGAGGCGGAAAGCTCGGCCACCCGATCCTCGGCCTCGGCAGACGCCCTGGTGGTCTCCGCCAGACGCAGCGCCAGTTCGGCCAGGCGTTCCGTGAGCTCCGCTCGCAATTTCAGGGCGGTCTCGCGTTGCCGATCGCCTTCCGCGAGCTCGAGGTCAAGTTGGATCAGCCGGGTCCGGATCTCCATCAGCCCCCCCGCCTGCTCGGCCATCCGGGCCTCGAGATCGGTAACGCGCCGGGTGAGTTCCGCCACGTGCACCTCGCTGTCCCGGAGGCGATCGCTCCGCTCTCCCCGCCCGGACTCGAGTTCGCCGAGCCGCCCTTCGAGCGAACGGATCTCCCGGTCATAGGCAAAAACGGATCCCAATCCCCGGTCTCCGCGGTGGATCGCCATCCAGTGGCGTCCCACCATGACCCCCTGAGGGGTGACCCAGTATTCCGAGCCGCTGAGTTCATGCCGACGGGAGAGTGCCTCTCCGATCGAAGACACCTGCCGCATGCCGGACATGAAAGTCGTCACCTCGAGGTGAGGACTCTTCAGTGGACCCAAACTCGCCCCCCCTTCCCGCCTCGGCGAGTCGGCGGCCTGCCCGGGTTCGATCAGCATGAGTGAACTGGCCGTCAGATCCGCAAAGGACGCAGCAAAGACGTCGAGCGTATCGACACAAACGGCCTTGAGCCGCTCTCCCAGAACCGCCTGAACCACCGCTTCAAATCCGGGCTCAACCTCGATCCGCTCGACGAGCCGCGGTCGGTTGGTGAGTCCCTCCCGGTCGAGCCATCCTTGGACCTCGTCCCCCTCGAAGGCCAAGGCGGCCTCGCGCAGCTGCTCCTGGGCCTGGATGCGGCTTTTGGCCTGCTCGATGGCCCGCTCGATCTCGCGGAGGGCCTCTTCGCATTCGCGGACCTGGCTCCGACCCGTTTCCAGTTTCTGCCTGAGGTCGGTGAGTTCCGTCTCCCGTGCCGCCTTTTCGCGGAGCCCGGCCTCATGGTCGGCCTCCACCTGATCCCGCCTCCGACGCACAGAATCGCTGGCGTCGTCCTCGAGACGGCCTTCCCATTCCCTGAGTTGGTTTTCGAGCTCGCTTTTCTGCTCGCGAAGATGTTCGGCGTTAACCTGGCCCACTTCCGCGTCCCGTCGGGCCTGTGCCAGATCTTCCTGGAGCAGGGTGAAGCGCTCGTCCAATGCCCGCCGTTCCGCCTCCTTGGACTGGGACTGGTCCCGAGCCTGCGCTGTCGTCTGCCGGGCCGAGGTCAGGGTTTCCCGGCTCTCCCGGAGCTTCATCTCAAGCCGCTCCAAGTTGGCCTGCTCACCGACGAGACGTTCCCGGAGTCGTTCCTGCTCGGTCACGAGCCGCTCGTGCTCCTGGATCCCATGCTGACGTTGCAGTTCGCGGGTTTTTTCTCGGGTTTCAATTTCGTGGATCTTCTGTTCCAGGCGGCGGCATTGGGCCTGGGCCTCCTCGTACCCGGCCATCATTTGGCGCTCACGTTCGCTCTCGGCAATGCGCTGCCGTTCGATGCCGGCCTGGATGGCTTTCACGCCTTCGAGCCGGCCTTCCGCCTCGCGGACACGCCCCTGTGCACTTTCGAGGCTGACCGAAAACTCCCGCTTCTGCAGGATGAACAGTCGACTCGTCAGGGTGCGACGGGTTTCCCGAAGGGTCCGGAAACGTTCGGCCTGGCGGGCCTGATGAGCCAGCTGGCCGAGCCGTTTCGCATGCTGCTCCCGGATCTCGCGGACGGACTCCAAGGTCTCGGTCGTCTGCTCGATCTTGGCCAGGGTTTCCCGGCGGCGTTCCTTGTATTTGGAAACTCCGGCCGCCTCCTCGAGAAAGTTCCGCCATTCCTCCGGATGGAGGTCGATCAAGCGCGAGATCGTACCCTGCTCGATGATGGCATAGCTCCGCGGTCCGAGACCGGTGCCGAGAAAAAGGTCGGTGATGTTGCGGCGCAGGCACAGGGAGCCATTCAGGTAGTACTGGGAAATCCCGTCCCGGCCGACCTCGCGACGGACCGAGATCTCGTTGAAGGCGGCATACTCGCCCCCCAGACGCCCGTCGCTGTTGTCGAAAACGAGTTCGACCGAGGCCTGTCCAGACCGTTCACGGGTATGGGAACCATTGAAGATCACGTCCGGCATCGTGTCGCCCCGGAGGTTCTTGGCCGAACTCTCGCCCAAGACCCAGCGAACCGCATCGATGAGATTGGATTTGCCGGCCCCGTTGGGTCCGGTGACGGCCACGACGGGTTTCGGAAACTCGAGACTGGCGGGATCGGCGAAGGACTTGAATCCGCTCAGTCTGATTTTTTGTAGCCGCATGCCGCCTCGGTCCCGTATCGGGCAACGCCGTGAAAGTGTAAATTATTCATTCCGAACTTTTCCCATCCGGTCGGATCCATGACCCCGAACCCCAACCGCCGACTGTCGACCTTCCCCAACCCGGAGCCCGGCCGTGACTACCTCATCCGGATGGAAATCCCGGAGTTTACCTGCCTCTGCCCACTCACCGGTCAACCGGACTTTGCCGTGCTTCACCTCGCCTACGTCCCGGATCAGCTCTGTCTCGAACTCAAGGCGCTCAAGCTCTACGTCTGGTCCTACCGGGACGAAGGGGCGTTTCATGAGGCGGTAACCAATCGCATTTTAAACGACCTCGTTGCCGCCTGCCAGCCGCGCTATCTCCGGATCGAGGCCCGTTTCCACATCCGTGGGGGAATTCGGACGGCGGTCGTGGCCGAACACCGGAAGGCGGGCTGGGCCGGCCAGCCCCTGGACCTCGAGCCCGTACGGGATTCCTGGATCTGAGCGTAGGGAAAGCCGCTCCCCGGGGTATCTCGGAGCTGGCCGAGGCTGCTATAATTGTCCATTACCCGTGAACTCACCGGATCCCCAGGCCAACCAGGCATACCGATGTCCACCACCAAAAAAACCCCGCGCCCCGCTCCCGCCGGAAACGGATCGGGAACCCGCAAGGTGCGCTCCCCGAAAACCCTGAAAAAGGGCAAGGGCCTCTCGCAGTCGGCCGCCCGGCCCCTCAAGGATCAGGCCGACCGCTCGTTTTTGAGCACGCTCGGGGAGGGCATCGCGCCCTACCCGCTCCGGGAGGGCGAGAGCTACATGAACTCCGCCCAAAAGAACCATTTCCAGCGGATTCTCACGATCTGGAAGCAGGATCTCATGGAAGAAGTCGACCGGACCGTCCACCACATGCAGGACGAGGCCATGAATTTCCCGGATCCCAACGACCGGGCTACCCAGGAGTCGGAGTTCAGCCTCGAGCTCCGGACCCGTGACCGGGAACGCAAGCTCATCCGGAAAATCGACGAAGCGCTGCTCAGACTCGAAACCGACGAGTACGGGTATTGCGAACGCTGCGGGATCGAGATCGGGATCCGCCGTCTCGAGGCCCGTCCGATCGCCACCCAGTGCATCGACTGCAAGACCATCGAAGAAATCCGGGAAAAACAGCTGAGCGGCTGAACCGGCGCGGACTCCGATCGTCGGCATGATCCGGGAAAGTGCTTTCCGTCCGGCCTGGTGGTTGCCGAATGGCCACGGGCAGACCCTGTATGCCGCCTACGGCCGGTACGTTCCCGCTTCGCCGGTCCGGATGGAGACCTTCGAATGGCCGGATGGAGACCGGACACGGGGGTTCTGGTCGGGGATTCGCCGCCGGGAAGACCGGGGCACAACCGTGGTCTTGCTCCCCGGACTGGAAGGCGGAATCCGCTCACCCTACATCCGGGGACTCCTTCGTCGGCTCGCGAACGACGGCCATCAAGTCCTGGTTTTGCCTTTCCGGGGAAGCGTCTCCAACCCGGCTTCAGGACCACTCCCCTATCACGCTGGCTGGACCCATGATCTCGAGCGGGTCGTCGGACACCTCCTCGCGCACCAACCGGAGCGGAGCCTGGCCCTGGTCGGGTTTTCCCTGGGCGGCAACATGATGCTGCGTTGGCTCGCCACCGATCCCCGGGCGGATTGCATCCAGCAGGCCATCGGCGTGAGCATCCCTTTCGATTTGTCGTGCACGGCGCACCAGCTCCGCCACGGGAGCGGCCGGCTTTATGAGCGCTACCTGGTCGCCGGACTCCGGCGGAGTGCCCGCCGGCATCTCCGGGTCCATGGCCACCCGGTCCTGGATGTCCGGGGACTCGGCCGGCTCAAGACCTTTCTCGAGTTCGACGAACATTTCGTGGCCCCTCTGCACGGCTTCCGCGATGCCCTGGATTACTACCGGAAAACGAGCGCCCGCCCCCTGTTATCCCGGATCGAGACCCCGACTTTGATCCTCCAGGCCATGGACGATCCCCTGATCCCACCCGCCTGTCTCCCCCATGAATCGGAATGGGGGCCTGCCACCGTTTTGGAATGGAGCGCGCACGGCGGTCACGTCGGCTTCATCAAGGGACGCTGTCCCCTGTGGGGCGAATCCTGGCTGGAGGGGCGGATTGGCCAGGCGCTTTCCGGGTTTACGGCCCGGAGCACCTGACCGCTCAGGAGTTCTGGTCGAGACCCTTCATGCTGAGCCGGACCCGGCCCTGACGGTCGACCTCGAGCACACGGACCTTGATCAGGTCCCCTTCCCGGAGGCGATCTCCCACCTTCTCCACCCGCTCTTCCGAAATCTGGGAGATGTGGACGAGGCCATCGCGGCCAGGCAGGATGGTGACGAAGGCGCCGAAGTCCATCAGCTTCACGACCTTGCCCTCATAGATCTTGCCGACCTCGACATCCGCCGTAATGTCCTCGATCCGGTGCTTGGCCGCCTCCGCCGAGGCGAGGTTGACCGAGGCGATGCGGATGAAGCCGTCGTCCTCGATATCGATCGTCGCACCCGTTTCCTCGGTGATGGCCCGGACCACGGCACCGCCACGGCCGATGACCTCACGGATTTTTTCGGGGTTGATCTTCATGGTGAGGTAGCGCGGTGCCCATTCCGACATCTCCGCCCGGGGTGCGGACAAGACTCCGTTCATGACCTCGAGGATGTGCAGGCGCCCTTCCCGGGCTTGTTCCAGGGCCGCCTGCATGATGGTCCGGTTGATCCCCTCAATCTTGATGTCCATCTGGAGTGCGGTCACGCCCTGCCCGGTCCCGGCCACCTTGAAATCCATGTCGCCGAGATGATCCTCGTCACCGAGAATGTCGGTCAGGACGGCAAAGCGGTCCTCGCTCTTGATGAGTCCCATCGCAACCCCCGCGACCGGGGCCCGGATGGGAACCCCCGCGTCCATGAGGGCGAGGCTGGTACCACAGACCGTCGCCATGGAACTCGAACCGTTGGATTCGGTGATCTCCGAAACCACGCGCAGGACATAGGGGTACTCGGTCATGTCCGGCATGACCGCCAGCAGGGCCCGCTTGGCCAGCCGGCCATGCCCGATCTCGCGGCGCTTGGGCGAACTCAAAAAGCCGGTTTCGCCGACCGCGTAGGGCGGAAAGTTGTAGTGCAACATGAACGGTTCGCGCCGTTCACCCTCGAGTCCGTCGATGATCTGGGCATCCTTGGTCGTGCCGAGGGTGGCCACGACGATGGCCTGGGTCTCGCCCCGGGTAAACAGGGCCGAGCCGTGGGTCCGGGGCAGAAACCCGGTGCTGATCTGGATGGGACGGACCTGACGGGTCGTCCGGCCATCGATGCGGGGCTGTCCCGCGATGATCCGACCGCGGACAATTTCACGCTCGATGTCCTTGAAAATCTTCTTCGCAGCATCGACTCCCACGGGGATCCCCGCCCCGGACTCCCCCGGGCTTCCGGCGAGGCCGGCGAGCAGTTGGCTCTCGATTTCCGCGAGCCGCTTCTGCCGGGCGCTCTTCTCGGCCAACGAATAGGCCGCCTCGAGCGCGTCCCGGCACTGGGCCCGGATCCGCTCGACCACAGTGGACTCCGTCGCGACGGGCGCCCAGATCCACGGCGGCCGGCCGGCCTCCCGTTTGAGTTCCCGGATGCTCTCGATGGCAAGCTGCATCTGCTCGTGACCGAAGAGGACCGAATCCAGCATGACGGACTCGGGGAGTTCCGAGGCTTCGGATTCGACCATGAGGACGCCCCGCTCCGTACCGGCAACCACCAGGTTCAACTGGGACTGGGCCAGGTCCGTGGCCGTCGGATTGAGCAGGAAACGGCCGTCCCGGTAGCCGACGCGGGCAGCGCCCAGGATGCCATGAAAGGGGATGCCGGACAGTTCGAGGGCGGCCGAGGCCCCGAGCAGCGCCGGGATGTCCGCATCGATTTCCGGATTCATCGAAATCACCGTGGCGATCACCTGGACATCATGGGTGAAGCCCTTCGGGAAAAGCGGACGGATCGGCCGGTCGATGAGGCGCGAGGTCAAGGTCTCCTTCTCGGTCGGGCGTCCCTCCCGCTTGAAAAATCCACCGGGAATCCGGCCCGCGGCGTAGGTTCGTTCCAGGTAATTCACGGTCAGCGGGAGAAAATCCTGGCCCACCGCGGCCTCCCGTCGGGCCACCACCGTGGTGAGCACACAGGTATCGCCCATGGTCACGAGAACGGCGCCATCGGCCTGCCGGGCAATGGCCCCGGTTTCGATCGTGACTGTATGGGGTCCGTAGGCAAAAGACTTTTTCACCGTCATGGCCGGTTTAACCTCGCGTGATGGATCGGAAGGGCTGGGGGTCGGGTGACGACAAGGCCGGTCAGCGCCGGAGTCCGAGCTGACTGACCAACGCATCGTAACGCGAGGGATCTTTGCGGGCGAGATAGTCGAGCAGGCTGCGCCGGCGGTTGACCATCATGAGCAGTCCGCGACGGGAGTGGTGATCCTTCTTGTGCTTTTCGAAATGACCCGTGAGCCCGTTGATCCGTTGCGTCAGAAGCGCCACCTGGACCTCGGGAGAACCGGTATCCAAGCGTCCTCGCTGGAACGGCTTCATGACCTCGGCTCCGGACGGGTTCGGGTGATCTTCTTGGGACATGGACATTGACAATCGGCCTTGTAAAACCGGTTCATTTTACTCCCCCGCCCCCTTTTCGCACAAGGGCCCGGGATCCTCCGCTCCCTCCCGGGAGTCGGCCTTTGGCGCCGTCTCGGAAATCCGGCTGCCCGTGGGACAGAGCCGCAGCGACCGAAGCCCGTCCGGACCGGAATCGGTTCCGAGCCCCAGAAAGGCCCCCGCCCGGTCATAGAGTCGAAGCGGACCCTGGGGCAGCGGAGCCGAGAGCCCGACCCGCTGCCCCCGGATGAGACGGTTCACCTCGGCGGGATCCAACTCGAGACGCGGCAGGTAAGAAAGCGCCTCGTCGACGGGCCGAAGCCGGCTGCCGACCGGCTCCAGATCCTCCCAGCCGACCAGGTCTTCTTCACCGAAGCATCCGACCCGAAGCCGCCTGAGCCCACTCACATGGGCGACCGTTCCGAGACTTCCGGCCCAGTCCTCGACCCAGCTCCGGACATAAACCCCGGCTCCACACTCGAGCTCGAAGCAGGCTTTGGGGGGGATCCACTCGAGCAGGCTGATCCGGAACACTTCGATGGGCCGGGGCGGCCGCTCGACCTCGATCTTCCGGCGTGCCAGTCGGTAGAGGGGAACCCCGTGCTGCTTGATGGCCGAAAACATAGGAGGGATCTGCAGGCTTTCCCCGACCCGGCCGGCAAGACCCGATGCCATCTCGGCGAAGCCGAGGTCCGGAACAGGCCCTTGGGCCATGACATCCCCCTCGCGATCCCCGGTCGCGGTTTTTTGTCCCAGGATTGCCTCGACCCGATAAAGCTTGGGCGAAGCCAGGAAATAGGGCAGAAAGCGCCTGGCCGTGCCGAAGGCGATGGGAAGGAGGCCCGAGGCCAGAGGATCGAGGGTTCCCAGGTAACCGCCCCGGACCTCGGAGCCCATCTGTTTCCGGATCCTTTGGAGGGCCTGGTTTGACGTCCACCCGAGCGGCTTGTCGAACGGGAGAACGCCATCGATCCCACCCGCGGGTCCCGGAGGCATGGGGGGCTCAGCCGTCCGGAGGAGGATCGAGCGTGGCCAGAAGCGTTTCGACCCGCCGCACGGATTCGAGTTCGGTGTCGTATTCAAAGCGGATCTCCGGCACCACTCGGAGCCTCCCGCCCCGACCGATCTCGTGGCGGATCCGCCCGCGGGCCGCCTCGAGGGCCTCCCGCACTTTTTTGGGGGTCTCGGGATCGGTCTCTGCCAGAACGTAGTAAAAGCGGGCAAAACCGAGATCCGGGCTCACCTGGACCCGGGTGATGGCGAGCGTGCGGAAACGGTCATCACCGCTGTCACGGGCCAGCCACAGGCCAACCTGTTTCTGCAGTTCCCGGGCCACCCGCTGGCTTCGGTGGGGGGAGGACTTCATAGCGAGCGGTTCACCTCGACCCTTTCGAAGACCTCGATCTGGTCTCCCGGTTTGATGTCGTTGTAGCCCTGGATGGCCATTCCGCACTCGGTTCCCGACTGGACTTCACTCACGTCATCCTTGAAGCGGCGGAGAGAGGCAATCTCCCCCTCAAAAATCACCACCTGGTTCCGCAGTACCCGGGCCGGTCGGTTCTTCAAGATATGCCCCTCGATGACGAGACAGCCTGCCACCTGGCCGAAACGGGCCGCCCGGAAAACTTCCCGCACCTGGGCCGTACCCACGATCTGCTCGCGGACCTCCGGCTTGAGCAGGCCGCCCATGCGCTGACGCATGTCCTCGAGCACCTGGTAGATCACCCCGTAATAATCGATCTCCACCGCCTGTTCCGCCAGTGCCCGTTTCGCCGCGGCATCGGCCCTCACATTGAATGCCACGATGCGGGCATGGGCGGCGGCGGCGAGATAGACATCCCCCTCGGTAATTCCACCGACGCCGCTGCTCACGATCTCGACCGCGATTTCAGCGGTCGAAAGCTCGGTCAGGGCGGATCGCAGGGCCTCGAGGGATCCCTGGACATCGGCCTTGAGCAGAACGGGGACGGTCTGGGCCACCGACTGGCCCATCTGGGCAAAGGCCTCCTCGACGCCGATCGGTCCTTTCTGGCCCTGGAAGCGGACGTTTCGCATCTTGCCGTGCCGGTATTCCGCGAGTTCCCGGGCCGCCTTTTCGTCGGCAACCACGGTCGCCCGGTCACCGGCGACCGGCGGGTTCGAGAAACCCAGAACCACGGCCGGGAGGGAGGGGGTGACCTCGGTGATCCGATCGCCCCGTTCATTGAAGAGAGCCCGGACCCGTCCGTACTCCTTGCCGGCCAAGAGGATTTGGCCCACCGACAGCGTCCCCTGCTGGATCAGGATGGTGGCCGTGGTTCCCCGGCCTGTCTCGAGGCTCGCTTCGAGGACCACCCCCACGGCCCGACCCGACCGTGGCGCACGGAGCTCGAGCAGCTCGGCCTGCACCAGAACCGCATCCAAAAGCGCATCGATGCCTTCCCCGCTTTTCGCGGAAACCGGGACAAAGAGGGTCTCTCCACCCCATTCCTCGGGCAGGACCTCCTGCTGGGCCAGTTCGCTCTTGACCCGTTCCAGGTCAGACTCGGGTTTGTCGATCTTGTTGATCGCGACCACGATCGGCACCTTGGCGGCCCGTGCGTGCTGGATGGCCTCGAGGGTCTGCGGCTTGACACCGTCATCCGCCGCGACCACCAGGATCACGAGATCCGTGACCTGGGCGCCACGGGCGCGCATGGCCGTGAAGGCAGCATGGCCGGGCGTGTCCAGGAACGTAATCGATCCCTTGGGCGTCTCCACATGGTAAGCCCCGATGTGCTGGGTGATTCCGCCCGCCTCGCCGGCCGCCACCCGGGTGCGCCGGATGTAGTCCAGAAGCGAGGTCTTGCCGTGATCGACGTGCCCCATGATGGTCACGACGGGAGGGCGGGGCTCCGCCTGGTCGCTCTCGCTCTGGATAGCCTGGGAGAGGGCTTCCTCCAGGGCATCCTCCCGCACCACCTTCGCCCGGTGTCCGAGCTCCTCGATCACGAGAACCGCCGTATCCTGGTCGAGCGGCTGATTGATGGTCGCAACAACCCCCATGCCGAAAAGGGTCTTGATCAGTTCGGCCGCCTTGACCCCGAGCCGTTGGGCCAACTCGCCGACACTGATCGTCTCGGGAACCGCAATTTCCCGGATTTGGGGCTGTGGTGGGGTTCGATCCACCTCGACGACCTTGCTGCGGCTGCGTGACCGGCTGGCCTCGCTACCGGGTTTGAGGCTGAGACGACTCCCTGGGGTGGCTGCCGGGACTGCGGCCTTGCCGTGCCCCTTGGCACGCTGGCGCTTGTCCTCCTCTTCCAGTTCCCGTTTAAGCTGGGCTTCCACGCGCCGCCGTTCCTCCTCTTGACGGAGGCGCACCTCCTGTTCCTGCCGCTCCCGGGCTTCCCGTTCACGCTGCTCCTTTTCCTGTTCGCGCTGGCGGTGTTCCTCGTCGAGGCGGGTTTTTTCCTGCATCTGCCGACGCAACTCCTCCTCGTGATGCACTGCGGCCTGGCGCTCCTGTTCAATGGCCTCGAGCGCCCGTCGCCGGGATTCCTGCTCGAGCAAAACCTCCCGTTTGACGTAGGTATGACGCTGCTTGACCTCGACGTTCACCGTCTTGCTGCGACCTTGGGCTCCCGCAATCTTGAGTGCACTGACCGAACGCCGCTTGAGGGTGATGCGGGAGGGTGCGGCATTCTCCCCCGCCTCGTGGTGGCGCAGGAAATTGAGCAGCGTCATTTTCTGCTCATCGGTCACCGGGGCCTCCGGACCGGCAAACTCGATACCGGCCTCGTGGAACTGCACGATGAGCCGGTCGACCGGCGTTCTCACAGATTCAGCGAATTCCCGTACCGTCTGGTCGGCCATGGCTCATGCCTCCCCAGGTTCTGCGGCATCCGTCCCGAACCAGTGGGACCGCGCCGCCATGATGATGCGTCCGGCCCCTTCCCGATCCAGCCCCTCGAGATCCTCGAGGTCGTCGACGGCCAGCTCGGCCAAAGCCTCCCGGTTCATGATACCGCGCTGGATCAACCGTCCCGCGAGCATCGCGTCCATCCCGGGAATCGAGAGCAGGTCCGAGGCCTCGACTGCGGTTTCCCGCTTCTCCTCACTGGCGATGGCCTGGGTCAAAAGCAGGTCGCGGGCCCGGCCCCGAAGCTGCTCGACCAGTTCCTCATCGAACTCCGGAATCGAAAGCAACTCCCCGGTCGGCACGTAGGCGACTTCTTCCACCGAAGAGAACCCGGCCTGGGCCAGAAGGCTCGCGATCTCGTCGTCGATATTGAGCTGTTCGACAAACAGGTGCCGGGCGGCATCCAGTTCCGACTGCTTTTTCTCAAGCGCCTGTGTCTCGGTCAGGATATTGAGCGACCAGCCCGTGAGCTGGCTCGCCAACCGGACGTTCTGCCCACCCCGGCCGATGGCCTGGGACAGCCGGTTCTCATCCACGGCGATGTCCATACTGTGGGAATCCTCGTCCAAGGTGATCGAGCGCACCTCGGCGGGTGACATGGCGTTGATCACAAACTGGGCCGGAGAATCATCCCACTGGACGATATCGATCCGTTCTCCCGAGAGTTCATTGGAGACCGCCTGGACCCGGGCCCCGCGCATACCGACACAGGCCCCCACGGCATCGACCCGGCTGTCCCGGCTCAGGACCGCGATCTTGGCGCGCTGTCCCGGATCGCGGGCGGCCCCCTTGATCTCGATCAATCCCTGGCCGATCTCCGGCACCTCGAGCTTGAACAGCTCGATCAGAAGCTCGGGCGCGATGCGACTCACCAGAAGGAGCGGCCCCCGAGTGTCGGTATTGAGCGCCCGCAGATAGCCGCGCAGGCGATCGCCTGGCCGAGGCACTTCACGCGGAATCGTTTCGTCGCGGAGGATCACGGCCTCCGCCCCGGAGGAAAGTTCGACGTAAATGTTGCCCCGCTCAATCCGCTTGACGGTTCCGGAGACGAGCTGCCCAACCCGGTCCCGGTAGGCTTCGATCACCTGGATTCTTTCCGCTTCACGCACCTTCTGCACGATCACCTGCTTGGCGACCTGCGCGGCGATGCGGCCGAAGGGAATGGAAGACAGGGGTTCTTCGATGAACCCGCCGATCTCGATTTCCGGGGCGCGTTCGCGGGCCTGGGCGAGGCGGATCTGACGCTCCGGGTCGAAGGGTTCTTCCTCCTCTTCCTCTTCTTCTTTCTCTTTCTCCTCCGACTCCTCCACGACCGGATCGTCGCCCACGACCTGCCAGCGCCTGAAGGTCTCGTAGTCCCCACTCGTCCGGTTGATGGCCACGCGGGCGTCGATACGATCCCCATGGCGCTTGCGCGTGGCGGATGCCAAGGCCGCTTCCAGTGCCTCGAAGATGGTTCCCGGATCGACCCCCCGCTCGCTGGCGACGGAATCGACAACCGTCAAAATCTCTTTCCCCATGATGAACCTCACCTCCCCGTTATTTGGGTACCAAACGCGCCTTGCCGATGCTCTTCCAGGGCACCCGAAACAAGACCTCCTCCGCCTCGATCTCGATGCCCTCCTCACCCACAGCCACGAGGCGTCCCCTAAGGCGGGCGCGCCCTTCCCACAGGCCATCAAACCGCAACCGGACCTTCTGTCCCAGAACCCGATCGAAATCCTCCCGTCTCCGGAGTGGCCGGTCCGGGCCGGGGGAGGAGACTTCGAGGCGGTAGGCATGCCGGATGGGATCCGCGACATCCAAAAGCCCGGTCACCGCACGGCTTACCGCCTCACAGTCATTAAGCCCGACCGTGGAGGATCCCTCCCCGGGCCGGTCGATATAGAGCCGGACGACCCCCCCTTGGCGGGTCAGCCCGAGCTCGATTTCGAGGAGGTCATACCCCAGGGCCCGGACTTCCGGCTCGATCAGCCGGAGCAAGCTCTCATATTGGGCCTGAGCCATGCCATTCCCCCTGTCCACAAAAACAAAAGGGGCCAAAGCCCCTTGTCTCAAGATCGCGATGGGTTCCTTCCAGCTTTGGGACGCACCCCACTCGGGGTGCCAAACGGGCGTCCTGCTCAAGCGGTCATTTTAAACCCAAAAGAGGCCACAGTTCAAGAAATGGTGAGCCGCCCCAGATCCCCTGACCCCTCTCCCACCGCACGACTCCATCCCGCCGGGGCCCGATCCACCGGCACGAAGGCGAGGGAACGATCCTGTCTCAGGTGGCCTCGCATAAAGTCCCGGGCTTCAGGCCAATCGCTCCGATAGTGGGCTCCCCGGCTTTCCTCGCGCCACAGGGCTGCCCGGATCCAAAGCCAGGCGAGACGGGCCTCGAGCACACCCGAGCGCTGCTCGTTCGCTACGGCGAGGACCGCCTCGAGCCCGCGTTCCAAAGACTCCCGGTGACGGATCACCCCCAGGCTCGGGCTCAGGATGGCGGGGAGCATTCCCCAGGTTGGGCCGGATTCCGCCTTGGGGCGCATGGCATGCCGGATCGGCGGGAATGCGGCAGCTCCGATGGAGGCCGCCACCGCCCGCGCGCAAACCACCGCTTCCAGGAGGGAGTTGCTGGCCAGACGGTTCGCCCCATGGAGTCCGGTCGAAGCCACCTCGCCCACCGCCCAGAGGCCGGGCCGGCTGCTCCGGCCCTCGCGATCGACCGCGATCCCGCCCATGTGGTAGTGGACCGCCGGCGTGACGGGCAGAAGATCCCGGGCCGGATCCACGCCCTGGGCACGACAGATCGCATGGATCTTGGGAAAGCGGGCGGCGAAGGCGCTCCCTGGATGTTCCCGAGCATCGAGGAAAATCAGGTGACCGGCTTTTTGATGTTGCCAGATCGCCCGTGCCACCCGGTCGCGCGGGGCCAAATCCGCACCCGGCAGCTCGGCCGCGAAACGCTCGCCCCTTTCATCGACGAGATAGGCGCCTTCCCCCCGCACGGCTTCGCTGATGAGGGGAAGCGGGTGCTGACCGCTCGCAAGGGCTGTCGGATGATACTGGATAAACTCGAGATCCACGAGTTCGGCGCCTGCCGCAAGGGCCATCACCAGTCCCTGACCGCGGGCGCCCAGCGGATTGGTCGTCTGTTCGAACAATCCCCCAACCCCCCCCGTAGCCAGCACGATGGCACGGGCGGGGAAGGGCTCGTTTGTCTCACCGTGCCGGCAGTTCACCCCCGAGAGACCGGTGTCATCTTCAAGCAGGCCCACTGCCTCGACGCCCTCGATCCGCTCGATCGAGGGCGTCGCGAGAACCTGGCGGACGAGTGTTTCCATGAGGGTCTGACCGGTGGCATCGCCATGGGCATGGACAATCCGGCGCCGGCCATGCCCGCCTTCGAGACCGAGATCCAGCTGTCCTGCACGATCCCGGTCGAAAGGTACGCCCCAGGAGGCGAGCTGTTTAATTGCCCAGGGCGCCTGATCGGTGATCTGCCGAACCACATCCGGGTCGCAGAGCCCCGCACCCGCGGCGATCGTGTCCTCGGCATGGTATCGGGGCTCGTCGTCCGGCCCCACAGCCGCTGCAATTCCGCCTTGTGCCCAAAGACTGGATCCCTCGGTTCCGAGAGCTGTCCGGACCACCAGGCGCACGGGACGGGGGGCGAGACAGAGGGCGGTCGCGAGTCCCGCGATCCCCCCCCCGATGATGGTCGGCTTGACTTGTCGGCTCAAAGCGCGAGCATCCGCTCGACGGCGCGCCGGGCCCTTCCGGCCACGGCAGGATCGATCTCAACCTCGTGCTCAAGCGATTCGAGCGACCGGCGCAGCTTGGCCAGGGTGATGCGCTTCATGTAGGGACAGAGGTTGCACGGCCGGATGAAGCGCACCTCCGGATGGTCGACCGTAATGTTGTCGCTCATCGAACATTCGGTAAGAAGGGCGACGGCTGCCGGATGATGGCGATCGATATACTCGGACATGGCTGTCGTCGAGCCGGAGAAATCCGCATCGGCGACCACTTCGGGTCGGCATTCGGGATGGGCCAGGACCGCGAGCCCGGGGTGTTCCCGCCGAAGGGTCTGGACGGCCTCCAGGCCAAAGCGTTCATGCACGATGCAGCGCCCATCCCAGGCCATGACTTCGACCGGGGTTTGTCGGGCCACGTTGGCCGCGAGATAGCGGTCCGGGATCAAAAGGACCCGTGGTACACCCAGCGATTCGACGACCCGGACGGCGTTGCTCGAGGTACAACAGACGTCGGATTCCGCCTTGACCGCCGCCGAGGTGTTGACGTAGGTCACGACCGGTACCCCGGGGTGTGCCACGCGCAATGCGCGGACATCCTCCGGCGTGATCGATTCCGCAAGCGAGCAGCCGGCTTCGAGATCCGGAATGAGCACCTTCCGGTTCGGGTTGAGCAGCTTGGCCGTTTCCGCCATGAAATACACTCCGGCCATCACGATGACATCGGCCGAAAGACGCCTGGCCTCCCGGGCGAGGTGGAGGCTGTCCCCCACGACATCGGCCACGCAGTGGTAGATCTCGGGTGTCTGGTAGTTATGGGCCAGGATCACCGCATGGCGCGACCGCTTGAGTTCGGAGATCGCCTCCACCTCATCGGCGAAAACCGGCCATTCGACCGCCGGAATAAAGGGTTTCACCCTCTCGTAGAGCGCATCCGGCTGCCGGACAGAGACCTCAGGCATGAGCGTGACCCTCACTTATGCTCATAATGAGCATTAAAGGACCAAAACCCGTCATGGGTTTCAGACGCGGTCATGCTAGCGTAGGGCCCCCCGGATCGTCAAATCCAGTTAAATAAAGCCCGGGCCCAGTATTCGTTGGGTGCCGAGCCTCGTAGAGGGAAGCAAGAGACTGGCTGGCCCAACGTCCACAAACAGAAAATCTCAGGCGGGGCTCACAAAACGCCAAAACCCCTCTCCCGCTCTCTTCTTTTGTACTTATATAACTAATTGAAATATATAATTAATTTTCCTAGTTTTTTGCCTGTGTAGGAACTGTGCAGAAGTATTTTGGGATTCGGCGTCTTCCTGCTGCAGCACAAGAGCATAGACGATAGTGGCAAAACCTTTGTCCGGTACGTCCAGCAGGGTTGCGGTCAGCGCCGCCGACAATCCGGAAGTCTCCGCTTCAACGGCTTCGGCATTGGCATCGCCGGGACCGCTAGCGGATTTCGTCTTCTTGGACTGTTTCGGCATGTCCTCCGGCTTCACAAAACCGCGCTCGATCTTCACCTTGCCGGCGTGATCGAGGGATACCACGGCGCCCGCGATCGCAAGCTGTTCCGGCGACCAGACGCCTTCACGGTCTTCGATGTCGGCGATGAGCTTCTCCAGCTCGTCGAGACGTTCGAGCGCTTCGTCCGCGTCGGACGCATACCATGCGTCGTTCAGGGCGGTATATTCCGCCCGAAGGCTGTCGAGCCGTTGCTGTTCGTCCTCGGTCAACGGCACGGGTTCGGGATAGATACGTCTGTAAGCCGAGCTTTGCGCGTATCCGAAGTCGGGCATGACTTCGATCCTCTTCTTGCAAAAGGTCATCCGCGTCAATCGGCGGTTAAGTTCCAAACAGAATGAAGCACTACACTGGACTATACCCTAACGAAATCAGGGATTCCTCTAGCCTCTCACCTGCGGCAATCTGGCCCCACCCGGAGCCTGTTCCATGAGGACCTCACGCCGGAAACGGTAACGTCGTGCCGGCCGGCCGCCTGTCTGGTGTTCGATCGCCTCGGTCGGTTCGACCAGTTTCTGCTGGACCATCAAGCGGCGGAAGTTCTGCTTGTGCAAACGGAGGCCGGCAATCGCCTCGACCGCCTGTTGCAGCTCGAGATAAGTGAAGGTGGCAGGCAAAAGTTCGAAAACCACCGGTCGGTACTTGATCTTGGCCCGCAGGCGGGCGATCGCCGTTGCGAGAATGCGCCTATGGTCCTGGACCATGGCCTCCCCGGTGGGGGGGGCATCCCTCTCCTGCTCCATCTCCTCCATCCCTCGGCGGGATTCGGCAATCAGGCCGGCTTCGTAAAGCAGTTCATAACGTTGCAGAACCCACTCTTCGTTCCAGGCCTGGCCACCGGCGCCGAAGGCATGGCGGTAGCGCCGGCGCCGCTCCCGGCGCTCGGGCACGCCCGGTGCCTCCATGGCCCAGCGCTCCAGTGCCCCGAGGATCGGGCCGAGAATGGGAGGTGGGCCCTGCCGATGATCCTCCCAAGGGAAATAGCGGTACCAGCTCCACCATCCCACCCCGGGAGCGGGATCCCTTCGGGATTCGAGCGTCAGGGCGAGGTAACTGACCGAAATCACCCGCCGCGGCCCCGAGCTCTCGAGACGATCCCGGTCCGCAAAGGTGTAGAGCTGTTCGATATGCCCGAGTGGATGATGCGTCTGGCGCTCGACCCAGGATCGCACACCCGCCTGGAGCGATCGGTGCGCCGATTCGAAGGGTCCCGAAGGCAGGCTGTTCCCGGTCTCCAGGGTGAGCACCCGGGGCATGCGCGCCGTCACCGCGGCCACGACGGCGATCAGTTCGGCATCGAAGGGTACGGTCGCAGACGGCGCGTTCCGTTTTATCTTGTCCCCGCGCCCCATCACCCCGACCGTAACCCGATCGACTGGCTTCGATTCCTCAGTTTTCATAGGCCCATGTTAGCATCCGGCGGGACATCGGCCGGCTCAGTTGACAGCCTTTCTCCGGCATGCTAACTCTATGGAAAATGCCGGGGTCAGGTGGATTTTGCATGAGGCGTGACATCTTTTCTCCCACTCTCTGGTACCGCCGGGGGAATGCGGAACTGGACTTCACGAACCTCACGGAACAGCAGATTCTCGCGCTCGCGATCTCGCTCGAGGAGGAGGATGGGCGGATTTACGAACAGTACGCCGATGCCCTGCGTGAACACTATCCGGAAAGCGCCCGGATGTTCACCGCCATGGCGCAGGAGGAACACCAGCACAGACACCGCCTGATCGAGGTCTACCAGGCGAAGTTCGGTGACCGTATCCCACTGGTCCGTCGTCAGGACGTTCGCGGCTTCATCGAGCGCAAGCCCATCTGGCTGATCCAGCCACTCGATATCGAGAAGATCCGGCGCCAGGCGGAAATGATGGAAAACGAATCCGCGAGCTTCTATGCCGAGGCCGCCCACCGCAGCAGTGATGCCACGATCCGAAAACTGTTGGGCGATCTGGCCGCCGAGGAAAACATCCACGAGAGCAAGGCGGAATCTCTGGAAAGCACACTGATCACCGACTCGGTCCAGAGCCGCGAGCGGGAAACCCACCGGCGCCAGATGCTGCTCCAGGTGATCCAGCCCGGGCTGGCCGGCCTCATGGACGGCTCGGTCTCGACCCTGGCCCCGATCTTTGCCGCGGCTTTTGCCACCCACAGCACGGCGAGCACCTTCCTCGTGGGCGTGGCCGCAGCGATCGGCGCCGGCATCAGCATGGCTTTTGCCGAGGCTCTCTCGGACACCGGCCTCATCACCGGGCGCGGCAATCCCTGGTGGCGGGGGGCGGTCACGGGCGGAATGACCACCCTGGGTGGCCTGTTCCACAGCCTGCCCTTCCTGATCCCCGCCTTCCACTTGGCACTCACCGTGGCCGTGATCGTGGTCGCGATCGAACTGACCACCATCGCCTGGATCCGCAAGCGCTACATGGACACACCTTTCCTGTCGGCGGTCTTCCAGGTGGTGGTCGGTGGGGTTTTGGTCTTTCTGGCCGGTATCCTGATCGGAAGCGCCTGAACGGACACTTCCGTCACGGCCGGTCTCAGGCGGTTTGCAGCCGGGCCAGACGATCCTTGATCTCGACCACCTTCACCCAGTAGAGAATCCACAGAACGAGCGCAGCCACCCACGTGAGCCCGCCCAAGAAGGGGATGAAGACAAAGATCCAGAGGATGGACATGGCGAGCCCCAATCCATAACCGCAGTCCCCCACGTCTTTGAGACCGCGTTCCTCCGCTTCCCGTTTCAGTGCCTGAGACACCTGGATCACGAGAACAAAGTTCCAGGCCAGGTTGAAAACCGGAATGAGATCCAGCCAGACGAGCCCCGGACTCAGAGTGCGGTTTTTCGGCGCAATGTTCCGCAACACCCCCTGGAGGCTGATCAGGAAAAAGATCAGCGGAATGTACCAGGCCGCCAACAAAACAAACAGGAAAGCCACGGCAAAAAACAGGAGATCCCCAATCACGGCCCCGGCCGTCATACCGGCCAGGAGGGCATGCATCAGGCCGGGGAAGTGAGACATCCACGGGCCATGGGGCCCGGTCGACCATCCCGCCCGCCAAACCGCGTCCATCAGGATCTGCATCGAAGACCCATCAGGCGGGAGAGGTCCGTCCTGTCGTCCGGCGATGCCGCCGAATCAGGAAACCCATGCCCAAAAGTCCCAGGAGGCTCAGCCAGTCCATTCCCCCACCACCGCCACTGTTGCCCGAGGTCGCACCGGCCACGCTGACGGAACCCGTGACGGGAGGCTGGCTGCTACCCACCACCTGTGCGCTATAGTTGAGCGTTCCCGCGTTGGGCACGATAAAACTGACCATGAGCGCCGGCGAGTACTCTCCCGGCGCAATCCAGCCCTCGTAGGTACAACTGTAACTCGTCCCGCCCGTAGACTCACAGATCCAGTCCGGACCGCTCGCCGGGAACGTGGCCACCTGGGCCGGCAGGGTGATCGAGATCGTGGGATCCCCCACGGCCCCCACAAAGGGGTTGAGCAGGGCCAGCGGGGTGCGGAAGGAAGGCACGTTCTGGTTTTCCACCTGGAAACTCAGGCTGAAGGCCGATCCCTCGGGCCCTGGCGGATCCGAACTCGTGATCGAGACGCTGGTCGCAGCCAGATTTTCCTCGCTCGCGTACTGCTGGGCAGAAATCATGGATCCGTAAGCACTGCTGGTGGCGTACTTGCTGCTCTCCCCAATGATGAAATCGCCTGCACCATCCATCGCCACAGAGGGGTCGAGGTTAAGTGCAATCACTGCGTTCGCAGGGTTGCTCGCAGCCGGGATGGGCCTTTGGACGGCGATCAGTGGGTTCCCGACAGGTGTCCCGTCCGGCGCGTACCGCTGGGCATCGATCTCGTACTTGTAGGGCAACTCGGGCTGTCCGTAGCTTTCCCACGCCACGACGAAATCACCCTCCACATCCATCGCGACCGAGGGACTCCGACTACCTCCAAATAACGAGATGCTGCTCACGGGAAAAGCACCCCCCCCGGCCGTAGCCCCAGCCGCATAGTGCTGCGCATAAATCTCATCACTGCCCGAAGATGGCCTGTTCTCCCATGCCACCACGAAATCACCGGCCGCATCCATCGCAACTGCGGGGGTCACGTTGTTTCCGCTTGTCGAGCTCACGGCGAGGGCACTGCCCTCGGGCGCTCCGGCGGACGAATAGCGCTGCACATAGATCTCGTCACTGCCCGAAGACGGGACGTTCTCCCATGCCACGGCAAAATCACCCGACGCATCCATCGCGACCGAAGGAATATCATTGTCTCCGCTTGTCGAGCTCACGGCGAGGGCACTGCCCTCGGGCGTTCCGGCGGACGAATAGCGCTGCGCATAGACTTCAGCGCTGCCCGAGGACGGCACAGTTTCCCACGCCACCACGAAATCGCCGGCCGCATCCATCGCGACCGAGGGTGACTCATTGTCCCCGGTTATCGTGCTCACCAAGAGGGCACTGCCCTCAGGCGTTCCGGCGGACGAATAGCGCTGTGCATAAATCTCGGCGCTGCCCGAAGACGGCCTGTTCTCCCACGCCACCACGAAATCGCCGGCCGCATCCATCGCGACCGAGGGTAAGAAATTTCTTCCTGATACGGAACTCACGAGGAAGGCACTGCCCTCGCTTGCGCTCGGCGCCAAATAGCGCTGTGCATAGATCTCTTCGCTGCTCGACGTGTAGCTTAACCACGCCGCCACGAAATCACCCTGGACATCCATCGCGACTTTCCCATCTATAACACGGCCACCGGGCTCGACCACGATGGGAGTGACACCGATGATGCCGCCGACCGCGCCACCGGATCCGGAGCCCGCATGGGCCCAGGGTGAAGCGGCGAGTGCCATGGCCACGGCCACGGCCACGGCCACGGGTGAAGTCTGAACAGGGTGCAACTTGCGCTTCATGTGAGATACTCCTGAAAGCAAGATATCGGCAAAAGCATATTTCGCTGCTACGTGAGCCCGCTGGGCGAGATAAAAGGATTGCCGATCTGTCTTGTGGTCGTTTCCATCGGTGGTATGATCAGGCGGTTTTTTAATAATCGTGGCGATTGGCTGGATTGACTCCTAATGTAAAAGTA
>JAJYFY010000024.1 GCA_021785265.1 Pseudomonadota bacterium
CTGAAAATTTCCGGTCGTATTGTAGTTGGTTAATGCCGACTGCTGGATGGTGTTGTTGCCGGTGGAATCTCCGGTCACGCTGACCAGACTGTCTGGGCCCGTCTGGCCGACCCCGACCAGTCCTAGTTGGGTGCCTAGGTTTTTCGTGAAGTCGTCAGTCGCCACCACGATTCTCGAGGAAATCAAGACTTGGCGGACTGGGATGTCCAACGTTTCTACGAGCCGGCGAACTTCTGCAATCCGGGCACTGGTGTCTTCCACGATCAGCATGTTCGTCCGGGGGTCGACACTGACGCTCCCGCGGGGGCCCAGAAGATGCTTTTGTTGCTCGATCAACAACTGGAGACTGGCGGCTTGAGCGTAGTTGATCATGATGTAGGACGTATGCAGTGGTGCCAGAACCTGGAGTTGCCGGCGGGCAGCCGCTTGCTGGCGTTCCTCAGCAGCCAATTGCGCGATGGGCGCAATCATCATCACGTTGCCCTGCTTGCGCATTCCAAGTCCTTCAGTCACGAGAATGATATGCAATGCCTGATCCCATGGTACGTCGTGTAACCGCAGGGTAATGCTGCCATGGACGTCGTTGGCCACCACCAAATTGGTCTTGCTAAAGTCCGCCAAGATCTGAAGTACAGCACGAACCGGGATGTGCTGGAAATTGAGCGTCAGCGGTGCACCGACAAAAACCCGTCGAGACTGCAACCGTTGCTGGAGGGGAGTCAGGGGATGCAGTTCGACTGAAAATTGCCGGTCGCTTTGATAAGCGAGCTGGGAAAAGTGACCATGACCGCGGATGACGAGACGGACATTATGTCCGATCTGCCGGATTGTGAATTCTTGCACGGGCGTTGCAAATTCTGTTACGAGATACCGTTTTTCGAGCCGGAGGGGCAAGTGAGTACTCCGGAACATGACCGTGATACGGTGTCCGATCTGATGAACGTTCCCCGTAATGGCCTGAGTGTTAAGTAGGATATTGATCTGGCCGGCACCGTTTTGGCTCCTTGAGAAATGAATCGCGGTGATTCCCGGCACGAAGGCCCGCCGAAATGTCCTCGTAGGAGTTTTAGCAAATCGGCTGACAGGTCCAAAAGCCTTTTGCTGGCGCGACGCCGCTCCGACAATCACAAACAACGTGTTCCCCTTGCGAAGCAGGTGAAAGGGTTCTACAGTCTTGAGTCCCAGGACAACCCGTGTGCGGCCATCGGCTTGGGCCAAGGTTACATTGCGGACGGCACCGATGCCGATCCGCTGCCGTGGGGAGAGGGTTCCCAGTTTGGTGTGGAGGAGATCAATCGCGATATAGGGCGGTGTGCTTACGGTAAAGCTGAGCGTACGCGGAACGGGCCCGCTGAGGTGCAAAGCCAGCTGGACCTGATTGCCGGGTAAGCCGACCGTCGTCACCGATTGCAATGTGTTGGCTCGGGCCACGGAAGCAAGCATTCCGACCACGATCCCTCCCACCAGAAGCACAACCGCAGGGCTGGATCGGAAGAAGGAAATGGGGTTGCGATTACGTTCAATCATGGCAGTTGGCCTCCCGAGGCCAGGGAGAGGGGAAGATACGCACGTTCCGAGACCCAACCGCCGGTGCCGTTGGGCAGCAGCTCGCGTAGCTCGACCCCGCCCGTTGAGATGGAAACAATCTTGCCGTCGTCCTGTCCTAGGTAGTCTCCGTCGGTCACACGGTGGATCAACCCGTTGGGATCTTTGATCAGGGCATACCAAGTACCGTGAGAATAGATGGTGCCCACCATGCTCAAGCTATCCAGGGGAAAGCGTTCGAGATACTGACGGGGACGGTTCAGGTTGGGAATTGCATGGCCGACTGTCCCCGTCGGCATAAACGGAGACCGGAGGTTGAGATCCGTGAACCGGAAAGGGTGGTAGGGGGGGACCGTGGGCAACGGTGGAAGTGGTCCGGCCTGCTCGCTCTTTATACGGGTAACCCAAACGCGCAGACGCTCGCTGGAACTCGAACATCCTGCAAGGACGAAGCACCCGGCAGCGACGATCGCAAGGATCCAGAGAGGAGAGCGGTGCTCGTTCATGGATGTCCTCCCGTATGGCGCGCAAACCTCTGGCGGGCTTTTTCAAAATAACGGTAGGTGAAGCCAGTAACCCGCATTGAAAGCAGATTCGGAGCGTGGGGCAGCGGCTGGATGGAGAATTGGGAAAGCGTTACGATCCGGGGCAAAGCCCCGACATCGCTGACAAACTTGCCGAGCTGGTGGTAGGTTCCCACATATTCCATGACGATTGGTTGCTCAGCGTAAAAATGCTTCCGGATGACGCCGATCGGTTTGAAAAGCCTCTGTTTCAGCCCGTCGAGTTGGGCACTCGTTGAAATGTCACGCAGGAGAGATGGAATTTCATCCCGGCTCGGCAGCTGGTGAAGCATGACGCCATAGGTCTGCTGCATGTCCTTGAACTGGGTCTGGTAGGCCGGTAGAGCGGCTGCGAGCAGGGCTTTGGTTTTGAAAACCTGTTTCAAGTTGGTTTCTTGACGCTCTGCTTGGTGCAGGGTGCCGATTTCTCCCCGGATCACGAGGAAATAGCCGACGAGGATTGTGAAAGCAACGATGAGGCCGGAAAAGATGATTTTGACCGGCGCGGGCCAGATGGCCGACTCTTTCAGGTTCAGGTTCCTGAGTTCAAAATCTTTGAGTTCACTCCATTTCATGGCCGTCGACTCCGGGAGGAGGGGCCGTGCGCTGTGTGCGCACTTTTGTCTACGATCTCTGTCTGAACGATGAAAATACTACGACGGAGAGGACCTACGCTATGTGTCCTCACGATATTCAGCTGCGGGTCGGCCAGCCAAGGAGATGCGGCAATGCGGCGCATATAGTTGGAAACCTTGGCCGGAGACTGAGCAATCCCCTTGAGGACAATGGCCCCCTTGGCGTTCTCTGAGAGGTCGGTCAGATATACCCCAGCCGGTATGGTCTGCGTGAGTTGGTCGAAGAGGTGGGCTGGGAGAGAACGGCGGGCCTGCAGACGCTCGATGACCCGGATCCGGTCAAGCAGGCGGGTGCGCAGCGTACGGAGCTCGTTGACTCGGCCGATTTCCTCGGTCACTTTCTGGATTTCGGATGCGAGATAACGGTTCCGAGACCGTTGATCGCTGACCAGATGATGTACCTGGATGTCGATCAGGGCAACCAGAAGGATCGATAACATGAAAATACCGGCCAAGATCCGGTTGAAACGCTCCTGACGGGCCTGACGCTCCAGTTCTCGGTGCGGCAGTAGGTTGATGCGAGGCATGGTTAGCTGAAGCTCCTCATGGCGAGTCCCATAGCAATCATCAAGGTAGAGGTATCCTGCTCGATGTGCATGGCCTTGGGCTGGTTGGCTAAGGTCAATGACAGGAGGGGATTTGCAGTCACGGTTGGGATGCCGATTTGGCGTTCAATGTAGGCCGCGACGCCGGGGATCTGGCCGCAGCCGCCGCAGACCTGGATCTGATCCAATTTCTGGTTGTTGCTGTTAGTTTCCTGATACTGACGATAGAAGTTTTTGATGTGTTTAACCATTTCATCCATGAACGGTTCGAGCACCTCCTTTTGGTACGAACTCGGCAGCCCCCCCCGACGCTTGGATAGCCCGGCTTCTTCAAAGCTGAGACCGTAGTAGCGCATGATTTCCTCGGTCAGGAGCTTGCCGCCGAATGCTTGATCCCGGTAATAGGCCAATTGGTGATCGTAACGGAGGCAGAGAGTTGTAAGCGTCGCCCCGAAATCGGCAATCGCCACCAGCTTTTGGGTACCCTGGTTGGGCATCTGCCGTTCAAGCAACCGGGAAGCCAGATCCAGCGCGTGGGCCTCCACGTCAACGATGGTCGCGGTGAGGCCTGCGATCTCAAGTGCTGCCTGCCGCTTGTCGACGTATTCCCGGCGAGTGGTTACCAAGAGGACATCAACCTGGGTGGGATCGCTCTTATTGGGGCCCCGTACCTCGAAATCGTAACTGACTTCTTCCTGCGGGAGTGCAATGTGCTGGTCGAGCTGGAGGGCGATCTGATCGTTCATTTCCTGTTCATCGAGCTCGCCCGGGAGTACAATGGTCGTCGTGATGATCTGGGCCCCACCAACGGCAACTGCCGCCTTTTTCAGTCTGGAGCCGCTTTTTTTGACGGCACGACGGATGGCCTCACCCGTACTTTCGACGTCCAGCATGAGTTTGTCGCCGAGTGCATTGCTGGGCAGCGGCTCGACGCCATAGTGCTCAATCTTGTAACCCTGATTGGAAAGGGACATTTCCACGACCTTGATGGCCGAGGAACTCAGGTCTATGCCTAACAGGTGCGGCAGTTTGCGAGAGTTGAGAAACACGTTTTTCCCTTTAGTAATCCGGCTTTGTGAAGGTAATATACTCTTCAACCTGAAGTTTAAGTGCCACTATAGCGCATCCCATGACTCTGTCAACAGGCCAGCTCAGATCCTCGGTCCGTAAGCGCCCGTCTCCCGAGGGGGGGGGGGTGGCCCCCCGCCGCTGGGAACGGCTGCTCCGTCTTGCCTTTTGGGGCTGGGTGGCCTTTGTTTTGGCAGCCGCTTTCGGGGTTCTTGTGGTCGGGGGAGTCTACCTTTATGTGGCCCCCAGTCTCCCCTCGGTCCAGTTGCTAAAGACCATCCAGCTCCAAACCCCCCTCAAGATCTATACCCGGGATGGGGTCTTGATCGGGGAATACGGAGATGAGCGGAGGAAACCTCTGGCCTTCAGGGATACCCCGCCGTTATTGATCGATGCCTTTTTGGCGGCAGAAGATGGGCACTACTTCTCGCATCCTGGAATCAGCATCAAGGGACTGGTCCGGGCCAGTATCCATCTCCTTCTGACCGGGCGCAAAACCCAGGGGGGGGGGACCATCACGATGCAAGTCGCGCGCAATTTCTTCTTGGGCCACCAGAAGACCTATCTGCGCAAGATCCGAGAAGTTTTCCTGTCCCTGCGGATCGCACGCGAACTCAGCAAGGAGCGCATTCTCTCGCTCTATCTCAACAAGATCTATTTCGGGAATCGAGCATATGGGGTGGCAGCAGCAGCCCATGTGTATTTTGGGGTTCCAGTGCAGCAGTTGACCCTCGCCGAGATGGCCCTGCTAGCGGGACTACCAGAGGCGCCGTCTATTGACAACCCAATTGCGAGCACGACCCGGGCAGATGCCCGTCGAGCCTATGTGCTGAAGCGAATGCTGGCCTTGGGATACATCAACCGGTTTCTTTACCAGCAAGCAATGCAGGCTCCGATCCGAACACATCTCCATCGCCCCCCAGCATCCCTGTCCGCTGGGTATGTAGCGGAACTAGTGAGGCAGTACATGGTGGCGCATTTCGGCCGATCCGCCTACACCGCCGGATTTCGCGTGACGACGACGATCAGCAGCCATTTGCAGGTATTGGCCGAGCAGGCGCTGCGTCGGGCCCTCGAGGCCTATTGCCGGCGTTATGGGTACCGGGGTCCGGTGGGCCGGATCCGGAATTTCTCGCGTTGGCGAGCCCAGGTGCGGCGGACGCTCGCCACCGTTACCCAAGTCAACGGCCTGCATCGAGCTGTGGTGACCCAGGTGGAACACCGGACAGCGCTCGTCCGGCGTCTGGATGGTCAGGACATCCATCTGGCCTGGCCAGCGCTTTCCTGGGCACGGCCTTTCCACGGGGTCTCACAGTTTGCCCCGTTGCCAGAAAAAGCCTCGAATGTGCTCAGGGACGGGGATGAAATTTATGTGATGCGCCGAGGTAACGGACAATGGGTATTGGCCCAACTGCCATGGGCCGAGGGAGCGATCGTGGTCTTGGACCCGCATACGGATGCCATCCGCGCTTTGGTTGGCGGATTCTCTTTCGCGCTCTCGAATTTCGACCGAGTGACGGAAGCCCGACGTCAGCCGGGATCATCCTTCAAGCCGTTCCTTTACTCAGCGGCACTGCACAAGGGAATGACGCCTGCCACCATTATCAATGATGCGCCAATCGTGGTCGGGAACCCCGCCTTGGGCAATGTCTGGAGGCCTGGAAACTATTCGGATCGCTTTTTTGGACCGACCCGCCTGCGTGTCGCTTTGGCCCATTCCCGTAATCTCGTTTCAGTTCGAGTGCTTGCTGATATTGGCATTCCCTACGGCCTTCACTATCTCAGACGTTTTGGTTTCCATCCCCGGCTTCTGCCCCATGATCTGACCCTGATTCTCGGGAGTGCGGACGTGACGCCACTCCAGATGGTCCGGGGCTATGCGGTCTTTGCGAGCGGAGGCTATTACGCAAAGCCTTACCTGATTCGGAGTGTCCGCGACAGCACGGGCCAGCTGATTCTCAAGGCGGACCCATACCGGGCCTGTCAGCGTTGTGGTTTAGCCCGGACGGTTACAGCAACGTTGGGATCGGCTTCGACTTTTCCGTTGGCGAGTCTCCAGTCAACCGCAGAACAAACTGCAGTACAAAAAGCCCAGGGTAGGATCACGACAGATCCTCCCGAGTTGGGTCCTGTGCTTCTGCCTCCTCATAACCAGCCAAAGCGACGGGCCATCCGGGTCATTACGGCACAGAATGCTTTTCTCACGACCAGCCTGATGCAATCGGTGATCCAGTTCGGCACCGGTGTAGCTGCACAAGTCCTGCATCGGGTGGATCTGGCTGGGAAAACCGGGACGACCAATAACTACATTGATGCCTGGTTCGGCGGGTTCGACCCCCATCTTGTCACGATGACCTATGTAGGGCGAGATGACAACAAAAGCTTGGGTTATGGAGAGGTGGGAGCCAGAGCCGCTCTCCCCATGTGGATCGACTTTATGGGTCCTGCGCTAAAACGTTATCCAGATCGTCCCTATGTACCTCCACCAGGCATTGTGACCGCACGCATCGATGCCCGAACAGGACTGCTTTGTGGTCCGTCTGATCCAGATACCATGTTTGAAGTTTTTGCAGTGAACAAGTTACCTGGACACTGTGTCAGTAGCCAGCACCGCAAACGTAAGCGACATATCTTCTGATCGTGCGATGCCGCGCAAGTTGTCGTTTCGTGCCGCCTCTGCTAGACGCGTACGTATCGCTGAGGAGGCGGCGCGAATCCTTATGGAGGAGGGTATCACGGATTATGGAAGTGCCAAGCGGAAGGCGGCACTCCGATTGGGTGAAAAAGGTCACGGACAGCACCTGCCGAGTAACCAGGAAATTGAATCCGTACTGTCCGTTAGGCAACGGCTCTATGCCCCGGGCGAGTTGGAGGCTCGTGTTCACCAGATGAGGGAAACCGCTTGGCGGGTTATGAGCCTCCTTCAACCACTGGAGATCCGCCTTGCGGGAGGAGCCCTGAGTTCGGTCGGTCCGAGTGCAATGGAGGTGGATCTCCATGTTTTCGCTGATTCACCCGAAGCGGTTGCATTCCGTCTGCTCGAAGTTGGGCTTGATTACCGGTTGGCAGAAAGGCGACTGCGCTTCAAGGGGGGAGAGGAGGTCTTTCCAGTTTACCGCTTGGAGCAGGAAAACCCGCCGATTCACCTCACTGTTTTTGAAGCCGATGATATCCGACAGGCCCCCCTCTCGCCGGTCGATGGTCGACCTATGCGGAGGATCGGTCGCCGTGAGCTTGGTCAACTGATAGGACGTTCAGCCCCAGAGGAAACCTTTTCTGGCCCTCAGGATTTTCCCGAGCGTTGAGACCGCTCCACATAGTCGCGACGTCCGGGTCCGATGTAGAGTTGGCGGGGACGGCCCAATCGTTGTTCGGGGTCGTTGACCATCTCACACCAGTGGGCTACCCAGCCGACGGAACGGGCAATCGCAAACATCACGGTAAACATGCTGGTGGGAATCCCGAGAGCGCGGTAGATGATCCCCGAGTAGAAGTCGACGTTCGGGTACAACTTTCGCTCAATAAAGTAGTCGTCCCGGAGTGCGATTTCCTCCAACTTCATGGCAAGATCGAGTAGAGGATCCGGACGGTGACCGAGATTTTCAAGAACCTTGTAGGTCATGCTCCGGATGATTTTGGCGCGAGGATCGTAATTCTTGTAAACCCGGTGTCCAAAGCCCATGAGACGGAAGGGATCATCCTTATCCTTCGCGCGGGCCACGTATCGCGGAATGTTTTTGACATCCTGAATCTCGGTCAGCATGTTGATTACAGCCTCATTGGCTCCACCATGCGCTGGGCCCCAAAGACAGCCGATCCCAGCCGTAATGGCGGCGTAGGGATTAGTTCCCGAGCTGCCGGCTAAACGGACTGTTGAGGTGCTGGCATTCTGTTCATGGTCCGCATGTAGGATGAAGAGTAAGTCCAGGGCTTGGGCGGCCACTGGATTGACTGTGTACTCTTCGGTTGGGAGCGCAAACAACATATGAAGCAGGTTATTGGCATAACCCAGTTCATTCCGGGGGTACACAAAGGGGTGTCCGACAGAATGCTTATAGGCTGCGGCGGCGATGGTCGGCAGTTTGGCAATAATCCGCTGGGAAAAGAGTGTTTGGCGAGTAGGATCACGGAAGTCTTGGGTGTCGGGGTAGAAAGCAGAGAGGGAACCCACGACCCCGGTCAGCATGGCCATGGGATGTGCGTCGTGGTGGAAGCCATTGAAGAAACGCAACAGCGACTCATTAATGAGGGTGTGGTGCCAGATCGCATCTGAAAAACGATCCAGTTCGCTCTGAGTCGGGAGTTCCCCGTTCAGGATCAAATAAGCCACCTCGAGAAACGTGCTTTTTTCCGCCAGCTGTTCAATGGGATATCCACGGTAGAGTAAGATACCTTTCTCACCGTCGATATAGGTGATGGCGCTCTCGCAACTCGCGGTGACCGCATATCCCGGGTCGTAGGTGAAGTACCCGTGCTCGCTATACAGTTTGCTGATATCGAGTACAGCGGGACCGACCGTCCCTTGGCGTACCGGAAGGGTCAGCGTGCAGGTCTCTTGGGCTTTGGACTTGGGATTCGGCATGGTACTTCAACTCCATACGAGAGGAGAATAACGGCCGAAACCGCTTCCTGCCCTGGGAGTGGCATCGTCGGAGTCAGTGCGGTTCAGCTTGCCGAGTGAGCCGCATATTTGCGCTTGAACTTGTCAACCCGTCCGGCTGTATCGACGAGTTTTTGTTTGCCGGAGTAAAAAGGGTGACATTGGGCGCAAACTTCAACGTGTAGGTCATGCTCCAGGGTCGAGCGGGTTTGGAACTGGTTACCGCAACTGCAGGTCACGGTGACTTCAGTGTACTTCGGATGGATGCCCGCTTTCATGGGTTGGTCTCGGTCACGACTGGTTTCATGCCCTATTTTAAACCAGCGGAGAGGGTGTTGCAATTCAGGGGGTGGACTGCGATCTGCCCTCAGCCTCCCGTAGTGCCAGGACTAAAGTCAGGCAACAGGTCCGAGCCGTCCGGAACCGATATCACAAGTCTCGGGGAGAAAAGAAGCGATCACTTCATTGAGAAGGGTATAGCCACGGGGGGTAGGACGGATCCCACGGGGATCCGCTATCAGAAATCCACGTTCCTCAAGAGATTTCAGTAAGTCCCACACAGTCGCCAAAGGTTCACCGGTCTGCTGGGTAAAAAGCGCTATAGGAAAGCCATCGGTCAGGCGCAAGGCGTTCAGAAAGAATTCGAAACGCACTTCAGCTGGAGTAGGCCACCATTCCTGTTCTTCTAGGGATGCACCCTGCTCCAAGCGCTCCATGTAGTGTATGGGATGGTGGACCCGGGCACTCCGGTAGATCCGTCCGTTCCGAGAGAGCTTACTGTGGGCACCCGCCCCGAGTCCCAAATAATCGCCATATTGCCAGTACAGGAAGTTATGGCGGCAAATGAACTGCGGGTGGTGGGTGTAGGCGGACACCTCGTAGCGGTGGTAACCATTCAGAGCTAATTGTTCATGGGCCTTGCTTTCGATCTCCTCCATCGCCTCGTCTCCCGGACGCTGGGGGGGGTTCCGGGCAAAAGCAGTTCCGCTCTCGATCGTGAGTTCGTAGTAGGAAAGGTGGTCGGGTTCAAGGTTGAAGGCTTGTGTGAGATCGTCACTGGCCATGTTGGGGGTCTGGCCGGGGAGACCGTACATGAGGTCGAGGTTAATCGAGTCAAAACCGGCTGATCGGGCCATTTTGAACGCGGATCGTCCGGCTTCGCCGTTGTGAATGCGTCCAAGCGCTGCCAGAGAGGCGTCGGAAAAACTTTGCACGCCGAGGGACAGCCGAGTGACTCCCGCGGCACGATAGCCCGCGAAACGACTGGCTTCGGCTGTCCCCGGATTGGCTTCCAAGGTGACCTCGAGTCCGGGAGTCACTCGGAACGTGTCACAGATCTGTTGAAGCAGGCGACGGATGCCCGATGGACTGAATAAGCTGGGCGTACCTCCACCCAGAAAAACGGAAGTCACGGTGCGATCTTGGAGTCCCTTCGCGTTTTGAGCCAAGTCTCGGCACAATGCATCAAGATAGCGAGATTCCGGCAGATCTCCCCTCCGGGCATACGAGTTGAAGTCGCAATAGGGGCACTTGCGAACGCACCAAGGGAGATGCAGGTAGAGTCCTAGGGCTGATGTAGGAGCAAAGGGGCTGAGCAGCGCAGTCCGGTTTAATGGGCTCATCGGGCTTGGACGATTCTGCATGGGGCTCTCGGTGGGAGATCGCTCTCATCATCTCGGGCCATTATAGGAGGCTTCTGATCCTATAATGCGTCGGTTTTAAGGAGCATCAAATGTCTAAAACCAGACTCATCGACTACGAGCCAGCTGCTTTCCGAATTCCTGAAGTGGACCTCAACTTTGATCTGGACCCGATCAGGAGCGTTGTGACGAGCCGGCTCCGGATCGAGCGGACTGGTCGTCAGGTCAGCACTCCTTTAGCTCTTAATGGGGTCGGTCTTGATTTACTCTCCATAGAGGTCGAAGGCAAACCGGTTTCCTCCACGGGTTTTAAACTCACATCCTCGCACCTCATCCTGCACGAAGTGCCCGATTCGTTTGAACTCACACTTCGGGTCCGTCTCTCACCGGGCTGCAACACTTCGCTGTCCGGTCTCTATGTTTCCGGTGACACTCTGTGTACCCAATGCGAGGCAGAGGGTTTCCGGCACATCACCTACTTCCTAGACCGGCCGGATATCCAATCACGTTTCCGTGTCAGGCTCGAGGCGGAGCAAGACCGGTTCCCCACCCTCCTCTCGAATGGCAACCGGATTACTGAAGGACAGCTTCCGCAGGGACGTCACTATGCCGTCTACGACGACCCTTTTCCAAAGCCCTCCTACCTGTTCGCCTTGGTCGCGGGCCGCTTTGATCTGGAGCGTACGACCTTTACGACTCGGTCAGGCCAAGTCGTTGCGCTTTTCATGCACTTGCCGGTCGGCCAGGCTGGACGTGGGCGGTTTGCCCTGGAGTGCCTCTCCCGGGCCATGCGTTTCGACGAGTCCCGGTACGATCGCGAGTACGACCTCGCCCAGTATCACCTAGTTGCGATTGACGACTTCAATATGGGTGCGATGGAAAACAAATCACTCAATATTTTCAATGCAAAATACGTTTTGGCCGATGAGCAGATTGCAACCGATCAGGACCATGAAAATATTTTGGCTGTCGTGGCCCACGAATATTTTCATAACTGGACCGGGAACCGCATTACGCTGCGTGATTGGTTCCAGCTCTCGCTCAAGGAAGGTCTTACGGTATATCGAGAGCAATGCTTCATGGAAACCCAGGGCATTTCCACCGTTCGCCGCATCCAGGATGTCCGGGCTCTGCGCGCGACTCAATTTCCGGAGGATGCAGGGCCTCTGGCCCACCCTATCCGGCCGGAGTCATATGAGGAAATCGATAATTTCTATACCCCTACGGTTTATGAGAAGGGAGCTGAAGTCATCCGGTTGATTGCCACCGTTCTAGGCTCATCTGCTTTTGAACGGGGTCTGGCTTTGTACTTCAAACGTTTCGATGGTTGTGCAGTGTCGTTGGAAGATTTTTATTCCGTGATGGAAGAGGCTGCCGAGCGGCCCTTGCATCCGCTCGAACGCTGGTTCGATCATGCCGGAACCCCAAAGGTAGAACTCCAGTGGTGCTATGAGAAGGAGACCGCACGGTTGCGTCTTGTTCTGATCCAGTCTCGCCCGGACCGACTGCCTCACGCGGGCGATCCGCTCTGGATCCCCGTTAAAATCGGACTTTTATCTTCAGCCGGTGTTTCCCTCAGTTTTCGATGCAACGGGACATGTTCGCCCTGCAGGGAAACCGTACTTCATCTTGTAGAACCTCGACAGGAGTTTGTGCTGGATGAGGTCCTGGAGTTGCCCGTAATTTCTGCCTTTAGGGAATTTTCGGCGCCGGTCGTCCTGGATTGGGCCGTGCCAGATGCAGATCTCCTCCTTCGGGCGCGCTCGGATCCGGACGGATTCAACCGCTGGGACGCCGGGCAAGAACTCGCAACCCGCATGTTGAGGTCCCTGGTACAAGCCCAGCAACAGGAGACCCCGCTTCCCTCGCCGGACGCTCTACTGAGCAGCTGGGATGAGGTTTTGCACGATGCCTCCCTGGATCCGGGACTTGTGGCCGAGATCTGTGTCCTTCCGGATGAAACCTGGCTTTGCGAACGGATCGAACCCTTCGACCCTCACGGTGTCCGTGTGGCCCGTGACTTTTTGCAGAACCGTCTGGCCCATGAGCTGGCTGGCCGCTGGCGAGAGATTTATGTGGACTTCACCTCAGAGGGTCCGTACCGCTACGAGGTGGGGGCTGCCGCCCGCCGCCGACTGCGCTTGCTTGCCTTGAGCTATCTCGTCCGGTCCGATCCCAGTCGTTATCTCTCTTTGGCCCGTGAACACTACGAGGGGGCCGATAATCTTACGGAACGATTTGGATCACTGGTGGCGGTCAACGATAGCCCCGGCCCAGTCCGTGAAACCCTATTTTCCGACTTTTGTCTTCGGTACGAGAGCCACCCGCTAGTTTTGGACAAGTGTAGCCTTCTTGAGGCCACTTCCCACCTGCCTGATGCGGAGCGTCGTGTTGCTGAACGAGTGAATGCCCCGGGTTTCAACCGGCGTAATCCCAACCGGGTTTATGCCCTGATTGGCACGTTTGTGCAACGCAACCTCTCCGCCTTTCATGATCCAAGGGGTTCCGGCTACGATTTTCTGGCTGGGGAAATCCGCCGGATTGATCCCCTCAACCCCAAGGTTGCGGCACGGCTTGCCAGAGCTTTTTCTACCCCCGCGGTCTGGAAGCAACCAGAAGTGCGGGCCCGTATGAGGGCTGTGGTGAAAGTACTTGCTGAGGAGACTGACCGGTCGGGGGATGTGCGGGAAATCTTGAGCCGCTGTCTCGACTAGCACCCCGCTCCGTCTCCTGGGGGCCAGTCTGCAGTGGCGAGTAGGTTATGTAGAGCAGCGAGAGCCAGCCCTCGATGGCTGTATTTTTCCTTAAGATCGTACTCGATTTCCGCCATGCTTCTCCCAAGCTCCAGAATTTCGAACACCGGATCATAACCGAACCCCCTCTGTCCTCTTGGTGCGGCAAGGATCCGTCCGGAACAGACCCCTTCCGCGATGAAAGGCGACTCCCGCTCGGCTGGCCAGAGGACGAGCACACAGCGGAACCGGGCCAACCGCCGATTGGGAGGCAGCCCGTCGAGGGCGGAGAGAAGTTTCCGGATGTTATCCTCAGCACCAGCAGCGGGACCCGCATAATCGGCTGTCATAACCCCAGGCCCTCCTTCTAGGGCATCTACCTCAAGCCCTGAATCGTCGGCGAGTACTGCAAGAGCACATTGTTTTCGTGCCTGCTCGGCTTTGATCAGGGCGTTTGCTTCAAGGGTCGATCCGGTTTCTTCCGGGCTGGGAATCCCAAACTCGTCCAGGGTGTGTGGCTCAAGACCCTGGGACAGAACCCAGGGAGTGAGTTCGCGGAGCTTGCCCGCGTTATGAGTGGCCAGGACGAGGGGCGTCCGGGGTTTCGGAAAGGCAATCACGCTGGACTCGGATGAGTGTCTGGATTCCCTGTTCTGCGAGATCCACGAGGCGGTCCAACTCGTCACGGCGGAGTGCGTGGCCTTCGGCCGTCCCTTGAATTTCGATCAGTGCACCGAGTTCGTTCATAACGACATTCAGGTCACTTTCCGCTTCAGCATCCTCTGCGTAGTCGAGATCCAGGACTGCTTCACCCCGATATAGTCCTACCGATACAGCCGCCACTGCACCGTGGATCGGAGAATGGGATAAGCGATGGTCCCGCATCAGGTGCTGAACTGCGTCCACCAGGGCCACGTACCCTCCAGTGATCGCTGCCACCCGGGTACCGCCATCCGCTTGGATCACATCACAGTCAAGAATCACGGTTCGTTCCCCAAGGGCATCCAGGTCGACGGATGCACGCAGGGCACGGCCGATCAGGCGTTGAATCTCGTATGCCCGCGTGTCCGGGCGAGAACGCAGGCTGGCCCGTTCGTGTCGGGTGTGCGTGGAGCGCGGCAGCATGGCATATTCGGCAGTCACCCAACCACGGTTTTTGCCGCGCAGAAAGGCAGGCACCCGTTCTTCGACGCTGGCCGTACAGAGCACGCGTGTCTCTCCGAACGACACCAGCACTGATCCTTCCGCATGACGGGTGAATCCGCGTACCAGGTGGATGGGTCTCAACTCATCAGATTTGCGGCCGCTCGGTCGCGTGGCCATGGGTTTCCCTCTCAGGGCGTTGCACATCGAAAAAAAGAATAATTGCCCGCCAGTATACTGGAGCTGTCCGGAAGCGGGTTCCGGGGTGGGACGGGTCAGCCGATGGGTGAACGAGAAATCGGACCGCGAATGCAGGGGGTGCGACCGGGCATTTTTGTCCTGTGCGCTCCGTCCGGTACCGGTAAGACTACGGTCGTCCGCGCGTTATTGGAATACGAACGCGAATGGATCTTCTTTTCTGTTTCAGCAACCACGCGACCAGCGCGCCCCCTCGAACGCGACGGCGTTGATTATTTTTTTCTTTCCTCGGAAGAATTCCGGAACTGGGTCAGGCGTGGGGATTTCCTAGAATATGCAGAGGTCTATGGCTATTGTTACGGGACGCCCCGCCGACCCGTGATGGACGCGCTGGAGGAAGAACGCCCGGTTCTTCTGGATGTTGACTGGAACGGTGCCTGTCAGGTCCGCCAGAAGCTGCCACAGACCGTGGTGACGCTTCTGTTGTTACCGCCATCCCGGGAAGAGCTTGAGCGGCGTCTCAGGGGCAGACGGACTGAGGGGCAGGATCAGATCCAGCGACGCTTGCGGGAAGCCCAACAGGAGATCCGGAACTACCGCAGCTTTACCTATGTACTCGTGAATGATGATGTCAAGCGGACGGTCGCCCAGATCCGGACAATTATGGGTGATTCTGGAGGAATTCCCTATCAACCCCCTTCAGACCTTGAACGGAGAGTTGCCGAGCTGCTGGGGGACACGCCACCGGACTGAACCCTCAGTTGTGGCTGTCAGGACTGGATGCCTTTTAGCTGGCATGGACTGGTACTCACACGACGGGTGGTTTTCTCAGCCTCGGGACCTGCTTGGAGGCATTCCACCACATTCCACCACCGGAGATCTTCGACAGCGATCCAGGCACCTCCCTTCAAAAGTCCTCCTTGATTATGTCGGTAGGTCAAAGGAACGGATTGGGGTCAGTAGGGTGGCACGGGTTGGGCCCGCAAAATGAGATCCTAGTAGGCCACGTAAACCTTCCCCAAGTCCTTGGGCAAAATCATTCAGTTTTTCCTCTGACACACTCATTCACGGTGGTCCGGATGGACATGCCTTCGACCAGAAGTTCACAGGTGAAGTGTGGTGTAGACTCCTGGCGTGAATGGGGGGTGGTACTACCGGGCAAAATAAGAGAAGAGGACCAGCTGTGACAGCTGGCCTTGCCGGGCGAGGAGCGCGCGTAGGTTCAGTCTTTCGCCCGCAGCCACTCGCTGCCCCGGGGCAGCTGATCTGGAATTTTCGTGCGCGCTCACGCTGGAGCACAGCGGGGAGATGGAACTTGCTACCGCATTTGGGGCGCTGTCAGTTACTCTTAATGATGATTTTTTACGCACTGGAAGGGCGTTCTCACTGGTACACGCTGCTTTTCGGATGCTCTCGTCCAGCGCCTTATGGGTGGTTGGCCGGAACTTGGCCCTTTGGGTTGATCGAGGTCATTTGGGCGGCCAGTGCTCTCCACAAGTGGTATGGAGTTGGGCTAGGATAGTCTTTAATATTGATTTTCTTAAGAAATATTTGAACAGCATGGTCGCTACAATTCGGCAGTTTCGTGCCATGGCTCATGATCTCAACATATCGAGATAACCGTTACCGCTGTTCCCGGTTGAGGCCAGAGCCGCTCTTACCGAGGGTCTGACGTGGTGGCGGTAAGGCACCATGCGATAGCTAACCCCGGGTCGGTCAGGATGTAGGCGAGGTGCGCCAAAAGGGTGCAAGGGATCTCCCGGCACGAGCTCATGGCTTTGGGGGTGTTTTTTGACCTCGGTTCCAGTGTGAGTTCTGGATGTGGAAGCGCTTCAGCTTTAAGGAGGGCCGAACGGATCCACTAGCCGGTAAGGGAATGCATCTGCTTGGAAGCCCCCCCTTTTTCCGATACAATATCTGACCTTCTTTCACGATTTCGATGGATGGGCTTCGATGGCACGGGTTACAGTCGAGGATTGCTCGGCGCGGGTACCGAATTTATTTACTTTGGTCTTGGTTGCAGCCAAAAGGGCGCGCCAACTGTCGAATGGTGCAGTCACCTCAATCGATCCAGAGCATGATAAACCGACCGTCATTGCACTCCGAGAAGTGGCGGAAGGACTTGTCGGGCTTGAAGTTCTGAGCCAACCGGACGGACCCAAGCCCGCCCTAACCGAAGAACCTCCGCCATTCCCGGACTCTTTTGTGGTACCGGAGGCGGACGAGGCGTTCTAAGCCGGTGCGGCCGTGACTCTGCCCGAGGCGCGTGTCTCGACGGGTCACGGAGTCCATGACCAGCAAGCGGAGGGTCTGACGCCTTTTCTGGCCAGTCTCGGGCGCTACCTCCCGCCAAACCAAGTCGATTTCTTTGAAAAGGCCTACCTCTTCAGCGAGGAAGCCCATGCAGGCCAGAAACGGCTGTCGGGTGAAGCCTACATCAACCATCCCCTGCAGGTCGCCCTGATTCTGGCGGAGTTACACGTCGACGCAAAAACGCTTGCAGCGGCCGTTTTGCATGATGTCATCGAAGATACTCCTGTGACACGGGCGGAATTGGAAGTCCGTTTCGGATCGGATGTCGCGCATCTGGTCGATGGCGTGAGCAAGCTGACCCAGATCTCTTTTCCAACCCATGCCGAAGCGCAGGCCGAAAACTTCAGGAAGATGCTGTTGGCGATGGTGGATGATATTCGGGTGATTTTGATCAAGCTGGCAGATCGGCTGCACAATATGCGTACCTTGGGGAGCATGCCGGATGCCAAACGGCGGCTCATTGCGGCCGAAACCCTCGAGATTTATGCACCGATCGCCCATCGCCTTGGGATGAACGCGTGGCGCCTTGAGCTTGAAGATCTCGGATTCATAAATCTATATCCACGTCGCTACCGGGTTCTCTCTGCACGCTTGCGTGAGCGGAGACGTCACCGAAAGGAACTCATCCGTCGGACCGAGACTGCGCTCAAACGGGCTTTCGAACAGGAGAACATAGAGGTAGTCTTGACTGGCCGAGAAAAACATCTGTACAGCATCTACTACAAGATGAAGCATAAGGGTTTGACCTGGAATGAGGTTTGGGATCGTTATGGATTTCGCATCATTGTCGATCGTGAAGATACGGCTTACCGGGCGCTCGGAGTGGTTCACCACCTTTACAGCCCCTTGCCAGGCAAGTTCAAAGATTACATCGCCATCCCCAAAGTCAATGGCTACCAGTCACTTCACACCGTTGTAATTGGTCCAGAAGGGGTACCGATCGAGATTCAGATCCGGACACGAATCATGGATCAGATCGCCGAAGCCGGTATTGCCGCACACTGGCTATATAAAACGGGCGAAGAGGCAGCCCGGTCTACTGAGTTTCGGGCACGGGAATGGATCCGTGATCTAGTCGAGATTCAGGATCGAACCGGCAGTTCCGTCGAATTCATGGAAAACGTTAAGGTTGACCTGTTTCCCGACGAGGTCTACGTCTTTACTCCACGAGGTGAGATCCGCCGCCTGCCACGTGGTTCTACGCCTGTTGATTTTGCCTATGCGGTACATACCGACCTGGGCAATTCCTGTGTCGCAGCCAAGATCGATCGGCAACTAGTTCCGCTGCGAACCATTTTACAAAGTGGCCAACTGGTGGAGATTTTGACCGCGCGGGGTGCTCGCCCAAACCCTGCTTGGCTCAATTTCGTCGTGACCGCAAAAGCGCGGACCAATATTCGTCAATTTCTAAAAAACTTGGAGCGAGCCGAGGCCAGGCGGCTGGGAGAACAACTTGTGAACCAAATTCTTGCAAAGGCCCATACCTCTCTGCACCGGATGGACTCCCAGCGTTTGGAGAACCTGGCACAAAGTTTCAAACTTGAGGATGTTGAAACGCTCCTTGTTCAGATTGGATTAGGTGAGCGGCCGGCTATGCTGGTTGCGCATGCGGTTCTGCAATCACCGACCATCGAAGTGACCCCGTCACTCACCACCCCGATAGTGATACGGGGTACCGAGGGTGTCGTTATGACTTTTGCCCGCTGCTGTTATCCCATTCCCGGTGACGAGATCGCTGGGTTTCTATCCGTCGGACGTGGGATGGTCATCCACCGCAATGACTGCCCTAATCTTCTCGAGCACCACAAGTCAGCGGACAAGTGGGTAGAACTGGAATGGGAACCTGGGCTCAATCGCGATTTTTCGGTGGCTTTCCGCGTCGATGTTACAAATGAACGAGGTGCTCTGGCTCAGATTGCCGCGGAGATTGCCGAATGTGGCTCCAATATCGAGCAGGTCGCGGTCACAGAGCGGGATGGACTGATTGCAACGCTCAACTTTACCTGTACGGTCCGTGACCGTAAGCATTTGGCCGCCCTGTTCCGGCACCTCCACCGCGTGACTGTGGTTTCGCGAATCAGCCGGGTTCGAACCTGATTTCAAACCATATTCCAAATGAGTGTTGCCGATGACTGAAAAAATAGCCCTGGGCTCGCCGCAGGCACCCCCCGCGATCGGCCCTTATTCCCCTGCGGTTCGGGCCGGAGCGTGGATTTTTGTCTCCGGGCAGATCGGTCTGGATCCTGTGAACGGAGAGCTGGTTTCGCCGGATTTCGGGCCTCAGGCAGAACAGGTACTCCGGAATCTCCGTGCCCTGTGCGAGGCTGCCGGTGGCATGGATCGGGTCGTCAAGCTTACGGTTTTCCTGACGGATTTGGGCGATTACCCGGCGCTCAATGAGCTCTTTGTCCGCCATTGGCATCCTCCCTACCCGGCTCGCTCGGTTGTACAGGTCTCGGCGCTCCCGCGAGGTGCCCGTATCGAGATTGAAGCGATCGTGGGAGGTGGCTAGCTGCTTTCACCAAAGAGGACGCGATCGATCGGGAAAACTGGTCCGTCGACGCAGACGCGGCGCATGGCTAAACCGTCCGACTCCCGGATCGGGACGGCACAGCCAGCACAGCCGCCCACAGCACAAGCCATGTTTTCCTCAAGGCAAAGTGCACCACCGAATCCGTGCCTACGAGCGATTTCCTGAACAGTTGCCATGAGGGGTCTGGGCCCGCAACTGAAAACCTGACAATGATCCTGTTCCGTGATTTTTGCCTGGGTGAGCCAGTGACTGAACAGGTCGGTGACGTATCCGGAGTAGGTTCCGGGAAGATCTGCACGACTGGCGAGGGCTGAGGGGACTCCGATGCGGTCCAGGCGACTCAGCGACCGTGAAGCTACCTCGTCCAACCCGGGGAACGGAGTGCGCCGGATGGGCGTGTCGAAGGGAAAGGGAATTTCGGAACCACCGAAGAAAACAAGATGTTGATCCGTTTTCAGGCCCGCGAGCTTTTCGAGCAGAAAAAGGAGGGGGGGGATTCCGGTTCCGCCACCAATTGCCATGATCCAGGTGGCCTCTGGGTCGGGCATGAATGGTGTGCCGATCGGTCCGATCGCACTGAGCCGGACCCCGACCGCACATTGACTGAGCAGTTGCGTTCCTGTTCCAACGATCTTGAACAAAATCTCGAGGACGCCGTCCTTGGCACCCAGGATCGACATGGGCCGCCTGAACTGGCCGATTTCGTCACAGCCTAGGTGGATGAACATTCCGGGTTGGGCCCGTTCCGCGATCCGGGGTGCCTGCAGGCTGAGTCGGTACTGACCCGCCGGATACGGGTCCCGTGCGATAACCCGGACTGTTTCCACGACCAGCGAGCGCCGCTTCGAGGGAGGATGGCTCATCCGGCCAGCGTCTCAAAAATCGCCATCCGTATGGGCACGCCATTCCGGACTTGTTCCCGGACGAGGGAATACGGGCTGTCAATCAATTCGCCTGCCAGTTCCTCATCTGGCATGACCGGTCCTGGATGCATGATACGGACGTGGGGATCGCAGAGCTTAAGACGTTCCAGAGTCAGGCCGTAGTTTTTGCGATAGCGGGAGGTATCTGGCTGCAGAGTGTCAGCCATCCGTTCACGCTGCAAGCGAAGAGCGATCACGAGCCGAACTCCACGCAGGGCGCCCTCAAGCGGGTAGAGTTTCGTCTCCGGGAAATCTCCAGGGTCGGGTTCCAGGCCCGGAGGGGTGCACAGCCGGATATCCTGGACTCCGAAGAGGCGCAGGGCAGTGAATGTCGAGCGGGCAACTCGGGAATGACGGATGTCCCCGATGATGGCGACGGTGAGCGCGTCTAGGTCAGAAAAATGTTCGCAGACCGTAAACAGATCCAGCAGTCCCTGGCTCGGATGGGACAACTGCCCCGTGCCTCCAGAAATGCAGTGCAGTGGGCGGTCCAGCGGATTGATCAGTGTCATGGCGGATAGTGGATTGCTGTGCCGCAAGACCAGGAAGGAGAAACCCATTGCTTCCAGGGTCGCAGCCGTTTCAGAGAGGGTCTCGGATTTGGCGAGAGAGGAGTGATCGGGCACGAGGTTCGTGACGTGGTAGCCCAGTCTCCATGCGGCGAGTTCAAACGAGGCTCGGGTTCTTGTGCTGGGTTCGCAGAACAGAAGGGCAGTGGCGACCGGCCGGCTGCTGACCTGGGTCCATTCCTGATGGCGGTGAAAGCGAGCTCGGTCCAAAATGGACTCAACCGTCGTACGGGTCAAGCCATCCAGCGTGATCAGATGACAGAGTTTCCCAGTCCGGTCGATTTGGAGCGGTGTGGGCCTGTTCACCGGCATTCCAGTGCAGGTTGGCCGAGGTAGGATTCAATCAGGAGACAGGCGGCGACTGCATCCTGGAAATGCGGAGAGCGCCGCCGGCTTTGCCGACCGTCGGTACGTCGTTCGCGAATTTCGAGCCGAGCGACTTCAGAGGTTTCGCTCTCATCCCATGGGCGGATCGGCACCGGGTAGCGGGCTTCCAGCCGGACGAGAAAGTCTGCCAGCGATGCGGCAAATGAACCTTGAGCGCCGGGAATGATTCCCACGATCAGCAAATCCGGGCTCCACTCGGCAACCACACGGTCCAAGGCATGCCACGGAAAACCGTTGCGATCCATGTGGAGCGTTATGAGAGGCTGGGCGCTGCCACTTCGCCGGCTGCCGATGGCAACGCCAATGTTTCTGAGACCGTAGTCAAGGGCCAGCAGTGTCTGATCAGGCGTGTCCGGCATCGATGCTCAAATGATCCCTGCGGACACCAATCCGCTCGGCAGCCACAGTCCATCTTTTTTCGGGCGGAAGAGTAAAAATGAGATCCGGATCAACAGGACTCGAGAGCCAGGCATTTTCGCTGATTTCGCGTTCGAGTTGGCCCGATTCCCACCCTGCATAACCCAAAGTGACGAGAAACCGGGTTGGCCCCTCCCCCCGGGCGATGGCATCCAGAACATCGCGGGAACTACTCATGGCGAGCTGATCGTTGATCCGCTGCGTCGATTCTCCGCTGCAGTCTGGGGAGTGCAGGATGAACCCGCGTTCAGTTTGGACGGGCCCCCCCTGATAAACCGGCTGGTCCAGGATCTCTGACCGGGCGCTCTTGAGGGATAAATGGCCAAACAACGATCCCAGGGTGAGATTCGTCGGTCGGTTGACGACCAGGCCCATGGCCATCTGCGGAGTATGCAGACAAACCAGGGTGACGGACTGGGTGAAATTGGCATCTGCCAAGTTCGGCATGGCCAGCAGGAGGTTGCCGGTCAGGAAATCCTGTTTCATGGTTCATAGTATATCGGGAGAGGGCAGGAGCTTGCCGGCCTTGGGCGAGCTGAACTACGGGGTATCCGTTCTCAGGGTGTTTCGGGAAAAAACCCACTCGTAGACGAAATGCAGAGTCCGTTGGCTTTGACGGGTAGGTAGCGGCGGGAAGGGCTCTGCGTGGTGGAGAGTTTCCAAGGCCAACCGGTTAAGGTTCGGGTTGTGGGACGCCCTCATGAAGTGGATGTTGGCAATGGAGCCATCGGCACGGAGACTCACGGCCAGTAAGAGATGGCCCCGAAAGTCGGTCCGGGGCCCTTGACGCTCGAGCAGTTGGTTCCCGATCCGTTCAACCCGGCGGCGCCACTGGTCCAGGTAACGAGCGAGAACCAGCGATCGGGTGGCGATAGAAGGGAGGGTGTGCGGGCGGATTCGGTCCGAACCGGATCTCCTGCGGAAAGGGTCGGCGGCGGGTGGGAGATCGGCATCCGATGCCACTCGGAGCTCTCGGATATCCAGAACTTCGGTGGAGGAAGCGGGGTTCCCGTGGGCCCCTGATCTGACCTTGCGACGTGCAGTGTCCCAGCGGGTGATGACCACGGGCGTCTGCCCGTGCTGTATCCGTCGGTCGGGGCTGGTTTCAGGCTGAGTCTGGTGGGATCCCAGCCGGGGGTTACGGATTCCAGATCCTCGCCTGGTCCCGGATTGGTTGATTTGGCCGGAAGGCAGGAAGGTCGCGTGCAAAAGACGCTGGATCTTGTGTCCGCCGCCGCGTGAGCGATTCTGGGCATAGACCGAGACTGCGCGGGGTGTCCGATGGCTTCGGGTATCGACCACGGTTACGGACAATGGATGCATGACTGGACGAAAAGGATTCTGCGTGCTGAAGTTGACTCCCAAAATCACAATCGCCTCGAAGGCTGTGATGAGGAAACCGAGATGGAGAAGCCGTTCCATGGAATGGCTTCTGGAGAGCGACAGCGCGGGGTGGCCAGAGGCTTGTCGAGGATTTGAGCGACGCTGAGGTCCAGGCACGGCAGTGGGTCCGGATTAGGGGTTGGCTTGAGGTCGGGGCAGTGTTCGGATGAGATGGTCAATGAACTGACCCCCGATGTCCAGACCGTAAAGACGATCGAGTTCGCGCGCACAAGTGGGGCTCGTTACATTGATTTCAGTCAGGTAATCGCCGATGACATCCAGGCCTACAAAGCAGTGCCCGGCGCGGGCCAGTACTGGTCCCACATGAGCACAGATCGCCTGGTCCCGGGCGCTCAGTTCGACTCCGCGAGCCGTCCCACCACGGGCGAGATTGCCGCGTGCCTCACCCGGTGCCGGCAGGCGGGCCAGAGCGTAAGGGACCGGCTGGCCGTCGATCAGCAGAATGCGCTTGTCGCCCAGTGTGCGAATTTCCGGGATATAACGCTGGGCCATGACCGGGTGGTGTCCTTCGCCGGTCAAGACCTCCACGATAACGTGACGGTTGAGGTCACCTGCAGCAACAGTAAACACCCGGGAGCCTCCCATGCCATCAAGGGGTTTCAGGACAACTTGCTGGTGTTGTTCGATAAAGTGGAGTAAGCGGGGCAGCGAACCCGTCACGAGAGTTGGGGGAATGAGGTTCGGGAAGTCCAGGATGGCCAGTTTTTCATTGGTCTGGAGAAGGGCCGCAGGCGAGTTGATGATCCGTAGCCCGTCGCGCTCGGCGTGCTGCAAGAGCAGGTTGGTATAGAGGTAATCCAGGTCGACTGGGGGATCTTTTCGCATGAGAAAGGCCGAGAGCCCGGCCAACGGGATCGGTTCGGGTTCGGGGTCGAGTTCAAAATAATGATCCGCGTGATCAAAAACAGTGAGAACCCGGCCCGACCCCCATATCTGACCATCGAGAGCATAAAGATCACCTTGTTCGAAATAAACCAGGCCAAACCCCCTTTTTTGGGCGGCCAGTAAAAGAAGCAGGGTGGTGTCTTTTTCCGGATGGATGGATTCGATCGCATCCATGAGAACACCGAGGCGGGGTAGGGGAGAGGGCATGGGGGGGTTAAAGGCGG
>JAJYFY010000078.1 GCA_021785265.1 Pseudomonadota bacterium
GGCGCTTCGTGCGGCTCGTCGCGAGACCTTGTCTCTGGCCGATACGGTTTCTACGAGCTACGCACAGGTCATCGAACTCACCCGGAACCTGACCGCGATGCTGGCTCTGGTTCCCACGATCCACTCCGGATCTCCCCTCGTCTGCCACCGGTTCCTGGCCCGGATTCTCAAACGGAACCCTTCTCTTGCCAATATCGGCGTGATCGACAAGCAGGGCGATCTCCAGTGCAGTGCAGTCCCGCTGAAGAGTCGGGTCTACCTGGGGAACCGTTCCTACTTCAAGGCAGCGATCCATGGCGAGCGGCATGTCGTGGGCTCCTTTCAGATCGGCCGTGTGATCCATACTCCCATGGTGGTCTTCGCCACCCCGCTTGTCACGGCTGACCGGTCCATTCGCGGTGTCCTTTATGCCTCACTGCGCCTGAGCTGGCTCAATGGCTTGGCTGCCCGAGCCCGCCTGCCGCCCCGATCGACCCTGACCGTTCTCGACAATGGCGGGACCATCATTGCCCGCTATCCCCATCCGCAAGCCTGGCTCGGCCGGACCAGTCCCGCCCTGGTCCGCCTGATTCGGCGCCTGGGGTCCCGGCGCCGGCTTGAGGTCATCGGCAGCGGGGTACAGGGTGTCCGTCAGATCATTGCGGTCTACCGGGAACGGGTGGCCGGGGTGGGGCTCGACCCCTACGTGATCGTCGGGATTCCAGAGGCCGAGGTTTTTTCACTGGAGCGGAAGATTCTGGCCGGCAACCTGCTCCTTTTGGGAATGGCCGCCGGATTGCTTCTGGTCATCGCCTGGCTGGCCGGTGACCGGCTCATCGTGCGGCGGGTCAAGGCACTGGTCACGGCGGCCGACCGCTTCGGTGCAGGGGATCTCACGGTACGCACCCGGCTGGGTGGTCGCGATGAGCTTGCCAGCTTGGGAACGAGCTTCGACCGGATGGCTGAACTTCTCGAAACGAACACCCGTGATCTTGAGAGTCAGGTCGAACGGGTCAGGCGGCTGAACCGCATCTACCGGGTGTTGAGTGCCATCAACAGTGCGATCTTGAGGATCCGCAACCGTGAGAAGCTCTTCGAGGAAGCCTGCCGGATCGCCGTGGAACTGGGAGGGCACTCCATGGCCTGGATCGGCGTTGTGGTTGCCGGCAGCGACCAGGTCACGATCGGGGCCCATGCCGGCAGGGGCCGGGAACTGCTCGAGGGCCTGCTGGCTCCCCGGAATGCCACCCTCCTCGAGGGAGGGGGAAGCGTGGGATCGGCCATCCGGTCGGGTCTGCTCGGCATCTGCCAAGACGTGGCCGCAGATCCGCGGATGATGCCCTGGCGAAACCTCCTTCTCGCAGCCGGATGTCGGGCCATTGCGACCTTTCCGCTGTCAGTGGCCGGACGGGTGAGTGGCAGTTTCACGATTGGAGCCGAAAAATCCGGATCCTTTGATGAGGAGGAAGTCCGTCTCTTCCAGGAGGTGGCGGCGGATATCGCGCTCGGACTCGAGATCATCGAGACCGGAGTCCAGCGCGACCATCTCGCCCATCATGATCCGGCGACTGATCTGCCGAACCGGGGATATTTTGTCGACCTGCTGGACCGGGCCCTCCGGGTTTTCGCTCGGGGAGGGGGAGGGGCCTCGGTCCTGGCCGTGGAAATCCCCGAGGTCGATGAGATTATCGACCGGTACGGGTGGCATCAGGCCGAGGAAATCCTGCGCGAACTCGCGCCCCGTCTCGTGGAGCGGCTGCGCGAGGGCGATGTGGTGAGCCGGCTCGACAAGCATAGCTTCGGCATCGCCCTGCTTTCCGGGAGCCTGGAGCCGGTCGATCCGGAGGCTGCCGCCCTCCGTATCCTCCGGGATTTTCCTCGTGAGATCGGGGTTCAGGATACCCGCCACCGGCTCACGGCATTCATCGGTGCTGCCCGACATGAGCCGGGCATGGATGCCGAGACCCTGGTCCGGAACGCCGAAATTGCGGTGCATACACTGGAACGGACGACGGAGCGAAGGTTCCAGTTCTTTTCCCAGCAGGCGGATCTTCGGGAGGTACGCCGTCACCGGATCGGTCAGGCCCTCCATCAGGCGCTGGAGAACGACGAGCTGACCGTGCTCTATCAGCCTTACCTGGATATCCGGACCGGGCAGATGGCCGGTGCCGAGGCGCTTTTGCGCTGGCAGCATCCCGATCTGGGACCGGTCTCGCCCGGCGAGTTCATTCCGATTGCCGAGCAGACCGGTTGTATCCATGAGATCGGAGCGTGGGTTTTCCGTTCCGTCCTGCGGCAGCTCCGCGCCTGGAATGACCGGGGTCACTCGCCGGGAACCGTGAGCATCAACCTCTCCGCCCGTGAACTCGCGGACCCGCGAATTGTCGAGCAGATCGAGAATCATCTCCGGGACAGCGGCATCGACCTCGCGGTTTGTCCCCTGGCGATCGAGCTCACGGAAACGGCCGCGGTTCGGGATTTTTCGAGGGTCGCAACGGCACTCGGAAAGATCCGTGCGCTCGGGTTCAAGATCTATCTCGACGACTTCGGCACCGGGTATTCCTCGTTGCTCTACCTCCAGCAGATGCCGCTCGATGTCCTCAAGATCGACCTGTCTTTCATCCGGCGGATGATCAAGGATCGGGCCTCTCTGGCGCTCACCCGCAGCAGCATCACTCTCGCGCACAGTCTGGATCTCCAGGTCATTGCCGAAGGCGTCGAGACGGTGGCCCAGCTGGCCCTCCTGGGTGAGCTCGGATGCGACAGCGCCCAGGGCTATCTTGTGAGCCGTCCCCTCTCGGCGGATTCGCTGGAGCGTTTCCTGGAAAAGCGCTAAGGCCGGTTTTACTGTTGACTCCTCCCGCTTCATGCTAGAGTTCTATCCAGTGATTTCGTGAGTTGGAGCTTCCCGATGCGCCCGAACGATGTCCGTGGGTCTCTCGCGTTTCTGATCCTGATCGCTCTGGGGCCCGGCCTCCGCGCGACGTGGGCTGCATCCCCGCCCCCCCCGCCTCCGCCACCCCCCGCAGCGCCGCCCATCCATGCCCGGAGCGTCTCGACCCGGCATACGGTGACGGTCGATGGGCGGAAGATCCGCTATACGGCGACTGCGGGCTTTCTCGTCCTCCGTAACCCGGCCGGAGTGCCCACGGCCCGCATGTTTTACATCGCCTATCGGGAGGAGGGCATCCGACGGGAATCCCGTCGGCCGATCACTTTTGCCTACAACGGGGGCCCCGGTGGTGCCTCGGTCCTCGTCGATTTCGGCGGATTCGGCCCGCGCCGCATCGTCTGGCCACATCCGGGATCCGTCCACGGCACGCGACCGCCCTACCGGATGGTGCCCAACCCCGATACGCTCCTGGGCGTGACAGACCTCGTCTTCGTGGACGCGGTGGGAACCGGATTGAGCCGCATCCTCCACCCGGCGGGATCGCCCCGGATGTTCTACGGCATCAACGCCGATGCCCGTTCCTTCCGCGAGTTCATCGCCGAATACCTGACCCGGGCTCGGCGCTGGAACTCGCCCAAGTTCCTGCTCGGTGAAAGCTATGGCACGACCCGCTCGGCCGTGCTCGCAGACGATCTCGCCCGTCACGGCATCGATCTCAACGGCGTGATCATGTGCTCGACGGTGCTCGACTTTCCGACCCTGGCGTTCGCCCCGGGCAATGATCTCCCCTACATCTTCTATCTTCCTTCCTATGCAGCGGTGGCCTGGTACCACCACCGGCTCCATCCCGAACCGAAAAATCTCGCGGTCTGGGTGCACCAGGTCGAGCACTTTGCCGAAGGTCGCTACGCGGAAGCCCTCTTCCAGGGTTCCACGCTGAAGCCGGCCGCACTCGACCGGATGGCCACCGTTTTGGCCCGTGATACGGGGCTTCCTGCGCGGCTCTGGCGCAAGGCGGATCTCCGCATCTCCTTGCCCGTCTTCCAGAAGCGCTTGCTCGGACGGGCCGAGCGGACGGTCGGTCGCTTCGACGGCCGCTTCAGCATGCCGGAACTCGAGCCCCTGCTCCCGATCCCGGGCACGACCAGTGCCGGAGCCGCGACGAGCGCGATCATGGGCGCGCTTACGGCGAGCTTCAATAACTACCTGGACACCCGGCTCGATTACCTGAGTCACCTTCATTACCGCCAGCTCGACTACAAGGTCAATCAAGCCTGGCGTTGGACCTACGTGCCGCCGGTTGAATCACTTACGGGGGGCGGTCAGTTCTACATCAATGTGGCTCCCGCCCTGGCCCGGGCACTCCTCAACGATCCGGGGCTTCGGGTGCTCTTCAACAACGGGTACTTCGACATGGCGACCCCTTTCTTCGCGACGCTCTACACGGTCCACCACATGGGACTTCCGCCGGGCGTGATGCGGCGCATCGAGTTCCGCTACTACCCCTCCGGCCATATGCTCTATCTCAACCCCAAAGCCTTGCCCCTGCTTAAGGCGCACATCGACCACTTCATCGAGCGCGCCTCGCGCTAGATCCGGCTCGAGTGGTTCAGAGCGGCAGCCTGCGCAGGCGGAGCGCATTCAGGACCACCGACACGGACGACAGGCTCATGGCCAGGGCGGCGATCATGGGGGACAGGATGAGGCCGAAAAGCGGGTAGAAGAGACCGGCCGCGAGGAGGATGCCGATGCCGTTGTAGAGAAAGGCATAGGCGAGATTGCCGTGGATGTTCCGAAGGGTGGCGCGCGACAGGTGGATGGCGCGCCCGATCGCTCCGAGATCCCCGTGCATGAGGGTGACCGGGGCACTCTCGATGGCGATATCCGTCCCGGTCCCGAGCGCCAGGCCGACGTCTGCAGCCGCGAGGGCCGGGGCATCGTTGATGCCATCGCCCGCCATGGCCACGCGCCGTCCTTGAGCTTTGAGGCGTGAGACGAGATCGGCCTTGTCTTCGGGCGAAAGGCCTGCCCTGACCTCGTCGATCCCGAGCCGCCGGGCCACCGTTCGGGCCGTGGTTTCGGCATCTCCCGTCGCCATCACGATCCGGAGACCGAGACGGCGGAGGGCGGCGAGGCCGGGTTCCGCCTCCGGCCGGAGGGGATCTTCCACGGCGAGGAGGGCGGCCGGTTTTCCGTCCACGGCCAGGAAGAGGACGGTGGCTCCCCGCAGGCGCTCCCGCTCCGCCGCGGCTTCCAGGATCGCGGGGTCCACGCCCTCCTTCCGCAGGAGGCCTCCGTTGCCGAGTGCGAGGGCTTGTCCGCCGATGTGACCCATGACCCCCAGTCCGGGCAGGGCACGGAAATCAGTGACGGGGGGGCGCTTCACCCCCGGCGGGAGCGCCGCCACGAGGGCTTGTGCCAGCGGGTGCTCACTCGCGGCTTCGAGCCCGGCGGTGAGTGTCCGGATCGTGTTTTCGTCGAATCCCGGCTGGGGCTCGAGATGGGTGAGCCGGGGATGCCCCTCGGTGAGGGTGCCGGTCTTGTCCATCACGAGAGTGTCGATTTTCCCCAGGCCCTCGATCGCGGCGGCATCCCGGAAGAGAATCCCCAGGTGGGCGCCGCGTCCGGAGGCGACCCGGATGGAGAGGGGCGTGGCGAGCCCCAGGGCGCAGGGACAGGCGATGATCAGGACGGAAACCGCGGCGATCAGTCCATGGGCGGCTGCCGGGGCGGGTCCCCACAGCGTCCAGGCGACAAACGCGAGGATCGCGGTGGCCACCACGGCGGGCACGAAAATCGCAGCCACCCGGTCGGCAAGACGCTGGGCCGGTGCGCGCGTGCGCTGCGCTTCTGCCACGCGGGCGACGATGCGGCTCAACGTCGTGTCCGAACCGACCTTCTCGGCCCGGATCACGAGCGCACCTTCCCGGTTCACGGTGCCCGCACTGACCCGCTCCCCCGCTCCCCGCGGGACGGGGGTGGGCTCGCCCGTGAGCATCGCCTCGTCGAGATGCGTCCGGCCTTCGAGGATCGAGCCGTCCGCCGGAACCTTCTCGCCCGGCCGGACGCGTAGCCGATCGCCCACCCGAAGCGCCTCGAGCGGCACGTCTTCTTCGCGACCGTCGGCGTCGAGCCGTCGGGCGAGAGGGGGGACGAGCGCGATCAGGGAACGGATGGCCGATGCCGTACGACGGCGGGCACTGATCTCGAAGAGGTCCCCCATCGTGACCAGGGTCACGATCACCGCTGCCGATTCGAAGTAGGTGCCCACCGCCCCGTGGGGGCCGCGAAAGGTGGACGGAAAAAGTCCGGGGGCCAGAAGGCCGATCAGACTGTAGGCCCAGGTGATGCCGGATCCGAGGGCGATCAGGGTATACATGTTGGGGCTCCTGCAGAGGAGCCCTTCGTAACCGCGCTTGAAAAAGCCCGCCCCCCCCCAGAGCACGACGAGACTCGTGAGGGCGGCTTCGAGCAGTCCCAACGGGAAATCGAGCCTGGAGGGCCAGTGGAATCCGGCCGCGGGGGCCATGGCGATCCCGAAGACCGGCAGGGTGAGGGCGACCAGGATCCAGAAGCGGCGGGTCAGGGCTCGAAGCTCATCGTCGCCTTCGGGCACAGCTTTCGGCATCAGGGGCTCGAGCGCCATCCCGCAGAGGGGGCAGGATCCCGGTCCCGTGGTCCGGACTTCGGGATGCATGGGGCAGGTGTAGGGCGTGCCGGTGGGGATGTCTTGGGCGGGTTTTTGGGGCTTGATAAAAGAATCCGGATCTTTGGCGAACTTCGAGCGGCATCCCTCGCAGCAGAAGACGTAGCGCCGACCTCCGTGGATCCATTCGGGTGATTTGTCCCCCTCGACGCGCATGCCGCAGACGGGATCGATGGCCTCAGTCGGATCCGGGGTGGGGTGTGTGGGGTTCATTCTCGGGAATCCTCCCCGTGGTTGAGGGAG
>JAJYFY010000025.1 GCA_021785265.1 Pseudomonadota bacterium
CTCAAATTTTGATCAGAGCTCCGGAAGCATGCAGGTCAGGACCTTCAGCTTGAGGTATTCCTCGTCGTGCAGACCATAGGCTCGTCTCTGGATGACCCGGATCTTGTTGTTCAATCCCTCGACGAACCCGAGGGAGACCTTGTTGCGCGGATCGCCGTAGGCGGCGATGCCGTCCCAGTGTCGTTCGATCATCTCGGCGAACTTCTCGTAGGACTTGAGGCGTTGCCATTTCAGCTGCGCCCGCCAGTTTTCGAAGAACTTGCGTGCCCACGCCTCGCTGCAATAGTCCCACATCCGCCCTTCAGCAAATAAGCGGTGTTGAGGCGTTTGTTGGCTATGAGCAGTCGCTTGAGGTTCTCGCGCGCCGAGCCCTCGAGGTTGTGCGGATGGGCGAGCACGGCCGAGATCACCGAGCCCTGTGGTGACAGCGGGGCCGGCAGGCCCACTGGGGCGGCCGGTACGGAGGAACACGTCGGAATTGACGATGAACCGCTGTCTGGATATACTTTTTAAAATGTATATCTAGTGGGTTCCGGCATGCAAATCTCCAAATGGGGCAACAGCTTGGCAATTCGGCTTCCCGCAGCTGTCGTTGAGGCACTGGAACTGAAGGAAGGAGACACCATTGAGGTCCACGTCGCAGGAAAGCGGGCATTCGAGATCGAGAAGATGCCGGGTACGCGTGAGCTATTGGTCCGGCTCAGGAAGTACCGAGGTCGATTGCCCAAGGATTTCAAGTTCGATCGGCTGGAAGCCCATGAGCGGCACTGAGCGGTTCTTTGATACCAGCGTTCTGCTTTACCTGCTCTCCGCCGAAGCGGAGAAGGCAGACCGCGCGGAGATGCTGCTCGTTGAATCCGGGGTCATCAGCGTTCAGGTACTGAACGAATTCACTGCGGTGGCGACTCGCAAGCTCACCATGGCGCTGACCGACGTCAGGGAAATTCTGCAGACCATCCGGAAGATCTGTCGTACGGAACCACTCACAGAGGCCGATCATGATCATGCCGTCGATATCATGGAACGATACAAGTTTTCTTTATACGACTCAGTCATCGTAGCGTCCGCCTTGCGAGCCGACTGTGAAATCCTCTTTACCGAAGACCTGAAGCACGGACAATTGATCGAGCGGCAAATCAAGGTCATCAACCCATTCGTGTAGGCGAGACGGTCTCGCCGCGACGGTGGTTTCGCGTTGCGCTTGCGGTACTTGACTGGCATACGGAAAGTGACGATGCAAAATGCCCAGCGCGCAGATGCCGTATCGAGCGGCGGCACGGGGTGCACTCGCGTCCATCGGCCAGCCACAAAGGACTTCTTCGCACGCTTTCACGGGGTGAAAGAGCCCCGAAATTCAAATCTGGGCGCTCAACCAGTGTCGGTGGCGGCTGCTCTGGCGGTGAAGCGTGCCTGAAAAACCCGGCCGAACCTGATCACGGCACGTGGTCCCGTTGGTCCGTGACTGTGGAGTTCCGGATCGTGAGTACCTCACCACAGTTGCGGCAAGGCTGCAGTTCGGTCGCGCGCGCCGAGCCGCTTCAGCCTGCGAATTGGATCTCGCGGTGCTGTCACGCTGTCGGCGGGAAGTTGCGCTGCAGAACGGCTTTGAGAAACGGATGCTCGTCGGTGCGGCTCGCGATCGCGTGCAGGCGCGGGCAGTGTGCCGCGAACCAGGCGCGGCGCGGCCTCCAGTGCGTCATGACGGCGACGTAGATATCGAGCGCGGAGAACTGCGTACCGAGCACCCAACCGCCTTTGGGCAGCTCCGATTCAAACTGTTTCCAGAGCCGCTCGCGATAACGATCGGTCGTGTCCTGCAGCGATGCGGGATCGGCGCGCACCCAGCGGTCGGGGTAGTCACCGTAGGTGAACGTGGGATAAATATTCGCCGCGAACCAGACCAGCCGGCGCAGGAAGGCGGCTCTGGCGTCGGTGCCGGGGGCGGGGGCGAGTCCGCTGTCCGGGTGACGCTCCGACAGCAGTAGGGCGATAGCGGCGCTCTCAGTCATCACCGTGCCGTCGGGCAGAAGGAGGGTGGGGACTTGTCCGAGCGGGTTGATCCGCAGCAGCCGCTCGCGTGCCGCCCCCGACTGGTCGAAGCCGGTGACATCCTCAATGCGGACCGGCACGGAACAGAGCGCCAGCAGCGCCTCTGCGAGCGTAGAGCCCAAGCCGGGCACGGCAAATACAGTGTACGAACCGGACGACTTCATCGTCCCCCCCCGTCATTGATCGATGCCATAACTGAAGTAGTCCCCCATTGACGGACCTCCAATAGATCGATTGAACGAACTACCTGGCGGTCATAACGGAACGTCAGAGTCGTCGTCAATATACCGCCGATTTCAAAGCGGAGGCGGTCTTGCTCGCTGAGAGCCTCGGGGCCACCGCTGCGGCGCGCAAGCGTGGGATCTCGGCCAAGACCTTGGCGAAATGGATCGCGCTTGCAAGGGCCGGAGGCGTGGTCAGCAATGGCAAACGCCGCCCGGTGAGCGATCTGGAGGCCGAGAATGTGCGGTTGCGCATGGAGCACGATTTTTTAAAAGGCTCTTCGTGAAATCGTGTGGGTAGGTTTTGCTCAAATTTTGATCAGAGCTCCGGAAGCATGCAGGTCAGGACCTTCAGCTTGAGGTATTCCTCGTCGTGCAGACCATAGGCTCGTCTCTGGATGACCCGGATCTTGTTGTTCAATCCCTCGACGAACTTCTCGTAGGACTTGAGGCGTTGCCATTTCAGCTGCGCCCGCCAGTTTTCGAAGAACTTGCGCGCCCACGCCTCGCTGCGATAGTCCCACATCCGCCCTTCAGCAAATAAGCGGGGTTGAGCTGTTTGTTCGCGGTGAGCAGTCGCTTGAGGTTCTTGCGCGCCGAGCCCTCGAGGTTGTGCGGATGGGCGAGCAAGGCGTACTTCTGGCCCTTGATGAAGGCGCGCCCTTTGCCGCTGAGCCGGGCGTATTCCTGCTTGCGCACCTTGTCGAGCGCCTCCCCGAGGTGGCGCAGCACGTGGAACTTGTCGAACAGGATCGACGCCTGGGGGGCATGCCGCGTGGTCGAGTTTCGGAACGGCTTCCACAGATCCATCACCGCGAGACGTACCTTGCGGGCCTTCTTTTCCCCGAGAAACCGGGAGAACTCGTCCATGCTCTGCTCGGAGCGATCTTCCCAGACGAACCAGAGTGACCAGCCGTGCGAGTGGATCACCGAATAGTCTCTGCACTGTGGCTCTGGGACGAAAGCCGGGAACGTGTATGCATCGACCAGACGACGCGGTTAGCGGGTTCTTGGCATCTGGCCATCATGCCAAATTTCTGGGCGCCTGCCAGAGCACTCTGCTCCTGTAAATATAGGGGTTTGCGCGTCATAGGACCCCGCTTTCTACCCACACTGAACCACGAAGACCCAAAATAAAAACCACATCTCCTGATCACCCGGTTGAGAGCGATCACTAAAAACCAGTCGATACATCCAGTGATTTTTACCTGACCGAGGATTGACTTGGCCTCGAATCTGATGTAGCGTGAGCCCGCTGCTAAACTTGGAACACAAAAAAATGCAACGAAGGACACGCGTGGTGTTGATCTTGGCCGGCGTGACAGTTATCTTGGGCGGACAATGGCTGCTTGACCATCAAAAGACACAACAGCACGAGCTTCGCCAAAGAGGGACCCGCCCTGCCCATTTCGAGTTGGGTCACATCGACTTCACATCGTGCGAGCTCAAGACCTTGCAGTCCGGGGTGACGTCTGCGGCCTGGTGTGCGTCATTTGTCCGTCCGGAAAACCCGACTGATCCCTCGGGGCGCAAGATTCATCTGCGTCTGGCCTTGATTCGCAGTACCGCCATGCGGCCGGCGTCTGACCTGGTGGTTTTTTTGGCAGGAGGCCCCGGGCAATCTGCCATCGACATATGGCCGCAAATCCACTCGGCGCTGAGGCCAGTGCTCGAACACCGCGACGTCGTGTTACTGGACCAGCGAGGGACCGGGGGCTCGCACCCGCTGTCGTGTCCAAAGGTGGAGCACGCCATCCAAGCCGCCCGCAGGCGGCGGTCCACGCATCCGAGACAACGAGAAACCCCGACCCAACGCCATGCGCGCCAAGCCACCGAGATCAAAACCTGTCTCGCGGAGATCGAGAAAACCACCAATCCGCGCGACTTCACCACCACCGATGCCGTGGACGACCTCATCGCCCTGCGTCATGCGCTCGGCAATCCACGCTTCGACCTCATCGGTGTGTCTTACGGTACCCTGGTGGCTCAACAGTTCGCCATGCGTGACCCAACCGGTGTCCGTAGCATCGTGCTGGATAGTGTCGTCCCGAACCGTTTGATCCTGGGTGAGAGTGTCGCCGTAAACCTCCAGAATGCGCTCAAGGCCGATTTGGGTCGATGTGATGCCGAGCCGGACTGTATCAAGGCCTTCGGCAACCCCTACACTGACCTCACTGAACTGCGTGCACGCATCGCGAAACATCCCCTCCTCGTGACCTATCGTGATCCCACGACCAATGTGCTGCATACACGCACCTTGAACGAAAAAACACTGGCCGGCGTGGTACGCCTGTTTGCTTACTCTCCTTTGACTGCCGCCCTGTTACCCCTCACCCTGCATCAAGCCCTCCAGGGCAACGATGCTCCCTTGATGGGCCAGGCGCAGCTAATCTCCAGTGAGGTCGGTGCATCATCGATCAATCCCTACATGGGTCTGTCGGTGGTTTGCTCTGAAGATGTTCCCTGGCTCAAACCAAATCCCGCCGCCAAGGGAACTCTGCTCGGCAGGCGCTTTATCCGCGGACTCCAGCGGGAATGTGCGGGATGGCCGCGCGGACGAATGCCCGCGAACTTCCACCAGCCACTGCGGACTGACATTCCCACGCTGATTCTTGAGGGTCAAGATGACCCGATCACTCCGCCACGTTACGGCCGCGAGGTGCTGGCGCACCTCAGTGACGCGCGCTTACTGATTGCGCGCGGGCAGGGCCATGCCGCGATCGGAACGGGCTGCATACCGCAGTTGGTGGGCAAATTTATTGCTCATCTTGAGCCCAAGTCCCTCGATGCGCAATGCCTCGATGTGCTGCGACCGGCTCCACCTTTTGTGAACTACAACGGACCGTCTCCATGATCGAAGTTGAAAATCTGCACAAGTCCTTTGGTGCAGTCAAGGCTGTAGAAGGCGTCAGTTTCGTGGCACGCGATGGCGAAATCACCGGACTGGTCGGGCCGAATGGCGCCGGAAAGACAACCACCCTGCGGATGCTTTACACATTGATGAAACCCGATGAAGGCCAAATACGGGTGGATGGTATTGATGCTGTGGCTCAACCCCTGGTGGTAAGACGTCGATTGGGCGTGCTGCCGGATGCTCGTGGTTTATACAAGCGTCTCAGCGCGCGCGAGAACATTAGCTATTTCGGCCGACTTCAGGGGCTGGATGACGCCACCTTGCTTGCCCGAAGCGACAGCTTGATTAACGCCCTGGATCTTCATGATGTCGTTGATCGCCGGACCGAGGGTTTCTCGCAGGGTGAACGCGTCAAAACCGCGATTGCGCGTGCCCTGGTGCATGATCCGAAGAACCTGATTCTGGACGAGCCGACCAATGGGCTCGACGTGATGTCGACTCGTGCACTGCGCGAATTCCTGTTTCATCTGCGCAGCGAAGGACGTTGCGTGCTGTTTTCCAGCCACATCATGCAAGAAGTGGTCGCGCTGTGTGATCGCGTCGTGGTCATCGCGCATGGGCGGGTGGTGGCTGATGCCCCGCCACAGACCTTGCGAGAACGGACGGGCGCTGAAAACCTTGAAGATGCCTTCGTCGAGATTATCCGACGAAGCGAGAACACTGCAGCTTGAGTACCCCACGCTGACTGATACCGGAGACCCCATGCACCCTGTTCTCACCGTATTTTGGAAGGAAGTCACGGAAAACCTGCGTGATCGGCGCACGATCATGAATGCTCTGGTGCGGGCTCCACTGTTGGGCCCACTACTGTTTTTAGTTATTTTCAACGTACAGATCAACCTATTATTAAAGAATGCGGACAAACCGCTACCCGTGCCGGTGGTGGGTGCAGCCAATGCGCCAAATCTGGTCACCGCGCTGACCCAGGAAGGCATGGTGCCCGAGCCGGCACCGGAGAATCCAGTGATTGCCGTCCGACGCCAGCTCGATAAAGTGATTCTGGTGATTCCTCACGACTACGCCAAATACTGGAAACGTGGAGAGACCGCAACCGTCCGCCTCGTGTACGATTCCTCGCACCGGTCGAGTGCTCAACCGGTTCGGCGACTTCGCAAGATGCTCATCAGTTACGCCCGCATGACCGTCGTCCAGCGTATGCTGGCGCGGGGACTCTCGCCGAACATCGTCTTGCCGCTGATACCGGAGAACCGGAACCTGGCCACACCGCAGTCACGGGGTGCATTACTCTTTTCGATTCTACCGTACTTCATTGTGATGACCACGTTCCTGGGCGGGATGTACCTGGCGATCGACACCACTTCTGGTGAGCGTGAACGGCAGTCACTCGAACCGCTTTTGTCCAACCCCGTGGCCCGCTGGAGTGTTCTGGCTGGCAAGCTCGCAGCCACGGCTTTTTTTGCACTGATCAGCTTGGCGCTCGGCGTCATCGGTTTTTCGGTAGCAGGTCACTTTATGGACGTTCGCAAGCTCAATATCGTGCTTGACTTGGGCGTTCATTTCTTTTTGTTCACACTGCTTTTGATGTTTCCTCTGGTGCTGTTGCTCAGCTGCCTGCAGACCCTGGTTGCGGCTTTTGCCAAGAGTTTCCGAGAGGCAGTAACCTACCTTTCCCTGTTGATGTTCGTGCTCGTCTTCCCGTCTGTCCTCCTGGCGTTCATCCCGGTAAAGGCCCGCTTATGGATGTATGCCATCCCACTTTTGGGGCAGCAGTTGGGTATCATGCGTTTGCTACGAGGCCACACGCCAGGTGCTCTTGAAATTGTGGTCTGCCTGCTAGGGACAGTTCTGGCTGCTGCCGCGTCCTTTGTGGTCACGATGCGGGCATATGATTCAGAGCGGCTTGCGGTGTCGGCGTAAAGCGGGCATTAAACTGCATGCAACACCATGCCCATTCAGAAGGAACTTTGCCCCCGCCACTCCTGAGGTTTTTACGCAACCCGACCCGAACGACCCAACCCCTCGGTCGTTTGAACCTATGGCAAGGGGTGGGCTGGTTGTCGCTATTGATCCTGGTTGCGCTTTTAGGTGGGCTGGTTGATGGCGTTCTCGAGCACGTTCTAAACATCCATCTTCTCAATTCATTTCAAAGCTACCTGTTTTTACACCCCACGTGGAGGATCGCGCTTCTCGTGGCGGCAGCTCCCTTGCTCGAAGAACTGGCGTTTCGTGCGATGCTTTCGACATCCCCTCGATTTATTTTTATCGGACTTACATTTTTTATCGCATTTGTCTATGAAATCTTTCATCAGCAGCTTCATACTCCACCTGCAGTCGTGGTTGCAACTTATTTTGATCACTTCTGGGTGCTTCTCCCAGCGGGCGTGACCTGTTTCTTGCTTTATCGATACGCACGCTCTACGGTCTTAGGATTCTTTGAGAAACACGGTGTTGCGATCTTCTGGATGTCCTGCATCCTATTCGGCGCGGCACATGATCGACTTTATGCGAATCATCTGGTGTGGTGGTCATTTCTGCTCGTTCTACCCCAGTTTTTACTCGGAGTGTTGCTGGCGAGCATTCGTGTTCGGTTTGGCTTGCGTTGGAGTATCGCGGGTCACTATACGATCGATAGTCTTTTTTTGTATGGGACCTGGCTTTATGTGTCCCTCGCGCCTTATCCCAACCTACAGCGTGGCATGATGTTTGCGGTCTATGCCCTTGGAATTTTCGTTGTGCTTTATGGCTTGGTGATGCTCGTTCGTATTGTACGACACCGCTGCTAGAAGCCCTCTGCCGCTGGGGATCGGCAGCTCTCACCGGTTCGGATTCAGGTTGGTTAGCTGGGTTGTAGGGCCATCTGGCACTTCTGGCATAAGCTGAATAAATACGGAGAGCAGAGTCGGGTTGAATCAGGCTCTGCTTAGCGCGTTTTTTGAAACAAAGAGATTTCTCCGTCGAAAAAAGACCGGACTTTCCATGAGTAGTAATGGACGCAGGCCATCAATCGGGCTTGCAAACCAGGGCTTATCCAGGAAAAACCGCGCATCAAAGACCCAAGCCGGAGCCGGACAGCCGTCCCGATAGGAAAGACATTCGGCCATCGCCGAGAGATACGCGTCGATCACCTGTGTTTTCCAAGGATCGCTAAGCGCTACGGAGTCAGGCCGAGTTTCGAGGAAGCCCCCGTGTGCTTCATGAGGGCTCGCAAAATAAGCATCGAGAAACTCACCAATAGCAATGGAAGTCTCGACACCTTGGTGGATCCATAACGCGACCTCAGCGAGAGAGGCTGGGCGGTTTTTTGGAAATCGGGTTTCCGTTTTTTTCATGACTGATTTCATTCACGATCTGCTCAATGCCATAGTACACTTTGGGTGAAATCTGATCTTTTGGATAATAGGATTCCACGAGATCGTAGAGTTCGTCTTTTCCCCGGATGCCCACTTCTGCAATCAATGACTTGATGTCGTCCACATCGGTTTTTCCGTCCGGCTCGTCAATACGCATGGCCATACATTTCATTGCCAACAAATAAGATGCGGTTGGGATAAAGACCCGGATCCCTCCGTTTTCATGCAGATATTCCTTATACAGCTCATGCTGGCCTTGTCGAGATGCAAAACCTTTTACCGCATCGTTTATCCAGTCCGCAGGCCATCCCTGTTCCTCCGCAATTTTTCTGGCTACCTGGTGAACATAAGCAGCATCACCACTCATGATGATATCCACATCTCGGGTTGCGCGACGGAATTCCCACCGGAGCGCGATGGCAGAGCCCCCATAGACGGCAAGATCAATTGTCACGCCATCCTCGTTTGCCAGTTCGCCCAATCTTTTCAGACCTTTCTCAATCTCGTCTCTATCCATCACAATTCTCCGTCATGTTCGGCTAATTTCAGAGCCTCTCGACTCGCATATGGAAAAACAGAGACAGAACCGTTCCACATATTGGAGAACCACCGAAGTTTCTGGTGGGCAGGTTACCATCTTAATTTATTGTCCGGGTTTCAGGGGCTACTACAGTGGACCCGATGCCATGAATCCGTCACAAAGGAATGGCCAGCGGTCGCCGGCGCGCGGGTAATAACCACCTGACGACCCGCTGCAAGGGAGCCCTGCCAGAGGTGAGGTGCTTTTCCGATTGACCGACCAGCTGGTGACCCATCCGATACGATAAGAGCCCGATCCGTGGTCCCGTCTTGTTCTTAACTGATTGATTTTGGTGGAGCGGAGGAGGATCGAACTCCCGACCTTCGCATTGCGAACGCGACGCTCTCCCAGCTGAGCTACCGCCCCATCCGTAAATATCATAGCAAAGGAACGACCCTGATCGGGTTGGTAGTGGAGGGCCCCGCCCCGTTTGCTGGCTCAACAGGCGGGTCTCTGCTTCAGAGGGTCTCCACTTCCTCGTTCGAAGTTTTCTCTGAGGATCGGGCCGTTGCCTCGAGCACCCGCCGGTAGCGACGAAGGTCATGCACTGAGGAAAAGTTTTCGCCCAACACGTTACCCAGCTTGCGAAGGATGCTTTCCCCGACCCGGCTTTCCTGTCCTTCATCAAAGTGGATCTGGTGATTGAGCCACCGTTCCATCCACTCCGGATCTGGCAGACGGCTTTGCACCGTATCTTCGGGATAGTGCTCCTGGCTCACGTGCAGGTTGGTGGGATGCATCGCGCGACCCGTCTTGCGGCTCGTCATGAGCACGCCGATCCGGGCAAAAGCCAGCCGTGAAGCATCTCCTTCCCGTTCAATCGCCCGCCTCATGTAACGCATGTAACAGGACGCGTGACGGGCCTCATCACCGGCGAGAAGTTCGTAGATCGTCCGGATGACCGGCTCGGTATGCCACTCGGCGGCACACCGATACCAGGCCGTCAGCCGGATTTCGCCGCAGAAATGAAGCATGAGGGTTTCATGGGGCGGGGCTGGATCGAAACGGAAACGGACGGCATGAAGTTCCTCCTCGCTGGGCACGAGATCCGGCCAGAACCGGCGCAGGTATTCCATGAGCACCAATGCGTGCTTTTGCTCCTCGTAAAACCAGACGGACATGAAGGCGCAAAAATCAGAATCACCGCTATTGTCGCGCAGGAACATCTCGGTAGCGGGGAGGGCCGACCACTCGGTGATCCCGTTCATCTTGATGGTCCGTGCCTGTTCCTCGGTGAGCCGCGCGGCCTCGAAGCGATCCCACGGCACCTCCCGCTCGAGGTTCCATCGAGCCTGTTCAAGCTGGCGGAAAAGCTCCGGATAAAGCATGGTCATTCCTCATCAGTGTTGTGGGATCACCGGGATCGATCCCGGCTTGATCCTTCATAGTGATTACGCAACAAAAAAGCCAGTGGATGCACCGGCAGACTGGCCCTCACTGGCCCATTTTTCCCATCAGTGACTGATAAACGCGGTTCGGCAAGATTCTAAGTAATTTCAAACTCATGACCATCGGCCACGGGAAGGCAATTTCAAAGCTCCGCCGCGGCAAGGCCCGGACGATCCGTCGAGCCGCCTCGTCCGCTTCCATGAGGAAAGGCATGGGAAAGCGGTTTTTCGCCGTGAGGGGTGTGCGCACGAAACCCGGGTTGATGACCCGGATGCGGACGCCGGTCGGTTTGAGTTCAACCGCCAGCGTTTCAGCCAGGCTGATGAGCGCGGCTTTGGTGGGACCATACGCCCCGGCCTTGGGCAGCCCCCGGTACCCTGCAATCGAGGCGGTGATGAGAACCTGTCCCGAACCCGCCTGAATCATGGGCGGAAGGACCACAGCCAGACACTCGATCACTCCGAGATAGTTGACCCGGGTCACCTCTTCGTAGGCACGGGGATCGATGAGATCCCGGGAGAGTTCGTACTTACCGACATTGAGAAAACAGTAGTCGAGCCCGGGCAGGCGGGAAAAAACCGTAGCGGCGGCAGCCTCGACGGAGCTACGGTCGCGGACGTCGATCGGAACCGGGATAATCGCACCCGGCACCGGAGATTCACGCGCCAGAGTCTCAAGCTTGTCCACGCTCCGGGCGCTCACCACAACCGAATGCCCGGCACGGGCCAGCTTGTATGCGAGGGCAGCCCCGATCCCGGTACTCGCGCCGACGATCCACGTATGAGGCATGGGTGCCCGATCTGGATGGACAGTGGCTATTCTACCCGCGGATCCGGCTCCAGGTGACCTGAACCCAAGCTCACTGACCTCAACCGGAATGCATCCAAACGAGCCTGGAGTGCGTACCGAACTTGTCCCACCTCCGGATCTCCCATGACCGAGCCTGACCCGATCGCCCAACCCCAACGCATTGCCGTGATCGGAGGAGGGATCTCCGGACTCGCGACTGCCTGGATCTTGGCTCAACGGCACGAGGTCACGCTCTACGAGCGGGAACATCGCCTGGGAGGGCATAGCCAGACCCTCGCCTGGCCCACACCCCAGGGGCCACTCGGACTCGACTGCGGGTTCATGGTCTACAACACGCGGAACTACCCACATTTGACCCGGATCCTCGCGTGCTTGGGGATCGAGACCCAGCCCACGGACATGTCTTTCTCGGTCCGCTTCGCTGACAGCGGTTTCGAATGGGCCGGCTCGGGCTGGCGCACTTTTTTTAGCTCACCCCAAGGTCTCCTCGATCCGCTCCGCTGGAGGCTCCTTCGCGGGATCCTCGCCTTCGGGCAGAAGGCACGGGGGGTGTTGGCCCAAAATACTCTCTCGGCTGACCTCACGCTGGGGGATTTTCTCGATGCGATCGGGACGGAGTCGGTCGTGACTGAACGCTACCTCTTGCCCATGGCGGCATCAATCTGGTCGGCCCCTTCGGCATCCCTTCTCGACCACCCCGCCCGGGCACTGATCCAGTTCCTGGACCATCACGGCCTCCTCAAACTCTGGGGCCGACCACGTTGGCGGTCCATCCCGGGAGGCTCCATCCGTTACGTGCAGGCGCTCCGGCGCGAGATCCGAGCTTCTTGGCGTCTAGGCGATGCCGTGACCCGTCTCGTTCCTCAGGGCCATGAGGTCACTCTCCTCACCGCGAAAGGCGGAAGTGAAACTTATGACCGGGTCGTTTTGGCCTGCCATGCGGATCAGGCATATACCCTCCTCGATCCGGCCTGTCGTGCCCGCAGTTGGCTCCAGCACTTCTCGACTGTCCGCAATCGGGCCTGGGTCCACCAGGACGGAAGCCTCATGCCGGCTCGGCGCACACTTTGGTCATCCTGGAATTTCTTTGCGGACACGCCCGATCTCGAAAGCCAGCCGATCGCGATCACCTACTGGCTGAATCGCCTTCAGCGCCTGGCCACCCCCGAACCCTACTTTGTCACGTTGAACCGGGAGCCACGCTCCGGATCCATACTATCGGAGATGGAGTTCGAACATCCCTGCTATCGTCTCGAGACCCTGCGTGCCCAAGCGGAGGCGGCCCACTGGCAGGGCCATGACCGGCTCTACTATGCCGGTGCCTGGCTGGGATCCGGCTTCCACGAAGACGGTGCCGCCTCAGCAGCCGCCCTCGCTTCCTGTTTCAGACTCCCCCTCCCGTGGAACCGGGAAACAGCGATCCCGGTGACGATCTCCAACCCCCCCTTCACCCCGGCCCTACCTGGCCCAGCTGTCGATGCCGATGCCTGAGGTCCCGCCCGCCGTCGCGCTCTACGACTCCTGGGTCACCCATGAGCGCCGGACATCCCCCCGCAAACGCTTCCGCCATCATCTGCCCCGCCTGCTCATCGACCTCGACCGCCTTTCGGAACTGCCGGGCTACGGGATCCGTCTCAATGCCCGAGGTCCAGTCAGCTTCTCCGAGCGTGACCATGGTCCTCGCGACGGTCGCCCGCTCAAACCCTGGATCTTGGCCCGTCTCGCCGAAAACGGCCTCGCGATTCCGGGCGGTCGGGTCGAGCTCTGGACCTATCCTCGCATCTGGGGTTATGTGTTCAACCCGCTCAGCCTCTGGTACTGCCATGACGCAGGCGGTCTACTTCGCACCGTGGTCCTTGAGGTCCGGAATACCTTCGGCGAAACCCATTTTTACCTGATCGGCAGTGGCGAACCCCTGCCTTCCCGGCTCCGCTACCAGGCAGCCAAATCCTTCCATGTCTCGCCCTTCCAACCCCTCTCCGGTCAGTACACTTTCACGCTCATCCACTCCCTCACCCGTCGGATGATCCGGATCGACTACAGAGGCACGGGAGGCTCCCGGCTCCTGGCCTTTGAGACGGCACGCCCGTCCCCGGTCCCGGTGGCCCGTGCACTCAGAAACTGGGCATGGTTTGCCCCGTGGACCACGATCGGGGTCACGCTCGCGATCCACAGTCATGCCCTAGACCTGTGGCGCAGAGGAGCCGAATTCTTCCACAAACCGCCGCCCCCGGAGTGGCCCTGGACCCGTGGAGTCGAACTTCGGAAAGGTGGAGACTGATGGAGCCTGAGCGGAAGGAAAAGCGCCTGCCCTGGCTACTGAGACCGCTCGGACGCTTCTTGGACTCGCTCTCGGCCGGTTCCCTCACCCTCTCCCTGCCGGACGGGCGGAGCTGGCACTATGGCCCGGCTTGGAAGTCCGAGCCCAAAGCCACGCTCCATATCCGGCATCCGGTTCGGTTCATGTCTCGTCTGACCCGGGGCAGTCTGGGACTTGCCGACGCTTATCTCGCCGCCGACTGGGACTCCCCCGACCTTGCGGTCTTGCTTGAGCTTTTGGACCGTACCCAAACCGAAAAACCGCACGGCCGGGGCCGCCATCGTCCGTTTGCACTCCTGGATCGGATCGAACTGGCACTCCGCGGCAATAGTCTGGCGGGTAGCCGACGTAACATCGGAGCCCACTATGACCTCGGCCTCGATTTTTTCGAATCCTGGCTCGACCCTACCCTCTGCTACTCCTGTGCCCATTTCGATCCCGACCGGCCGGACGAGGAACTCGAAACCGCCCAGCGACGCAAGATCCGCCACATCTTCGAACGCCTGGATCCGGCTCCTGGCACACGGCTGCTCGAGATCGGATCCGGCTTCGGAGCCTTCGCGCTCGAAGCCGCCGAACGCGGCCTTTCGGTCGACAGTCTGACCCTCTCGAAGACCCAACTGGATTACGCCCAGAGGCAGGCCCGGGTGCGGGGACTCGAGGCGCGTGCGCACTTCGATTATCGCGACTACCGTCTCAGCCAGGGTGACTACGACGCCGTGGTCTCGATCGAAATGTTCGAGGCCGTGGGCGAGCACTACTGGCCCACCTATTTCCGGGTACTCCGGGATCGCCTGAAAGCGGGCGGCAAGGCCGTACTCCAGGTCATCACCATCGATTCTGCGGCCTACGCCGATTACCGGAGGCAACCGGATTTCATCCAGCTCCGGGTCTTCCCCGGAGGCATGCTCCCGACCTGGGGTCACCTCGAGCGCCTGGCAACCGAGACCGGCTTCAGCATCCGGGATCCCGACTTCCGGGGCGCGGACTACGCCCGCACGCTTGGGTTCTGGCTCGAGTCCTTCGATCGCGCATGGCCCACTCTCGCCCGAAGGGGCTATCCTGCCCGGCTGGGACGGCTCTGGCGCTATTACCTGGCTTACTGCAGGGCCGGCTTTGAGACCCGGCGGGTCGATCTGGTCCAGTTCACCCTGGAGGCACAGTACTCCTCTCCAAAGGAAGCGGATCCGGTTCAGCCAGCCGGTACCCCACCCCGGATTCGGTTAAAAGATAGCGCGGCGCCCCCGGATCGACCTCGATCTTCTTCCTGAGCTGGGCCATGTAGATCCGGACGTAATGGTTGGCGCGCGCGTGATGCGGTCCCCATACCGCAGTCAGGAGCTGGCGATGGGTCATGACCTTGCCCCGCTCGTGGATCAGGACACAGAGGAGCCGGTATTCGATCGGGGTCAGATGGACTTCCGCCCCCCGGACCCAGACGCGCCGGTGTTCAAGATCCACGCGCCATTCTGCCGTCGCAAAGGCGGTTTCCTGGCCCGTGGGATCGCGGTGAAGACGCCGCATGACGGAACGGATGCGAGCCATGAACTCGGCGACGCTGAACGGCTTGGTCAGATAGTCATCCGCACCCGCGTCCAAGGCCTGGATCTTGACCGACTCCGCGGTGCGTGCCGTGAGGACGATCAGGGGGACCTGGCTCCAGGCCCGAAGCTGCCCGAGGACCTCCATGCCATCCAGTCCCGGCAGGCCGAGATCCAGGATGACGAGATCCGGGCGCCAGTTCGCGGCGCGAACCAGACCCAGGTTTCCGTCCGGAGCCATCTCGACCTGCCACTGCTCCAGGGTCAGGCTGATCCGGATCAACCGGGCGATTTCCGGCTCGTCCTCAATGATGAGGCATCGGGGATGACCCGTCATGGGCTTCTTGCTCCGCCAGAGGAAGAGGGGGTGAATCCGGGGTGGGCAGTGCGATCTCGAACTGAGCCCCCCCATCGGGTGCGGTCGCGGCGGTGATGAGGCCGCCATGGGCCTGAACGATGGCTTGCACGATGGCCAGGCCAAGTCCCACCCCGCCATTCGTCTTCTGGGAATCACCTTGCACAAAGGTCGAAAAAATCCGGTTGCCGAGTGCGGAGGGGAGACCGGGACCCTGATCTCGTATCTCGATCCGGACCTCTTGCATCTCACGGATGGCATGGATCCGGACCGGAGTCCCGGCCGGGGTATGCCGGGCGACGTTCTCGAGCAAGTTGACGAAGACCTGTTCGAAGAGGCTCCCATCGACCGAGACCCAGAGCAGGGTCTGGGGCAGCACCACGCTCACCGGATGGTCCCCGAGACGCTCCTTGAGGTGGGATAAAGCCGCTCCGATGATTTCCTCAAGGGGGAACCACTGGCGGTTCAACTCGACGGCCCCCGCCTGCCAGCGGGCCATCTCGAGGATGTTGTGGGCCCGTTCCGACATGCGACGTGCCTGGTCCCGGATGTCATGGGCGAGCCGGGTTCGGGTCTCGGGATCCAGGGTGGGTGTCGGTCCAGCCAGGATTTCCGCGGCACCGATGATCGAGGCCAAGGGGGTGCGGATATCGTGGGAGATGCTGCTCAGGAGCGAATTCCGGATCTTTTCCGTCTTGACCTCGAAACGCGAGAGCTCGGTCTCGTGGATCAGCTGGAAGCGCTCGAGCGCCAGGGCGACCTGTCCGGCACAGGTCCTGAGCAGACGTCGTTGTTCGGGCGCATAAGCCCCACCTGGAGGGTCCGGCTCCACGGCCAAAACCCCGATGATGCGTGAGCTGCCGAGCGGCAGGTACAACACGGAAGAGCCCGGCAGCGTGTCGGTCCCGAAACCCGCCTCCTCACGGTGCCGGTACACCCACTGGGCCAGGGCGAGATCGGGATGTTGGAGGGAGCGTTCAGGCGGCAGCGGAGACAGGCGCAAGGTACGGCCCGTCTCCGAGCCGGCAATGAAAAAGGCGATACGGCTTCCGGTTTCCTGACCCAGATGGTGGGCCGCGAGTTCCAACACCTCCTGCTCACTGCGCGCAGCCGCGAGCGACTGACTCAGGGCATAAAGGGAGGCCATGCGCCGTTCCCGCTCGACTGATCGACTGGCCTGTTCCCGGGCATCGATCGTGAGCTGACTGATCACGAGTCCCACAATCAGCATGACACCAAAGGTGATCATGTACTGGACATCGCTCACCGCAAAGCTCAAAACCGGCGGCACGAAAAAGAAGTCAAAAGCCAAAACACCCAGAACCGAGGCCAAAATCGAGGGGCCCCGCCCGAAAAAAAGTGCCGTTGCAAGAACGGCCAGAAGATAAATCATCACGAGGTTGGACAGGTTGATCTGTCCGTAGAGCACCCCGGCCAGGATCGTGGACGCAAAAACCAGGAGAAAGGCCCCGAGGTACGGTCGTGAGAGGAGTTCCGGCTGCCGGGCACGGGTGTGAGCGGGTTTCTGAAACGATGAAGCCTCTCCTTTTCCGGATGGGATTTCCGCATTGACGACATGGATGCCGATGTTCCCGCTGCCTTGGACGATGGCATCCACCACCGATCCGAAAATCCAACGGCGCCAGCCCTGGCGGCGGGGCTTGCCCAAAACGATCTGGGTCACATTGCGGACCTGGGCGTAGGTCAGAACCTCCGCGCTGAAATGCCGGCCGCCCGGGATCGTGATGACCTCGGCCCCCAGGCTTTGAGCCAGCCGGAAAAGAGCGGACAAAGACTGCCGGTACCGTGTCGGTGGCTCGGGTTCAGGGCCCTCCGGTTGGATGTGCACGACGATCCATTCGGCGCGCAAAGCGTCCGCCATGCGCTTGCCGACCCGGACCAGCCGCTCGCCGAGTTCACCGGGAGGCAGGCAAACCAAGATTCTCTCGCGCACCGGCCAGATCTGGTCGATGGCATGATGTTCGCGGTATTCGCGCATTTCCATATCGACGCGATCCGCCGCATAGCGCAGGGCGACTTCGCGGAGCGCAATGAGGTTCCCCTTGCGGAAAAAATGTTCACGGGCGGACTCGATCTGACCGGCCAGGTAGATCTTGCCCTCCTCAAGGCGTCTGAGCAGTTCATCGGGGGGCAGGTCAATGACCTCGATCTCATCCGCTTTCTCGAACACCGAATCCGGGACCGTCTCGCGGACGCGGATACCCGTGATCTGTCGGATGATGTCGTTCAGGCTCTCCACATGTTGGACATTAACCGTCGTGAGGACGTCAATGCCGGCATTCAGTAGTTCGACCACATCCTGCCACCGCTTTGGGTGGCGTGATCCTGGCGCATTGTGATGCGCGAGTTCGTCGACCAATAAGAGATCCGGCGCCTGGGCGAGCGCGGCGTCCAGATCAAACTCGAGGAGACTGACCTCTTGATGACGGCGCGGACTCAAGGGCAGTCTCGGCAGGTCTTGCAGGAGGGTTTCCGTTTCCCCCCGTCCATGCGTCTCGACGATCCCGACCAGCACCCGCCGTCCCGATTTCTGGATCCCATGGGCCGCCTGGAGCATGGCATAGGTCTTTCCGACACCGGCTGCGGCACCCAGAAAGATCTTGAGCTGACCCCTCTCCTCGCGGGACTCGTCTTCCGTGACCCGTTTCAGGATCAGGTCCGGGTTGGGTCGATCGTTCATGACCGATTCCCGACTCCCGGCAGCGGCCGGTTCCGCATGAATACCCCCCACCCAAAGTTGATTGCCGATCCGTGGGCTTCCGCCCACCGTCAGGTCATGTCCCCCCTATTTTCCCTCAAAGTGACCCCGGCTGCGGTACAAGACTGGAAAACGTCCCAACCCCCTCCTCGGGTACATCCCACAGAGGGTCCGGGGAGCTTGGGTTTCGAGTGTGAGCGCGCTAGGCTATAATCCACCCGCAACCCGACGGGAGCAGGTGTTCCCGCCCCCAGCCCAACCGGTGCCCATGGATAAAGAAGAGGCCTTGGCGTCCCTCAGTTACAAAAGCCCGGCTCCGGCTCGCACCCCAGTCAAGCGCTCCGGCGCCCGGGGGCGGCTTTTTGCCCTGATCGCTGGAGTCCTGGCCGGTCTCGCACTCCTGGCCCTGGGTTTCCGGTGGATCCAACCCCCCTCCCCTCCCCTGCCTCCGGAGGTCCGGATCCTGGAAATCTCCTCCCCCCATGCCCCGGGTACGGTCCTCCTCAGTGCCGCAGGCTACGTCGTGGCCCGGAGAGAAACCACCGTCTCCTCCCGGATCACCGGCATGATCCGTGCCGTCTATGTCCAGGAGGGTATGGCAGTCCGGCACCACCAGGTGCTGGCCCGGCTCGAATCGCATACGGCAACGGCTCAGGTCGCGCTCTCCCGGCGCCAGCTCGCAGCCGACCGGGCCCAGATGCTCTCGGTCGAGGCCCAGCTCCATCTCGACCGCAAAAACCTGGCCCGGATCCGTGCCATCTTCAACGAAGGGCTCGAAAGCCATTCCGCACTCGATAGTGCGGAAGCCGCCGTGGCCATCGACCAGGCCACCCTCCGCGAGGATGGAGCCAATGCCGAGGCGGCCGCGGCCAGTCTGCGCCTGTCGCGGCTCGTCCTACGTCATACGGTGATCCGGGCTCCGTTCTCCGGGATCGTGACAGCCAAGTATGCCCATCGTGGGGAGATGATCTCGCCAGCTGCGGTCGGGGGCTTCACGAAGACCGGCATTTGCCAGCTGGTCGACATGCACTCTCTCGAGATGGACGTGGATGTCAACGAGTCGTTCATCAACCGGGTCAAAGCCGGCCAGCCGGCCCAGGTCGGACTCAGCGCCTACCCCAACTGGAAGATCCCGGCCCGGGTCATCAGCGTCGTACCCACGGCCAACAAGGACAAGGGAACCGTGAAGGTGCGGGTGGCCTTCGACCGGCTCGACCCCAAAATCCTGCCGGAGATGTCCGGCGAGGTCTATTTCCTTTCCCGGCCGACCGAAAGCCAGTCCCTGAAAGGGCCGGCCACGATCCTCCCGGCCGGCGCCGTCTCCGGTCTTCCGACCCACCCCACCGTCTTCCAGGTCGTCGATGGACGCGTCTTCCGGACACCGATCCGGATTCTCGGCCATCCGGATCCCGGCCGGCTCGCGGTCACGGGATTGTCCCGGGGCGCAGATCTCGTGATCCAAAGCCCGGTCTCACTGCACAATGGCGAACGCGTCCGCGTGCGCCACTCCTAAAGAATCCACCTGAGGATACCGGTCATGAGCAGTGTTCCCCCTCCTGCCATCCAGATGACCGAAGTCAGCAAACACTACCGGCGCGGGGATGAGACCGTCCACGTGCTCGATCACTTCACGCTGACCGTGGAACCGGAAGCCTTCGTGGCCCTGATGGCACCCTCCGGCTCCGGCAAATCGACCTTGCTCAACCTGGTGGGCGGGCTGGACCGACCCGATTCGGGGCGGATCGAGATTGCAGGGACCGACCTCGCGACCCTGAACGAGGCGGCGCTCACCCGCTGGCGTGCCCGCAACTTGGGGTTCATCTTTCAGCTTTATTACCTGATTCCGGTTTTATCCGCAGCCCGCAACGTCGAGCTCCCCCTCCTGCTTTTGCCCCTCAGCCGGGAGGAACGTCACCGTCGCGTCGAGGCGGCGCTCACCCTGGCGGGGCTCCCGGCGGAACGACACCGTTTCCGGCCGACCGAACTCTCCGGCGGACAGCAACAGCGGGTGGCTATCGCCCGGGCCATCGTGACCGACCCTCCCCTGCTCCTCTGCGATGAGCCGACCGGTGACCTCGACCGCAGCGCCGGGGATGAGATCCTGAACCTCCTCCAGACCCTGAATGAGCGCCTCCGGAAGACCATCGTCATGGTGACCCACGATCCCCATGCCGCGACCTTTGCCAGCCGCCGGATCGATCTGGACAAGGGCCTCGTCGGCGAACGGCGGCCGGCCACATGAAATCCCCCCTTCGTTTCAGCCCGCTGGTGCTCTCGGCCCTGCGCCGTCACCGGCTCCGGACCTGGCTCACGATCCTCTCCGTACTCATCGCCTTTCTGCTCTTCGGACTGCTCCAGGCGCTCAACCAGGCCTTCTACGGCGGGATCAAAAGCGCGGGTCGCAGGATTCTGGTCTCGATGAGCGCCGAGTCGTTGGTCGAGCCGCTTCCCCGGGCCTATGCCGCCGAGGTCGCTGCCATGAAGCAGGTGCGCCGCGTGGCCTACGAGGTCTGGATGGGTGGCTATTACCAGCACCACAACCAGATTCTCTACGCGCTCGCCGTCTCACCGCGGCGCTGGCTGGCCGAGGAACGCCGATTCCTCATCCTGGCACCCCGGCGGGAATCCGCCTGGCTCAAGGATCGCTCGGGTGCCTTGATCGGCAACCTCGTGGCCCGGACCTACGGCTGGAAGACGGGCGAGATCGTGCCCATGCGCTCCGACATCTGGATCCATCCGGACGGACGGAACACCTGGCCGGTCCGGATCGACGGCATTTTCAGTTCCACCAAAAAGGCCTTGGGAGAAGGCCTGCTCGTCCACTACCGCTACTGGAATGACGGCATGGGGAACCCGAACAATGTCAGTCTGCTCCGGATCGAGGTCTCCCATCTCCGGGATCTCGGCCATGTGGCGCGGTCCATCGACGCCCGTTTCGCGAACTCTCCCTATCCGACCCGTACCGCCAGCGCCCAGACTTTTATCAAGGACTTCATCAACCAGACCGCCGATATCGGTGTCATCATCGAGGACATCCTGGCCGCCGTTTTCTTCACCATGCTGCTCGTCACCGCCAACACCCTGACCCGCTCGGTCCGCGAGCGGAGCGGCGAGATCGCGGTGCTCCAGACGCAGGGCTACTCCCGTCCGCTCATCTTTTCCCTGATCCTGGCCGAAGCCCTGGTTCTGGTCATGGTCGGCGCACTCGCCGGAATCGGCCTTGCGGCCCTGATCGTCCAGGGCCTCCGGGGGGCGCTTGAAGCCTACCTCCCCTACCTGGCCCTGACGAGGCAGGCGATCCTCATGGCCCTGGGCCTGGCGCTCGGCTTTGCCGCCTTATCTTCGCTTCTTCCCGTTCTCCAGGTCCAAAGGCTCAGGACGGTCGACGCTTTGAGGCGGGGCTAGGCCATGCGCTTTTTCCGCGAAATCTGGGCACTCCTCCGGATCAGCATCAAAAGCCTGCCGCGCCGGCTGGACGTGGTCCTGGTCGCCGTGGCCGGGTTTGCCGGCGTGGTCCTGGTCCTCGTGGCCGTGCTGTCGATCGGCCAGGGGTTCAAGCGGACCCTGACGGCAACCGGCGTCCCCGATGTCGCCCTGGTCCTCCGGAAGGGAACCGGGGCCGAGCTCTCGAGCAACCTCACCCTGAACGACACGGAAGTGATCGGCGGCGAGTCCGGGGTCGCCATGGGCCCTCACGGTCCTCTGGTCTCACCCGAACTCCTGGTCGTGATCAATCGCCGCAAACGGGGGAGCCGGGTGGAAACGAACGTGCCCTTCCGCGGCGTGGGTCCCGCCGCATTCGTCCTCCACCCGCACGTCCATCTCGTGGCCGGCCGGCTGTTCCGCCCGGGACTGAACGAGGTCATCGTGGGCCGGAGCGCGTCCAGGAGCTTTGCAGGACTCGCACTCGGCGACCATTTCAGGAGCGGTCATCTGCTCTGGCACGTGGTCGGCATCTTCAGTGACAATGGGGGGATCCACAGTTCCGAGATCTGGACCGACCTGCCGACTCTCGAGGGGGCCTACCAGCGCGGAGACAACTACAGCGCGCTCTACGTCCGCCTCCGGAAGAGGTCGGATTACGCCCGCTTCCGCGCCGCCGTCGAACACGATCCCCGGCTCGATGTCCGGGTCGAACCCGAAATGAGGTACTTTGCCAAGCAGGCTGAAACTCTCTCGAAGTTTATCGATGTCGCAGGCACCATCCTCCTGGTCCTGATGGGCCTGGGCGCCATCTTCGCCGCCCTGAATACCATGTACGCCGTCGTGGCCGACCGCAGCCGGGAAATCGCCACCCTGCGTATCCTGGGTTATACCCGGCTTCCGGTTCTCGTGGCTGTTCTCCTGGAAAGCCTCCTCTTTGCCGCAGCCGGCGGCCTGGCCGGTGCCCTCCTCGCCTATTTCGCGTTCAACGGCTATGAGGCCTCGACCCTGGCCAACTTCTCCCAGATCGTCTTCCGTTTCCGGGTGAGCCCAAGCCTCATGGGCACCGGCATCGTCGATGCCCTGATTCTGGGCTTCCTGGGCGGGATCGCCCCGGCCCTGCGCGCCGCCCGCCGGCCACCTGCAGAGGCCGTGAGAACCCTGTGAATACCCCGGCCACCCCATCTCCGGTGACGGTCAGCGACGAGGAGATGCTCGAGCGCAAGTACGACTACTTTCTTCCCCGGATGGTGGTTCCCCAGGTGGCGGTTCTCGCCATCGGCCTGCTCGAGGGCTTTTTGGTCTGGAACCTGGTACAGGCGCGATACCTGCTCTGGCTGACCCTGCTCATCCTGGTCACCGGTTACCGCTTCTCGCTCATCTACCGCTACCGCCACCAGACGCCCGAGTCCCGCTGGCCCACGGCCTTCTGGCATCGGCGGCTTCTGGTCGGAACCTTCGCCACCGGACTGGTCATCTCCATGGCCTGGTGGCTTACCTGGCCCCGCATCCACCCGTTCGTGGGCTTTGCGAACCTCCTCATCCTCTTCGGCCTCATCACGGGGGCCTCGAGTTCCGACTTCTGGATGAAGTGGGGACTCCGCCTCTTTATCGCCCCAATCCTCGCGAGCGTCGAACTCATTTTTACCCTGCGGGTGATCCCCCATTTCTGGATCGATACCCTGCTCCTCCTCCTTTTCGCGGTCGGCATCGACCGGGTGGCCCGCTTCACCGACAAGGGTTATTGCCAGAACCTCCTGCTTACCCTCCAAACCGAGAAGATCACGGAAGACCTGAACGAAACCAATCGACTGCTTGAGACCGAGCTCAGCCTCCGCCAGGCGGCCGAGCAGCGGATCCGGCAAAACGAGCGCGAACTCACGGTTCTCTTTGACTCGATCCCCCTGTTCCTCGCCTATGTGACCCCGGAGCTGGAGTTCCGGCGGGTCAACCGAACACTCGCCGACCACCTCGGGGATCCGGCGGCCGGAATTCCGACGCCGGACCCGGTCCAGCTCTTCGGTGCCGAACAGTATGCCCGGCTCGAACCCCATTTCCGGCGAGTGGTCCAGGGGGAAACGGTCCAGGCGCTCCCGGTCGCGCTCACCGGAGGCGAATTCGAGGAGCGGCATTTCCTGGCCCAGTGCATCCCGGTCGACCCGGAACAGGTTCCGACCGAGTTCATCCTGGTCCTCACGGACGTGACCAGCCTCAAGACTTCCGAGTTGCGCCTGCGCGAGGAGGCTCACAAGGACCCACTCACCGGACTCGGCAACCGGCGTTTCTTCCCCCTCCTGTTCGAAGAAGTCTGCCGGAACAG
>JAJYFY010000079.1 GCA_021785265.1 Pseudomonadota bacterium
GTAGTCGAAGGGATCCACAAATGCCCGGGCGACCGTGAGGACCCGTTCATCCTCGGGGTAGAGGAGCGGCAGCTCACGACTGAACATCAGCACGCAGGAAGGGATTGGCGACGTCAGGTCGCAACCGCGGTCAATGGCTCCGAGCAGGAGCGGCAGGTTCCGCTCGAGGAGCCGTCCGATCGATTCGAGATCACCAATTTCCAGCTTGGGCATCCCGCAGCAGACTTCCCCTTCGATGCGTTCGACGGGGATTCCGTTATGCTCGAACACGTGGGCCAGGTCGAGGTCGATCTCGGGACGGTGATGGCGTCCGTAGCAGGTTCCGAACAGGGCGATCCGGCCACGGGTGGTCGGGGTCGACCGGACGGTGCAATCCTCCGGCGCCACCCGTCTCTTCCAGTACCAGGAGAGGGAATGAGCCGAGAAAGGCGGCAGCCTCGCCTCGGCATCGATCCCGGTCAGACGTCCGGACAGACGGCGGAAAGTGGGACTGCGGTTGAGCTGGTTCAGCGCACCCGCCACGATCGGGATACCGAAAAACCGCCCTACCGTGTCAGTCTCGGTCAAAAACCGGTCGCGCAACGGGACCTGGCCCTCCCGGTATCGCAACATTTTGGCCCTGAGCATGAGGTGGGGGAAATCCAGATTGAACGGATGCGGGGGAACATAGGGACACTTGGTCATGAAACAGAGATCACAGAGATAGCATTCCCCGACCACCTGGTCGAGATCGGCCTTCCGGAGGGACCCCGCTTCCCCGGACGGATCCTGATCGACCGCATCGAACAGGGTGGGAAACGCCTCACACAGATTGAAACAGCGACGGCACCCGTGGCAGATCTCGAAAGTCCGGCGCATCTCCTGTTCAAGTGCGGCGGCATCGAAAAAGACCGGATCGCCTGTATTCAAAGGGGCCCGTTTCGGAGGCTCGAGCCCGCCTTCCCTCAGGCGATCGGGTCGGCCGCCAGACGCTCCGGTGCCCGGCGGCCCGTTCGCAGTCGTATCCCTGACCGTGGTCAGTGCCCCAGCGTATCGAGAGCCTTCTGAAAGCGATTGGCGTGAGAACGCTCTGCCTTGGCGAGCGTCTCGAACCAATCGGCCACCTCCTCGAACCCCTCCTCGCGGGCCGTTTTGACCATGCCGGGATACATGTCGGTGTACTCGTGGGTTTCGCCTGCGATGGCCGAGCGGAGATTTTCCGCCGTGGCACCAATCGGCAGATTGGTCACAGGATCGCCCACGCTCTCGAGAAACTCGAGATGTCCGTGGGCATGCCCGGTTTCTCCCTCAGCCGTTGAACGGAAAACAGCGGCGACATCATTGAAACCCTCGACATCCGCCTTCGAGGCAAAATAAAGGTAACGGCGATTGGCTTGGGATTCGCCAGCAAAGGCATACTTCAGGTTTTCCTGGGTACGAGTACCTTTCAGGGCTTTCATGATAGACCTCCAGCTCGCTGTATCAGCCTTGCAGTTTAACCGATCGCGAAGCCTCCATCCACTTCTCCCGCTTCCCGGAGACGGGTTACAGCTTCGGTCAGGCCGTAGCGGATAACCGGGGTTGCATCCGATATACTGGCCTCCGCTCCGGTAGAAAACCCGGCTTGATCTTCAACACAAACGAGGCTAATCCCGTGCCCAAAAACCCGCCGAAATCCGCCCGGCCGGAGCCTGAATCGGGTACCGAACCGACCCTGGAATCTTTCGAGAAATCCTTGATCCGACTCGAAGAGATCATCCGGCGACTGGAGGAAGGCCGACTTTCGCTCGAGGAGTCGATCCAGTATTTTTCAGAAGGCATGACGCTCCATACCCAGTGCGAGCAAGCCCTCAAGGCGGCCCGCCAGAAAATCGATCTTCTGCTCGAAGCATCTGGCCGGACCATCCCCTGGGAAGGCTCGAACTCCCCGGAGGATCCCCCCCCATGACGCTTCGGGATCCCCTGAGTCGGCACATCGAGACCGTCCTCGAACGCCACCTCCCCCCCCCGAGTCCTCCCCTGACCGAAATTCACGAAGCGATGCGTTACGCCGTACTGGGAGGGGGCAAACGGTTCCGTCCACGCCTTGTCTATGCCACGGCACACCTTTTCGGAATTTCACAGGATCTGGCTGATTTTCCCGCTGCGGCCGTGGAGTTTATCCATGCCTACTCACTGATCCATGACGACCTTCCGGCCATGGACAATGACGATCTGAGGCGTGGACGTCCGAGTTGTCACCGGGCATTCAGCGAAGCCATCGCGATTCTGGCCGGTGATGCTCTCCAGGCCCAGGCCTTTGCCGTACTGAACCACACGCCCATCACGCTCACAGACCCCGCCGCAATCGTGGAGGCCACCCGGTTCTTCGCGGAAGCCTGTGGCAGTACTGGACTGGTTGGAGGCCAGACACTGGACCTCGATCCTCATCATCAGCCGCAGTCGCTCGGGGAACTCACGGACATGCACGAACGGAAAACCGGAGCCCTGATCCGTGCAGCCGTCCTGCTGCCGTACCTGCTCGCCCCGAACCATCGACCCGACGAAAAAAACGATCTGGACCGGATGGCCCGGGCTCTGGGATTGGCGTTCCAGATCCGAGACGATATCCTGGATGCCACCGCGGATCCGGTCACGCTCGGACGCGCTCCGGGCGGTGATGAAAGCCGGGGACGGGCGACCTTCGTTACGCTGCTTGGCCTGGAGGAAGCACACCGGAGACTTGAGGAAACCATCGCGGCATGCCGCTCGGCGTTGGCCAGGTTCGGGACCCGCTCCGGGATACTCGAATCCCTGGTCAGCCACCTATCCCTCTCGGAGGGGGCGAAGACCGGACCATACAGCAAGCCGCAGGGACCGACATCGTATAATTGAGCGGTTTGGCCCATTCCATTTGGGTATGGCCACTGCCTTGGTTCTGACTGCACAACCGCCGCGATGCTTCGTTCCTGAATGAAGCCCGCTGAATGGGATCCCCCACCCCGATGATGACTCCAACCGACCGACCCGCCGTCCGCCCTCAGGCCCCGATGCCCGATATTCAGTCGAGCCGCGATCCGCGGGGTCTCAATCTCGACGAGGTCGGCATCCAGCGTCTCAAACTTCCGTTGGGGATCCTGGAAAGAACCGACAGCCGACAGATGACGGTCGGTACCTTCACCCTGGCCGTCTCCCTGGACGCCGATCGGCGCGGCATCCACATGTCCCGCCTGGTGGAAATCGTGCACGCCCTGGCCCCCGATTTCACACCAGCCCGTGCCCTCGCCTCTCTAGAGGAGATGTGCCAGCGTGAGGAAGCGGCCCATGCACGACTGGAGGTGACCTTCCCCTTTTTCAGGCGCAAGCAGGCCCCGGTCAGCGGCAGTGAAAGCCTCGTGGACTATACCGTGAGCTGGGTCGGCGCAAAACATCCAGCCACTCCGTCCTCATGGTCCTGGATCCTCTCGGTCCCGGTCACGACCCTGTGTCCCTGTTCCCGGGAAATCTCCCTTTACGGAGCCCATAGTCAGCGCGCGCGAGTCACCTTGACCCTCACCCCGCGCGACACGCTCGATATCGAAACCGGCCTCGACCTCGTCGAAAGCCATGCCTCGGCCGAGCTCTATGGCCTCCTCAAGCGATCCGACGAAAAATACGTTACCGAGAGGGCTTACGAGCGTCCTCGTTTCGCCGAGGACCTGGCCCGGGATATCGCCTGCGCCTTGCGTGGGGACCCGCGATTTACGCATTTCCGGGTGGCCGTCGAAAATTTCGAGTCCATCCATAACCACTCGGCTTTTGCCAGTGTCTCGAGCTCTCCCTAGGAAACTGACAGTGGGACGCCCGCGCGGGATCGGGAGAGACGGGCAATCAGGTTTTTCAGGAATATACGGGTGAAATGGAGCTGGGTTGCGAGCGAGGCCTGTTCCATCAAGGTCGCGTTGACGGAAAAAATCTCAACCGCATCCTCCGCGAGAATCGTGACGGAACGCTTGGCCGGAGTGACGAAGCCGATCTCGCCGAAACAGTCGCCGGCCTGCAGGCGGCCAAGCCGCCGACCAGCCTGTTCCACCCGGACCCCGCCGGAAACGATGACGGAAAAACTTTCATCCACTTCCCCTTCGGAAACGATCCGCGATTCCGGGGCAAAGCTCGACCAGTGTCCAGCCTTCAGGATTTCATAGATTTCAGGATAGGTGAAGTCATCGAAGAACCGCATCCGCCGTAACAGGTTGAAACGCTCCCGTTCCTTGAGCTCTTCGGAGACGACCTCCAGGTTATGAGAAACGGCCACGAGCGCGGCGGCCAGTTCAAAACCACTCTGGTAGCGTTTCTCCGGGCGTTTCGCCAACACCTGAGCCACGATATCGTCGAGGACCAGGGGGATTTCACGGCGCAACTGGCCGAGGGGCGGTGGGGACGCGTACAGTATCTGGTGGAGAAGCCCGCTCAGCGTTTCGTCTTCGTAAGGCCGCCGTCCGACCAAAAGTTCGTAGAGCAGGACACCCAAGGCATAGATGTCAGTCTGAATACTGGCTCTGCCCTGCCGGATCAGTTCGGGCGCCATGTAGCTCGGGGAACCCACCAGCTTGGCTTTGGTCGTTGAGGGCGCCTGTTCATCCACAAAGTCGAGGGTGTGCAGCGCAATGCCGAAATCGATCAGGAACACCTCCCCGTCCGGGGTCCGGAGCACGTTGCTCGGCTTGATGTCACGATGAACGACATCCATGCGATGCGCGTATTCCAAGGCACGAGCCAGCTTGAACACCACCTCTACGACCGTGGCGACGGGCAGCAAGCGGTTGGGTTTCGTCCAACCTTTGAGCGACTCCACCCCCGGGAGGTAATCTGTCACCACATACCCGAACCCTCCCTCTTCTCCCGCATCCAGGATGGGCAGGACATTGGGATGGCGGAGACGACCGGCCACTTTGGCTTCATTGAAAAATTGCTGCCGGAGGGATTTTGCCGACTCCTTGCCGGAGTCCTCCTCCAAACGGTACAGCTTGACCGCCACATCCCGGTCGAGATAAGGGTCATGGCTCAAGAACACCCGACCCGTGCTGCCCGCACCCAGTTCGCGCCCCAGCACATACTTGCCGACGCGGTTCAGAAACTTGGGGCCCATGGGTTCCAGTGTATTCATGAAATGACCTGATATATGCTCACGAACAGATAGAGAAACAATCCCGCGATCAGTCCTGCAGCGAGGTCGTCCGCCATAATCCCCCACCCGCCCTGGACCTTTCGGTCGACCCATCGAATCGGCCCGGGCTTCAGGATATCGAAGAATCGGAACAAAAGGAACCCAACACTCCAGTTGAGCAGGCCCATGGGGGCAAAGCCCAAGGTCAAAAGCTGCCCGGCCATCTCGTCCCAGACGATCATCGGCGGATCGGATAGGCCGAGTCGGCGGGCCGCTATTCCAGTCAACGGGATTCCGACCGCCACGGACAGGGCAAACCCGGCCCAGTACACCCCAAGCCCTCCCATTCGGAGGAGGAGCGCCAGCGGAATCGCAACGAGACTACCCCATGTCCCCGGTGCTCCACCGATCCAACCGACCCCGCAGCCGGTGGCCAGCCAGAGTACCGGATCCCTGAGGGCTCCTCCGGCCCGTGCCTGGTCGGCCGGATCAGTGCGCGTCGGGTCGGGCATGGCGGCGCGGGAGGGGAATCTTTTGGAAATGGTCGTACCCCCGGATTCGGGTATGGCGGATCCGATCGGCCATCTCGCCCCGGTAACGGATCCCCGCACCCGGGACGATCTGCCCAATCATCCGGCAATCGAGGTGCCGGGCACGAACCCGGCGTTGCAGTGCAGTCCACTGACGTGGTGCGACCGTAAAGCACAAAACGTAGTCGTCTCCGCCCGAGAGCGCTCGTTTGAGTCCCCCGAGATCGCGGGGTTCGCAGTCCAGGCGATCCAGATCAATCACCGCTCCGAGAGGACGACCTCGGAGCAGGTGACCCAGATCCTGGATCAACCCATCCGACACATCGAGGGCGGAGTGGGCGAATTCGCGCAAGAGTGGAACCCACTCGAGTGCGGGTCGGGGGTAAAGAAAAGGAAGCAAAGTGGCCCCGCGCCTTTGCCCCTTTCGCCAGGCCGACAGTCCGGCCGCGGCACGACCGAGAGGGCCCGTCACACAGATCCAGTCACCCGGCCGTGCCCCCACCCGTGTCACCGCCCGTCCACGAGGAACACTGCCCACGACCGTGATTGTCACCGCGAGCGGACCCCGTACGGTATCGCCGCCGACCAGCGCAATACCGGTCTCTCCCGACAGGCGCTCAAGTCCCTTGCTGAAACCCGAAAGCCATCGTGTCGATGCGGCAGGCAGGCTCAACGCCAGCGTGTACCAGAGCGGATCAGCCGCCATAGCGGCGAGGTCACTCAAGTTGACCGCCAGTGCGCGGTGAGCGATCGCCCGTGGCGGGCAGTCCATTGGAAAATGGACACCGGCAAGCACGGTGTCCGTGGCCATCACGAGGTCGCAACCGGGGGGTGGGGCAAGGACTGCCCCGTCATCCCCCACCCCCAAACGGACAGAGCCCTTTGTCAGGCGGGACAGCGGGCTGAAAAACCGTTGGATCAACTGGAATTCATCCATCCCGACGGCTTTCCGGCGATCCCCGCAACTTGCGGGCGACTTGGTCCAGAACCCCGTTGATGAAACGGTAACTCTCGCCCGCCCCATATTGCTTGGCCAGTTCCACCGATTCGTTCAGGATGACTGGCACATCGACATCCAGCGCAAAACCAAGTTCAAAACACCCCATCCGGAGAATGGCCTTCTCGACCGGGTCGATCTGGGCAGCCGGCCGATCGAGGAACGGT
>JAJYFY010000080.1 GCA_021785265.1 Pseudomonadota bacterium
CGAAAGCCCAACCCTACGAATGCGGATTCGAGGCCTTCGAAGATGCCCGCATGAAGTTCGAGGTGCGCTATTACCTCGTGGCCATTCTTTTCATCCTGTTTGATCTGGAGATCACCTTCCTGTTTCCCTGGGCTGTGGCGCTGGGCCGGATCGGATGGCCGGGATTCGGAGCCATGATGTTGTTTCTCCTCGTGCTCGTCGTGGGATTCTTCTACGAGTGGGGCAAAGGAGGGCTCGAATGGGAATGAGCGCCCAGCAGTTGCCTGAAGCCTTGGAGGGATTTGGTAACCAGGGTTATGCCACGACCACCCTCGATGCACTGGTCAACTGGGCCCGAACGGGCTCGCTCTGGCCGATGACTTTCGGGCTCGCCTGCTGTGCGGTCGAGATGATGCATGCAGGTGCTGCCCGTTACGATCTCGACCAGTTCGGGGTGATTTTCCGGCCGAGTCCCCGTCAGTCCGATGTCATGATCGTCGCCGGGACTTTGGTGAACAAGATGGCTCCCGCTCTCCGAAGGCTCTATGACCAGATGCCCGAGCCCAAGTGGGTTATTTCAATGGGCTCCTGTGCCAATGGGGGCGGCTATTACCACTATTCCTATTCCGTGGTCCGGGGTTGTGACCGGATCATTCCGGTTGATGTCTATGTTCCGGGATGCCCTCCCACTGCGGAAGCCTTGATCTACGGCATTCTGCAGCTCCAAAGGAAAATCCGGCGCCAAAAGGCGCCGGTCGGTTGATGGTCATGGCGGACGGGACTGCGGACGAGGGGCAGGAACTGTGCGGAATGATCCGGTCTCAATGGCCGGAAGCCCAAGTCAGCCGTTCGGCCTTGGGTGAGGTGAGCTGGGCGCTCTCCCCCGAAACGCTCCTTGACGTGGCCCGGACGCTCCAGGCGGATTCCCGGTTCCACTTTGAACAGTTGATGGATGTGACTGCGGTCGATTATTTGGCCTACGGAAAAGAAGAGTGGGTGACGGAGACAGCCACTGGAACCGGTTTCAGTCGTGCCCGGGTGGTGGTTCAAGATCCCGAGGTTCACCCGCAACCGGACGGACGTTTCGAGGTGGTTTACCACCTTCTCTCGGTCAGCCGGAATGAGCGGCTTCGCCTCAAGGTGGCCCTGCCCACCGATCGCCCACCCGTGATTCCTTCGCTCACCGGGATCTGGGCTTCAGCGGACTGGTTTGAGAGAGAAGTTTTTGATCTATTTGGGATTCTATTCGAAGGGCATCCGGATCTGCGCCGGATTCTGACCGACTACGGCTTTATCGGCCATCCCTTCCGGAAAGACTTTCCCCTGTCCGGCGAGATCGAGGTGCGCTACGACCCCGAGTCGGGGCGAGTGATCTATGAGCCGGTCAGCATTACGCCGAGGACCCTGGTGCCGAGGGTCATCCGCAACGATGCCCGCTATGAAGGGACGGATCCGGGGAAGAAGGAACCGACCCATGACTGAAATCCAGAGCTATACCATGAACTTCGGTCCGCAGCATCCGGCGGCCCATGGGGTATTGCGGCTGGTGCTCGAGATGGATGGGGAGGTGATCCGCAAGGTCGACCCCCATATCGGGCTGCTGCATCGGGCCACTGAGAAGTTGGCCGAAAGCAAGCCGTTTAACCAGAGCATCGGTTATATGGACCGTCTGGATTATGTCTCCATGATGGTCAACGAGCATGCTTACGTCCTGGCCATTGAAAGACTGCTGGGAATCGAGATTCCCATTCGGGCCCGCTACATCCGCGTGCTTTTCGATGAACTGACCCGCATCACCAACCACCTGCTCTGGCTCGGTAGCCATGCCCTGGATATCGGGGCCATGAGCGTGTTTTTGTATGCGTTCCGCGAACGTGAAGACATCATGGATATGTACGAGGCGGTTTCGGGAGCTCGCCTGCATGCGACCTACTATCGTCCGGGCGGAGTTCATGCCGACCTGCCTGATCGCATGCCCCAGCATGCGCCTTCCCGATGGCGGTCGAAAAAGGAACAGGGGGAACGTAATCGCAATCGCGGTGGATCCCTGATCGATTTCATCCGGGACTTCACGGGACGATTGCCCGGGCGCATCGACGAGTTTGAGAACCTCCTCACGGATAACCGGATCTGGAAACAGCGGACCGTCGGGATCGGTGTGGTCAGCCCGGAACGCGCCCTCCAGCTTGGGTTCAGTGGTCCCATGCTTCGCGGTTCGGGAATCGCCTGGGATCTCCGCCGGACGCAACCCTATGAGGTTTATCCGGATCTCGAGTTCGACATTCCCATTGGCCGTGAAGGGGACTGCTACGACCGTTATCTGGTGCGGATCGAGGAGATGCGCCAGTCCAACCGGATCGTCAGTCAATGCCTGGACTGGCTCGTGGCTCATCCGGGGCCGGTGATCCTCGATGACTACAAGATTGCTCCGCCGCCGCGCACGGTCATGAAGCATGACATGGAAGCGCTGATCCACCACTTCAAACTGTTTACGGAAGGCTATACCGTGCCGGCGGGCGAGACCTATGCCGTGGTTGAGCACCCGAAAGGGGAATTCGGCATCTATCTCGTGTCCGACGGAGCCAACAAACCCTACCGCCTCAAGATCCGGGCAGCGGGGTTCGCCCATCTGGCCGCCCTGGACGAGATGGCCCGTGGCCACATGATTCCGGATCTCGTGGCTATCATCGGCACCCAGGATATCGTTTTCGGGGAGATCGACCGGTGAACCAACCGACGACCCTGAGCCCGGAAATCTGCCACGAAATCGATCACTGGATAGCCCAGTATCCGCCGGAAGGTCGTCGTTCCGCCACTTTGGCGGCATTGCGCATCGTCCAGGAGCATGAGGGGGGATGGATCCGGCCCGAATCCCTCCTCGCCGTTGCCGAATACCTCGGACTGCCACCGGTGGCGGTCGAGGAGGTGGCCCGGTTCTATTCCATGTACGAACTCAAGCCAACTGCCCGGCACAGCGTTTCGGTTTGCACCAACGTATCCTGCATGCTGTGCGGTTGTGGCATGATCCTGGATCATCTTGAAAAACGTCTTGGAATCCGTCCTGGACAGGCGACGGCAGATGGAAAAATCTACCTCAAGCCGGAAGAGGAATGTCTCGCGGCCTGCGCCGGAGCGCCCATGATGATGGTCGATCACATCTATTACGAACACCTCACCCCGGAACGGGTGGACGAAATTCTGGAGTCTCTCGAGTGACTGGCGATAGCCACGTGGGACCGCTCTGCTACGCCACGCTCGGCGAACCTGAGTCCTGGAGCCTCGATACCTACCACCGATTGGGAGGCTATCAGGCCTGGAAAAAAATCCTGACCGAGCGGCCGGCTCCAGCTACCCTCATCGAGCAAGTCAAGCAGTCGGGCCTGAGGGGGCGTGGGGGGGCGGGTTTCCCCACGGGCGTCAAGTGGAGCTTCATGCCCGCTTCCCACCCCGGACCCAAGTATCTGGTCTGCAATTCGGACGAGAGTGAACCGGGGACCTGCAAGGATCGGGACATCCTCCGGTTCAACCCGCATGCACTCGTCGAGGGCATGGCCATTGCCTGTTATGCGATGGGTGCGCGGGTGGGATACAACTATATCCGCGGCGAGTTTCAGGATGAACCGTACCATCGATTCCGGACGGCGGTAGAGGAGGCCTATGCTGCAGGCTACCTGGGGGAAAACCTGGGTGGCAGCGGGATTACGGTCGATCTCCGGATCCACCTCGGGGCTGGAGCCTACATCTGCGGGGAGGAGACCGCCCTCCTGGAATCCCTCGAGGGCAAGAAGGGATTCCCGCGTTTCAAGCCGCCGTTCCCGGCCTCTTTTGGGCTCTACGGGGCACCCACCACGATCAACAACACAGAGACCCTGGCATCCGTTCCCGGCATCCTGCGTGAGGGCGCCCAGTGGTTTCTCAACATGGGGCTGCCAGGGGCCGGAGGGCCCAAGATCTTTTCGGTGACCGGCCACGTTACGCACCCGGGCAACTATGAAGTTCCGCTGGGCACCCCGTTTGTGGACCTGCTGAAGCGGGCGGGCGGCATCCGTTCGGGACACCAGCTCAAGGCGGTGATCCCGGGGGGCTCTTCAGTCCCCGTGCTCCCCGGAGAAGTCATGATGGAGACGCGGATGGATTATGACAGTATCAAACGGGCGGGATCCCTCCTGGGCTCCGGTGCGGTCATCGTCATGGACGAGACGACCTGCATGGTCGGGGTGCTGGAACGGATCAGCCGGTTTTATTATTCCGAATCCTGCGGCCAGTGCACCCCGTGCCGGGAAGGAACCGGCTGGCTCTACCGGATGGTCCGCGATATTGAGGCTGGGCGGGGTCAACTCCAGGATCTGGACCGTCTCGTGAAGGTGGCACACAACATCGAGGGACGGACGATCTGCGCACTGGGAGATGCGGCCGCCATGCCCGTCTGGAGCTTTCTCCAGCATTTTGCTCCGGAGTTCGAAGCCCACATCAACCAAAAGGGTTGTCCGTTCCAGAAGGCGGAAAAGGCTTCCTTGATCCGGTCGGTCGCATGAACGCTCACGTGACACCCAAAACCGTCCACCTGGAGATCAACGGGGTGGCCTGCGAAGCCCGCCCGGGAGAAATGATTATCCAGGTGGCAGACCGGGCGGGAATTTACATTCCCCGGTTTTGTTACCACCCGCACCTCAAGATCGCGGCGAACTGCCGGATGTGCCTGGTCGAGGTTGAAAAAGCGCCCAAGCCGCTGCCGGCCTGTGCGACCCCGGTGACCGAAGGGATGTGTGTCAGAACCCAATCGGATGGGGCACTCCATTCCCAGCGGGCGACCATGGAGTTCCTGCTGATCAACCACCCCCTGGACTGCCCGGTCTGTGACCAGGGCGGAGAGTGCGAGCTCCAGGATCTGGCCATGGGCTATGGTTTTGATCATTCGCGCTATGAGGAGCCCAAGCGGGTCATTGCCGATGAGAGCCTGGGTTCCCTGGTCAGCACCGATATGACCCGCTGCATTTTTTGTTCCCGTTGCGTGCGTTTTCTCGAGGAAGTGGCTGGCGCCCAGGAGCTCGCCATCGTCGGTCGGGGGGAACGGTCCGCCGTGAAAAGCTTTCTTGCTGGAGAAATCACCTCGGAACTGTCCGGCAACATCATCGACCTGTGCCCAGTGGGCGCACTCAACTCGAAGCCTTTCCGGTTTGCGGCACGGAGCTGGGAACTCCTCGCGCTGCCCGGCATTTCCGCTCATGATGCCATGGGATCGAATCTTTACGGGCATACATTGCGGGGGCGCCTCATGCGGGTTGTGCCCCGGCCCGCTGCGGGGCGCAATGAAACCTGGCTGTCAGACCGGGATCGTTTCAGTTATGCCGGTCTTTATCACGAGGATCGGCTGGGCACGCCTCGGGTGAGGGCGGACGGCGAACTCCGGGAGGCTTCGTGGGACGAGGCACTGGACATCTGCGCAAATAAAATGACGGAGGCTGTGTCCCGGGAGGGGCCGGACTCCGTCGGTGCCCTGATCTCTCCGCAGGCCACACTCGAGGAGCTTTATCTCTACGAGAAGCTGTTGCGCGGTCTCGGGGTTCGCAACATTGATGCCCGTCTGTACCGGGCGGATTTCCGGGATGAACCGAGGGGAGCGCGGGCAGAGGTGCCCGGTGTCCTCTCGGGGGACGAGTGGGAAAGCCGGAAAGGCGTTCTTTTGATCGGGACTGATCTCCGTTCAGAGTACCCGTTGATCAGCTGGAGACTCCGGCGTGCCGCAGGAGCAGGCGCACGTCTCGCCGCCCTGAATCCCGTTCAGTTTGAAAGCCGCCTGCCACTTCTTTTCGATCGGCCGCTCGGTCCCTGGGGGCAAGTGGCGGCGCTTGCGGCACTGGTGGAGAAGGTCAATCCCGGGAGCTTTAAGGGCCCTCTGGCTTGGGCGACGTCTTGGGCCGAGCGGTCGCATCTTTCGCCCACGGAACTCGATCTGCTCGGTGAAATCCTCTCCGCGGGTCCTGAAGCGGTTCTCGTTCTGGGGGAGCTGGTCGAAGCCCATCCGGAAGGCAGCCGGATCCGAGCCCTGACGGTGGCCCTGTCGAAAGCCTCTGGGGCGCGGCTTGTTGATCTGCCGGCGGGAGCCAATGCGGTGGGGGCGGAACAGGTCGCCCGGCTGTGGCCTGATCGAGGAGAGTCACTGCCCGGCCTCTTCGATCAACCGAAAAAACTCTATTCCCTGTTTGGTGTTGAACCGGAATACGATCTCTGGGACGGGGATCGGGCACTTCAGGCCATCGCCCAGGCGTCGGAACTTCTGGTTTTCGCGAGCTGGCTCGCCCCCTCCCACGCGGCCCATGCCTCGGTGATCCTGCCGCTTGCAGCGATTCCGGAGACGGGTGGAACCTATATTGATCTTTCCGGCGAGGAACAAAGCTTCGAAGCCATGGTTCCACCCTGGGGGGATGCCCGAAGTGGATGGAAAATCCTCACGGTGCTGGGACAACGACTGGGTCTTTCCGGTTTCAGCTACGATCGGCGACAGGATGTGCTCGAGGAAATCAGGGCACGCGAGCGCTACCCCGTGAGGGGTTCCCAAGCCGGCGTCGCGAAGACCGAAGACGGACCCGTTCCTCCACTTGTCCGCTTTCCCTACCGGATGGGACGACGGGCCGTCTATGGGACCGACCCCTACGTCCGCCGGTCGATCCCGCTTCAAAAGACGCCGCTGGCGCGCCGCTCTCGCTCACTGTTCATGCATCCGGATGATGCCCGAGAACAGGGAGTTCAGCCGGGAACCCCGGTGCGCCCGGCAGGAAAGCCCGAGGCCGCTGTGCTCAAAGTGGC
>JAJYFY010000081.1 GCA_021785265.1 Pseudomonadota bacterium
GTCATCAATCTCGAACCAGTTCGCGACTTCCTCCCTCAGGATCGAGGGAGCAAAAGGCCGGAAGGATTCCCTCCGCTTGATCTTCGCGTTGAGGATCGCCTTCATGTCTCTCCGCTTAGGATCGCAGAGGATGGATCGGTTGCCCAGTGCCTAGGGACCCCATTCCATGCGACTCTGGAACTAGCTGACCACCTGCCCCTGGGCAATCGATTCCGCAACATCTGCACACAGAGCCCGAGAGTCCGGGCTGCGAGTGATCTGAAAGCCGACCGCTTCGAAAGCGGCTCGACGTTCGCGATGAGCGCTTCGAAATCCGCATCGCGGAACTCCGGATCCCAGTAGGCGTGAGCCATCCGGAAACGGGACTTCAGGGATCCGGTTCTGCAGGACGCCACGAGCGCAGTTCCCAGGGCCCCACCGGCATCGCCTGCAGCCGGTTGCACATAGACCTTCCGGAACGGGGTTTCCAAGGTGATTTTTCCATTGGCGACCGAGTTCATCGCGCACCCGCCGGCCAGAGCGATGGCATCCACGCGATAGACGCGATGCAGACTGCGCAGCAGGGCAAAGAATGCCTGCTCGTAGACGGCCTGTACAGAACAGGCAATATCGCGATGGCGCTCCTCGAGCGGGTGGTCGGGGGCCCGGGCGGGTCCCAGCAGAAGCTCCAGATCCGGGGTATCAGGAATTCCGGCCGGTGGATCAGGACAAAAGCGATCTTCCTGAGCAGATTGGCTTTTGGATCGCTGTAATAGAAGGTTCCGGAGAAATCCCCCAGGCTGGGCCCCGCGCTCTCCAGGCAGTAGGCGACGGCGTGACGCGGGAAGCCTGCCCAGCGTTTGATCCAGCGAAAGCGTTCCTCTTGCACAGCCGCAACGAGGCGGACATTTACCAAGAGACATGCCGGTAAATCGGAATGAAAATCACTGAGTCCAAAGATTTCCCCCATCGTAATCGCTCCATCCGTTTGTTTGAAGGTTGCAGGGATCGGCTCGACAGGCGATTCCGCAACGGCCAGGGAATCCCCGGTGTAAGGACAGAATCTCACTCTGGTTTGCCGCGACCCGAGACCCACACCTGCTACCCGGGGTCCTGACCGGCCCGCGGGAACCTCTTCCGCCTTTCCTTCAATCTCTGTTCATAGAGTTTCGCATCAACCAGAAACCAGTACCAAAAACCCTGCAAAAAATGAAAGACCATCCCCGGCAGACCGTCCAGAAATCCCAGCCGGATAAAATAGCGGTAAATCCAGTATAGCCATGCCCTGAAAAAAACGGGTGCCCTCATGTAAATCGAAAGCTTGAGTCTCCGCCTCAGTCCGGCCTGCCCGGGAGGCGCATCTCCTTCGGGACGATACAGGAAATCCAGCACCTCACGATCCGAATATCCATTGTGTTTGTCGATCCAGAACCCCAGCCCCTTGAGATTGTTGTCGACGAGATCGTGCTTCATGCGAAGAATAGATCCCCCCCCTTTCAGAACCACATGCTCATTCATCGCCCGATCTTCGAGGCACCCCCTACCCGTTCGCCAGATTCTGAGCAACCAGGTCGGATAATAGCCTCCATGCCGGATCCAGTGATCCCAGAAGTAGACCCGTCGGCGAATGAACCACCCGCTGACCTCACGGTCAGAGGCGGGCAATACCCGAGCCATCTCGGCGGCAAGTTCGGGCAGAAGATACTCGTCCCCGTCCATCCGCATGATCCAGGGCGTGTCCACCGGTATTGTCTCGAGTGCCCAGTTGAACTGCCGGGCATGGTTCTCGAACGGATGCGCGTAGACGTCAGCGCCAAGCTGGCGCGCCAGCTCTGCCGTGCCATCAGTGCTTCCAGAGTCCACTATCACGAAACGGGAGGGAACCGCATCAAAACTGCGAATCAGCCGACTCAAGTGGAGAGACTCGTTCTTCACCAGGACAATCACGGTCACGATGGGCAGGTTGCGACTCATCGCCTCCCCCGGCTCGTCAATCGGGAATCGGCCGCAGAAAAAAGGCGTGCATACGCATCTGGCAACGCCCCATCCTCAAGACGTCGCAAGTAAGAAAGAGACCCACTCCGCCATTCGGCATGCTCGGTTTCGGTCATCTCCGCCAGTTGGTCGATCCGTTGGGCAAACAACCAGGGATCCCCCAAAGGAATGGACCATCCCGCCCGAGCCACCTCGAGATCGGTCCAGGGAGTCCGATCACTGATCAGGACCGGAGTTGCAGCAGCCCAGCTTTCGACGATCACATAGCCGTAGTTTTCCCCGAGCGTTGGAAGCAACAGGCCATCGTACTGGCTCAGGATTCCACCGACCGCACCCGGGTCCGCCGGCCCCCGATAGCAGACTGTTACATGCCCGGGCAGCTCACGGAGGAGCTGGCGGCAGCGAGTCCAGTAAGCCGGATCCTCGATCGGCCCGTAAATGTCAAGATAGACCGGCGCTTGAACCCGGGACAGAATCTCAAGGGCGCCAAGCAGGTTTTTCTTTGGCGAGATCCTCGAGAGAAAGATCAGGCGTGCACACCCCTCTTGCTTGGGGACATGGCACTTCACCCCATCTGCGCTGGGCTTCGGAGGATAATTGGACGCAAGAATCACCTCCGTCTTTGCACCCATGACGCGCCTGATCGATTTCACTTCCTCGAGACTGCAGGCATGCCAGATCAGCCCTCGGCTAAAACCCAAGAGTTTGGCAAACCCCAGATAGATCCGCTTGCGTTTGGATTTGAGCGAAAGCGCACCCTCCGAAAACTCCCCACGCGGGGCCAGAATAACGGCGGTCCGCCCAATGAGTCCCATTCGGCGCAGGCAGAGCAACTGGATGGTTGGCTCCCGGGTAAAAAAGCTGCAGACATAGATCGTATCCGGACGCATATTGCGGATGATTCGCAGGACCTCCGGGGCGATCCGTCTCCAAAACGAGGCGTAAAAGACCCATGTCTGATCCCTTGGTTGCCAGCAATTACGGGTGACCCCCGGTAGTTCCTCCCGGGTTCCGAACTCGCGATCCCGGCAGTACACATAGAATGCATACTGCGGTAGGTTCCGGGTCATTTCGTAGACGCTCCGGGTGGGCCCTCCAGCCCGCTTCGCGGGAGGATAATAGCCCGCGAGAATCAGGATCTTGGGTCGCCCTGCGGCGCCCGCATCGAACCATTCGGGATCCCCGAGCTTCAATCGAGCTTCCCTATCAGACTTTGAGCCAGTCGATCCGCAAAGCAAAGGAGGCTCAACGTGGGATTGGCCACCCCGGCAGTCGGGAAGATTCCGGTTGAGACGGTCCAGAGGTTACTCGTGCCCCTCACCAAACAATCCGAATCCACAACTGCTTCCGGGTGGTCGCCGAGCAGAGTCGTTCCTACCGGGTGATACACGTCGTGAAGTTTTTCCTCTTGGAAGGAAGCGTACGGTATGACGGGAGGAACGATATGGTTTTCACCCATCCGCTTCCAAGCGGAGAGGACCCGTTCCGCCACAGCCGAGGCATCCTTTCGATCTTGCTCGCCGATCCGCCAGTGGACCACCGCTCGAGGGCGTCTATGTCGGTCTTTCTCACGTCCCAAGGTAACACGGTTTGTCCGGACCGGATTTTGTTCGAAGTCGAGTTGCAGACGAACGAGAGTCTGCCCCTGAATCGCAAGGCGTTTCCTGACAAATCGGGTCCAGCCCAACTGAGCCAGCCCCGGCAAGCTTTTGACCAGAAAACCCACAGGTGGGGCCGTGAGCCGACCGCGCTGAACGGACTGGAAAAAATCCCTGGCAACTGAAAACCCGGCGCTTTTTTGGTCGAAGATCCAGTGCGCGAAAAAGCGGGGCCATGCTGCATACTCGGACCCGATCCCAAGTATCCTCGCAGATCGCATGCCATAACGGAAGAAGCGTGGGGCGAAGAGCAAAACAAACTGTTTCATATCCACTGGTTGCACGCTACCGATTGCGATGCTCAGGTGATCGGACAGGTAGCACCCACATGCAGCACTTCTGGGAAGGACACGAAAATCATGGATAGCATCAAGTTCAAGTAGCAGGCGTGCAGATTCAATTGCTCCGGCAGTGATGACAAAATACGGTGCTGTGACTTCCAAAGTCCGGCCGGCACAATGAACCGCAAGAGTGCGGACCCGTGCAAAACCACCCGCTAGATCAGCGACCTGCCATCCGGCCGCCACAGCATCTGTGAGCACCGTGAGAGAGGGGCTGGATTCTTCATTCAGAAGACGGACAAAGTTGCGACGCCGGAAAGGCAACCAAATAGAACTTGTGATCGATAGTCCTTCCTGTCGCATTTCTTTTTCGCATCCTGACAGGCCCACCCATGACAAATCTGCTGAAAAACATTCATCAGGGAGATCTAGGAAGGCTAGAACGGGTCGCAGGAGGCAGGCTACGGTTGTCTCGATGGTTGGCCAGGTGGTACTCCACGAAGCATCAAACGGCCTGGCGTGTGTCGGAAAGTAGGGGAAGAGCTGTCCACCCCACTGTACCGTCGTACCCCCGAGCCCGAAGTAACGACCCCGAACCGCTCCTCCGTAGATCTCACCGGAAAACTCCGCTTCAAAACCAATCGATTGGCTGTCTTGGGGGCGTACGGAGCCCGCCTCAACCAAAAGGACACAGATCCCCCGTCGCGACAACTGAATGGCCAGATAGATGCCAGCGGCTCCCGCCCCGACGATACAAACTTCGGCTGACAGTGATCGATGCCCGTCAACCAGATCGGAGGGATGAAGGATCCGAGCTCTCACTTCTCGTCTGCCCAGTCTGATAAAGCGCCCACATGTTCCGTTTTCCTGCTTGATACCAGAATCGATGCATGAGGATGACGCCTGAGCGCCCATCGCAAGATTTCTGGCGCATCACCGGGTGGATTCCCGCGGAGCACTCCGTAGACCAGATGGGGAGACTGCCCGCGCAAGAGACAGGGATCTGCTTCACACCCGGGACGACTATCGCGACACTGGATGATTTGTGCCAAAGGTGTCGCACTGTCCAGAAAGTCAACGAGTTTTTCGCACGGACCCGCGATTCCCCAAAACCGGATCTTGCCCTCACTTCTTTTCGACTCCAGCCAGGGAAACCACGCATCTGAGAGGGTTTCCGACCATACGGGCTCATGGAGAAAGAGGAGATCAAGCAGATCCCGGTTCAGCCGCCTGAGAGAAGCCTCGAGGCTCCGATCTGCCTGTTTCAGGGATCCATTCCATAAGGGACCTCCCCACAGGGGCCGGATGCGCCCCACAGCCTTGAGTCCTATGAGAATCGGCCAGTTTGTGGTTTCCAATGGAGGATAAAGTCCCACCTTGCTAGATACCGTCATCCGGTTACGGATTTCTTGTGGCAGACGGCCAAGCTCCGCCTCGGCCAAGCCGTACCCGTAATAAGGGGATGTATCAAAGTGGGTGAAACCCGCATCGAATGCATAACGAAGCAAAGTTTGTCGCTCTCCTGAGGTCACACAATGATGGAGCGTTGCTGTTCCGAATGATAGTCGCGAAACACAAAGATCGGTATTTTTCAGGTTCAGTACTCGCACCGCGTCCTCTCGGCTAGGAGATGCGAGTAATCAATCCAGCGACAGCCGTAACCATATTCTTGGAGAAAGAACTCAATTTCCCGGGGCCTTTGAGCATGTCCGCGGGCCGCTAGAGTTGCAAAATGGACTTCCAACCCAACCCTAAAAAGTCGTTTATTCGCAAGCGTTTTTCGGAGACCTTGTAGTACTTCCCATTCATAACCCTCCACGTCAATTTTAATGCATTGAGGTACCGGTACCTGCCCATTCGCCACGAGCAGGTCACCGGTCATGCATTCAACCTGGATGACCTCTCCTTCTGAATCCGCGTGATTTTCCACGACAAAACTCGTTGCTCCAAGCGGATCAGAACCTTGGATCAGTTGGATCGTCCCCACGCTTTCCCCCAGAGCAAAAGGCAGCAGAATGACGTTTTCAGGAATCCCCGTGCTCTCGAATCGAGCACGGTTTAAAGCACTGGGTTCAAAGCTGTAACACACTCCGGATAAACCGACCCGATTCGCGAGCAGTCGCGAATAAAAGCCAACGTTGGCCCCAACATCCCAGACCACGTCACCGCAATGCAGTCCTGTGAGCAGTGCGGCCTGGAACGACTTCTCATAAACGGTTGCGGATCCGAAAGCTGCAATCACGCGGTTTACCCCGACTCGCCGCCCAAGATTTCGGAATTTGATTGCGATCCATCCTGTTCTTACGCTACCCTTCAAAATCTCTCCCGGTCAAATCGTGGCTCCTCTTGATGGCGACCGGCGACAGGTCGATCTATACTGACTCAAGCTCGGCGGGATCCCGACCATCTGAAAAAAGGTTGCTGCCGATGGTGAAGTCCACGGAATCGTTAATGTCCGGGCCTTGACATGGAAGCTCCCGTATAAACGAGGGCGCTGATCCCCTAGACCACCCCGAATAGCTTCGCCACTGCCTTCTCCATGATTCCTCATCGGGTTTTCTGGCAGTATTCTATCCATGATCGGCACCCACTCAGAATTCAACGGAGGCATAATTCTCACTATAGTTCGCCAAACTCCGATCTCACTTAAGCATACCAGAAAACCGGTCATTCAGAAGCTCCCTCGCCCACGCCCTCATTCCGCGCTCCAAGCTGTCATTGGATCGCTCGTTCGTCAGCCACTGCCGAACTGGCACATTGAATCCTGACTTGCGCCGGGCCAGCAGGGCAGGATCAATGGCTGTGATGGCGCCAAGCCCGTGTCGCAAATCGGCCTTGGTCACT
>JAJYFY010000082.1 GCA_021785265.1 Pseudomonadota bacterium
CCCCGGTCCCGCTTTCCGTTCTGCTTCAATCCGGCAGGTGCCCGCTCAATTCTCCCGCGCTATCTGCGACGGACGCGATGGGTGATGGCCGGCGCGACCCGGCGGCAGATCAGAACGCGGCAAAGGTCCGACTGGACTGAGGGGGTATTCAAGGCGCCAGAGCCGGGGGCAATGTCCTACATGATGTCGAAGGAAGGGCGAGGGGTTGGGGGACTGCCAGGGCCGTGGCGTCCCCATTTGATGTTTTATTTCCCACGCGAGGAGATGCCGGACTGGGGAGCCAACCTGCCGGGCGGCCCTATCTACGTGAGTGCCAGAACGCACACTGCGGTGTTTTATGTTTTGGTTCCCGTCTGGTCCGACGGATCGCTGGCACCGGCTTACCGGTGATCAAACGCGGCCCGGTGCGAAATTTGCCCCATCTGCGTGAACAACCACTGCACGGTTCATTGGCATCCTTTGGTCAGGCCCCGATCTCCTTCTCAGGCGGTGATTTTTCTCGTGCTTCTGGCGCACGATCTCGATCCGGTGCGTTGCCACCGGATTTGGGCCTTCCCTCGACCGGGATCCGGCGGATCTGACCGAGGTCCCGGGCGCTTACGATCGGAGGACTTGCAAAAGGGATAGCCGTCTCAGCCGGAGCGCGGGGATCGCGCAGGCCGAGAGGACGGCCAGTCCGACCGCCAGGGTCGGGAGGAGGTAACCCATGGGCTGCGAGGTCTCGAGGCCGTAAAGCCGTTCGGTGAGGAGATGTAGCGCCCACCAGGCGGTGGCGAGACCCAAGGCGGAACCGGCGAGCCAGAGCCAGATTCCCATGCGGAGGACCCGCAAGGTGATGGCATCTGGAGTGGCTCCCAGCGCTTCGCGGAGGGCCAGTTCCCGTTCCTTAAGACCAATCAGATAGGCAATCACGCCAAAGGTGCCGATGCTCGCCAGCGTGAGCGCCAAAAAGCCGAAGGCGCCAATCAGGATAGCCAAAGCCGAGGTGCCTCTGAGGGCGTGATGGATTACGGTAGGAAAACTGGTGAACCGCGCGAGCACCAGGTTGGGCAGGCGATGGTGAAGCGCCGTCTCGAGCTCATGATGGAGCAGGGAGGAGGGAAGCCTGGAGCGGAGGAGCACATCTAGGTGACTGGTTCCAATGGGAAACACCGATTTTTCATCAGGATAAAAAACGGTTCCACTGATCGATCGATAAGCCGGATCGAAGTGATCGTGAATGCTCCCGACCACACCCACGATGCGCAATCCGGAGTTCAACCCGGAGATGATTTTCCCGACAACGTGGGGAGTTCCAAAAAGTCCCCGAGCCAGGCGCTGATCCACCACGATCACGTGTGCATTTTCCACGAGATCCCGTTCATCAATCAGGTGTCCGGAAAGGAGATGCACGCCCAGGAGCTGGAGCATTCCCGGTCCCACAATGACGTCGGATGCGAGGATCTTGTGTCGCGCGGATCCAAAATCAGTACCGGGCACGAAAACGGAGTAACCCCCACCCAGAAAGGGAATGCCGCGCCCGAGGCTGTACGCCGGATGGCCGGGTAGGCGTTTCAGCATCCCGCCCAATTCACCCTCGACCGCCTTGAAATGGCTCCAGTGATCGCGATCCAATCGGGACAGGATGATCTGGGCCACGGCGATGTGGCGGGTCCTGAAGCCGGGGTTTTTTCCGAGCATCCCCGCCAAGCTCTGCCCGACCAGAAAGGTCGTGATGAGGAGCAAGACCGCAAGCCCGATCTGGACGATGCTCAGGCCCACCCGGAGGCGGTCGATGGCAAGCGATTCAAGCACCCGGCTGCCGCCGGCCCAAAGGGATCGGGAGTTTCGTCTGAGGAAGAGAAGCCGGGGCAGTCCGATAATCAAACAGGCAGTCAGGATGGTCAGGAGCCAGAGGGCCAACCAGCTCCAGATGGGTGGTCCGGCCTTGAAGGCCGTGTGGCGGGAGCCGATACCGAAAGCGACGAACGCCTGGGCACCGAGGTGCGCGAGCGGCCAGGCGATGAGGAGGGACAGGCTGGCCAGGACCACGGCCTCCCCGAGGAGTGTCGGGAGTGCATCACGGAACCGTGCCCCGAGGGCGGTGCGGAGGGCCTGTTCATGAAAGTGGCCAAGCTGGCGGACGAGGGCCAGGTTGGTCAGGCTGGAGAGGGCAAGCAGCAAGAGCAGGCCCGCCCCGAGCTGGATGATGAGGAGACGCTTCCCGGTCGATCCCACGAGCCAGTGGCGGAGTGTGGAAAAGCCGGCGTACGCGTGGACACGCCGGACGAAGAGCTGCAAATCAGGAGGGGCTTTCTGCATCAAACGGCGGAAACCGGAGTCGAGTGCGTCCTTCACGACACCGGGTGTGACCCCGGGCGCCAGGCGTGCGATCATCACGGAATTCACCCCATTTAAAGGATTTTTCCGGTTTTCATTCCTGAGGAGCGCGGAGATCCAGAGCTGGGTGCGCCTTGAGGGGAAGGAGAAGCTTTTGGGCATGACGCCCACGATCGTGAATGACTGGCTGTTGATGATCAGCGTCTTTCCCACGGCATCCGGGTTCCCGCGAAAAGTGTTCAGCCAGAAGGTTTTGCTCAAAACCACTTCGCGGGGACCATCCGCTTTCCCGGATGCAGTAGACGGCCAGCGGCCGAGGAGGGGTGGGATCCTGAGCGTCGGGAAGAGAGAAGCGGTCACGTAGGCCGCGGGAAGGAGGCGCGGGGGAGTGCCCGGACGGAGACGGATCCGGGCGCTCCGTTCGTTCCGGATTAGTCCCGAGGCGCTAAAGATTTTGAGCTGGCGCAGTTCATGATAGGCGGTCGAAGAAATGGACCGCAGGCGGATTGCCCGGGTACTGGTAAAAATATCGACCAGCCTCCGGCTCGCGGGATAGGGCAATGGGCGCAGGAGATAGGCGTCAAGCACCGCGAAAACCGCCATGTTGGCGGCGAGGCCGAGCGCCAGAGTGGTCACGAAGGCGATCATGAAACGCCGTTCCCGAATCAGGTGCCGGAGGGCCTGGAGCGACTGTTCAAGGAAATCGGCGAAGCGGGACATGGGTGGGTCTCCAGATCAGGTGAGATTCAGGCCGGGAGGAATCGGATGAGAGAGGGGTTCCACGGCTTACTCTGTGTGGAGAAGGAGGCTCGGGTCGAGCCGTCCGACCCGGCGGGTCGGTATCCAGGTGGCCAGCAGGAAGACCAGGGCGAAAACCACGAGCAGAATCGCGATGCTGGCTCCATCGTCCGGAGCAACCCCGTAGAGCAGGGTGGAAAAGAGATGACCCACGAGCAGCATGCCGATCAAGCCAGGAATCATGCCCGCGAGAAAAAGCCGGGCGGATTCCCCGAGTACGAGTCGGATCAGCGCAGGACGGTCTGCTCCGAGTGCGCCCCGGATGCCGAACTCGCGGAGTCTCTGGCTCACGAGATAGCTTTCGACCCCGTAGAGACCGACCACTGTCAGCAGAAGTGATCCGAAAGCGAAGAGGCTCACGAGTCCGAGGAGGGTTTGTCGGCTCCGGAGTCGACGATCCAGGCGGGCCTGGAGAGTGCGGAAATGGTAAAGGGGGAGCCCAGGAAGGATCCGGTGCAAGGTCTGGCTGAGATCCCCTCTCAAGAGGCCGGCTGGGAGGGGGCTCCGGATCACGAAAACCCAGCGGGAAAAATGGTACCAGCCGGAGTGTCCAGAGAGCAGGAGGGCTTGCGGGGCATCGAGGTAGACGTTTCCGGTTTGGGGTTGCCGACCCAGATGTTTGTTGCGGACGGTGTGGACCAAGCCCACGACCCGGAACCGCAGGGCCGGGTTTCGGTTATTCGGGCTATTTAACGTGAAGATCCGTCCGATGGGATCCCGGATCCCATACAGTTGACGGGCAGCGAGCCGGTCGATCACGGCCACTCCCGCTTTCGAGCGGATATCCAGGGGAGTGAAGAGTCGTCCACGGAGTGGATCCAATCCCAGGATTTTAAGGAAACGGCTGTCGGTCACCCGGATGTAGGCTCCGAGCATGGGGTCATGCGAGTTCCAGGGTTCCTGGAAGAGCGCATTGACATCGGATCCGCCCAGGCCGAAGGGCAGTCCGCTCGAGATCCCAGCGTCATTGACTCCCGGGATCTGCCGGATGGCCCGTCCCAGGCGCTCGAGGGTAGCCCAGGGGTTGGAGGGAGTCGAAGCGTTTGCGGCGAGATCAATGTCGAAGGCCATGATGTGCTGGGTCCTGAAACCCGGCTCGACGGAGGCCAGGTTGAAGAGCGTGTGGGTCAGGAGGAGGGAGACCCCGGCCAGGGTGGTGGCGAGTGCGATCTGGACCGTGACCAGGCCCCGGCGGGCCCGTGCCGCACCCGGGGATCCTCCGCTCCGGGATCCGGCGTCACGGAGGTTCAGGCTGGGATCTCTCCGGATCGAAAGCGCCAGGGGTACGAGGGTCATCACGAGGATCGACCCTCCGCCGACAGCCAGGATCAAGATGGCCAAAACCGGAGTGTTCCGGGTGAGGCTTGTCACCTCGGGCAATACCCGGAGCGACTGGATCCAGACGAGGAGCCCCTGGGCTAAAAGCCAGCCGGTCAGGGTGGCCAAAAGGCCGATGGTGGTCGCCTCGAGCGCGTGGCGGAGCAGGAAATCCCGGGGGCTTGCCCCGAGGACACTGCGCAGCAACAGTTCTCCGCGCTGGGTGATCCCCCGGGCGATGAACAGGTTCCCGAGGTTGAACCAGACGAGCGCGAGGAGCAGGAGGGAGGAGATCTCGATGAGCGTGAGCATGAGCTGGAGATGACCGGTACGGGAGGTACGCCAGCCTTCCGCCCGGGCCGAGAAATGCCGGAAAAACTGCCGGGCCGAGGGCGGAAAGCGGTGGATGAGACCGGTGGTGAGGGTGCGAACCTCGGTGTTGAGGGTGGCCAGGGATTGACCGGGAGCCAGTCGCCCGATCATGTGCCCCCGGAATGCCGTCAACTGGAAATAGTGATAGTTGTAAGAAATGAGAGGATAGGGCTCCCAGAAATCGACCCCCCGGACCGGAAAGCGGAACCCCCGCGGCATGATGCCGATCACCGTGTAGGCGGTCTGGTTGAGTTCGAGGTTTTGTCCAATCACGTTGGGGCGACCCCCGAAATCATCCCGCCAGAAGCGGTTCCCCAAAACGACGACGTGGGGTTGACCGGGCTCATCGGCCCGATCCCCGAAAACCCGTCCGAGGAGCGGTTTCACTCCGAGTGTCGAAAACAGGGAGCCCGTGGTTTCGACGCCGGTGACCCGGATCGCCCGCCCTCCCAAATCAAGGTTCTCGCCCTTCCGGAAATAGAAGGCAGAATCTGCCAGAGCCCCTGCCCCGTTCCGGAAGCGGCGGTAGGCCACCTGCGACATGGGATGGGTCATTCCGCTGTTGCCGGGCATCGTGAGCGAGAGACTGACCAGGCGGCTGCCCTGGAGATAAGGGAGGGGTTCGACGAAGGTGGTGTAGAAAATCCATGAGGCGGCCAGAATCACGCCCATGCCGAGGGCCAGCGTCAGGGTCGCGGTCAGGGAGAAGGGCCATTCCCGGGCGAGGCGGACCAGGGTCTCGCGGCTTTCGCGGGTGACAGGCTTCATGCGCATGTCCTCATGAAAGGCATGAAGTGGATTTCATGCTGCACCGGGACGGAGTTCGCCCACGATCCCGGCCCGGAAGGTGTGCCGGACCGGGATCCAGGAGGCCATGAGCGTGGTCGCGATGATGACGAGGATGCCGATCAGATCGGCTGGAGCGTTGATTGCGCCCACCTTGTACAGGGCACCTTCAAGGAGGTGGGTCAGAACAAGAGACAGGGTGAGGCCGATGGCCAGACCGACTCCCAGCATCCAGGCCGTCTCGGTGAGGACCAGGCGGCTGACCGAGACGGGGGTGGCGCCCAGTGCCGAACGGATGGCGTATTCCTGGCGGCGATTGAGGCTGGACTGTGCCGTCAGCGCGTAGATGCCGAAGATCGTGAGGAAGAGCGCGACGAGCGCGAAGGCTAAGGTAATCTCGGCCAGGCTCTCGAAGAGCCGGTCGGAGTCGTGGACCATGGTGGTGAGGGCCGTGAGATGGGTGATGGCGGCACCGGGCACGGCACGTTCGAGGGTGCTGCGGATCCGCTGTTCCAAAGCCGGTGTGACCGCGCGGACCTGCAGGATCACATTGGTCGCACTGCTCGTGTAGTTTTTCACCCGCAGGGGGAAATAGACGGATCCGGCGATGTGCGTCTCCGGGGTGGCCTGCCAGGCCACGGAAGAGGCCACGCCCACGATGGGAACCGGATGTTTTCGGCCGAGCGTCTTTCCGACGACCCGGGTATGGTGAAAGAGGCGTCTGGCAAGGCGGGCACTGATAATGACAGCCGGGGCGCCCTGCTGTTCTTCGGCGTCCGAGAAGCTCCGGCCGGCCAGAAGCGGGATGCCGAGCGTTGAGAAATAGTTCCGCGAAATCGGAAACCAATGCACATAGAGAGAGTCGTGAGGAGGCTTTGGTGAATGAATCACCGAATGTGAACTCATCAGACTGTTAAAGGGAACCATCATCCCGACGGCAGCCGACTGGACACCGGCTACGGTCTTGAGTGCCGGTGCAGCCTCCCTCCAGAAGCGTGACAGACTGATGTTCCGGGGCCAGATGACCAGGGCTTCCAGCCGGTTCTTCGGCTGGAAGTGGAGTGGCCGGCTGAGAATTCCCAAGAGGCTTTGGGTGAGAAGGAGGCCGATCATGAGGAGAAAGGTTGCCATGATG
>JAJYFY010000002.1 GCA_021785265.1 Pseudomonadota bacterium
CGGCGGGTGCGCACCCCCAGCGCTTGCTCTGGGCTTCCACGGGGGCCAAGGATCCGTCCCTGTCTGCAACCTACTATGTGGATCGACTGCTGGCACCCCACTCGATCAACACGGTCCCCGAAGCAACCCTTTTGGCTTTTGCGGCCGCAGGTCAGCCTCAAGACTTCCTATCCATGGGGTCAGCGGAAAAAACACTGGCCCAAGCCCGCGACCTTGGTATTGACCTCGAGCAATGGGCGAGAACCCTGCAACTGGAGGGTCAACAGGCATTTGTTCAGTCTTTCGATAACCTGACTGAACGGCTGCGTCAGAAAACGAAGGCCCTGGGCCAGGCGCGTACAACTTCCTCACTTCCCCATTACGAAGGCCCCCTTGGAAAAACCCTGTCCGAGAAGCTCACATCTTTGCAAAACGAAAAACTTGTGGAACGGTTCTGGAAACGTGATTACCGGATCTGGCAACCCCAGCCGGACGAAATCACCAACCGGATGGGATGGCTGGATACCCCTCGTTACATGCAGGATCACGCCACCCGCCTGGAACATTTTGCCGCCGAACTCGTCCGCTCCGGCATCCGGGAAATTCTATGGTGCGGTATGGGGGGTTCCAGCCTCTTCGCCCGGGTCGTCGAACAGGCTTGGCCGACTGCAAAGGGGGTCCGCATCGAAGTGCTGGACACAAGTCACCCCGTTACCCTGAAGAGGGTCCTGGATCGCTATCAACCCGGCAAAAGCCTAGTGGTCATCGCATCCAAATCCGGCAAGACCCTGGAGACGCGTTCCCAACTGGAGCTGTTCTGGGCGCGGGACCCGGACGGCTCCCACTACCTGGCCATCACGGACCCGGGTACCGAACTTGAAAAACTGGCATTGAGTCGGGGATTTCGTGCGTTGTTTAGAAACGATCCAACCATCGGGGGTCGCTACTCGGCACTTTCCTATTTCGGATTGGTTGCCCTGGCGTTCAAGGGAGTTTCTCTACAGGCATGGCTTCATAGTGCCGAGGCCATGGCCACCGCCTGTGCACCCTGTGTCCCGGCGCATGAAAACCCGGGCCTCGTTCTCGGAACCATGCTGGGCCTAGAAGCCCAAGCCGGACGTGATAAGTGCACCCTCATCCTACCACCGACGGTCTCTCGGTTCGGGGGCTGGCTGGAGCAACTCCTGGCAGAGTCCACCGGGAAGCACAATCACGGGATCATTCCTATTCAAGGTGAACCCCTGACCCAGGCCCGAAATTACGGATCCGATCGTCTGTTCGTGACTTTGGATACCCTGTCCGAGGGATGGAAAGCCCTAGACCAAGCCGATCAAGCACAAGTCGTCCTGCCTGAGCTGAAACCCGAGCGCCTGGGTGCTGAAGTTTTCCGGTGGGAGTTTGCAACGGCTGTTGCCGGGCATCTGCTGGGGCTTAATCCGTTTGATCAGCCGGATGTCGAAAGCGCGAAACAGGCCGCTGGACTGCGTCTTTGCGGAAAAAGCCCAACCGCAGCCCCTCCCCTGGATTCACCTGCAAAGGCCTTTGGAAGCATTCGGCCGGGCGACTACCTCGCTTTTCAGGCTTACATCGACCTGGACTCCCCCTACCGCTCGCAATTGGAAGACCTTCGCCTGCGGCTCAGGGACCGTTACCAAGTTGCCACTCAGTTGGAGTTTGGTCCCCGCTACCTTCACTCAACCGGTCAGCTTCACAAAGGAGGGCCTCAAAGTGGGGTTTTCATCCAATTTCTGGATGACTTCAAGGAAACCCTGCCCATTCCTGGACAGGCTTATGGTTTTGGTGAACTGATCAGAGCACAGGCGGATGGCGACTATGAAGCCCTCAAAACCAGGAACCGGCGGGTTTTCCGGGTCCGGCTGCTTGACCTTCTCAACTATGAGGGATCCTGAGCTGGGATCCTCCCTCTCACCGGAGACGAGAACGTGAAACTGGGTTTGATTGGTTTGGGCCGGATGGGCATTAACATGGCCCGCCGACTCCTTGGCGCGAAGCACGAAGTGGTCGGATTTGACATGGATGCCGAGGCACTCCAGACACTGGACAAATACGGGGGCCGGGGCGTTAACAGTCTCACTGAGTTGATTCGACAACTCACCCCACCCAGAGCGGTCTGGCTGATGGTTCCGGCCGGGAGGGTTGATGCCTTGCTCCACGAGCTGGTTCCACTCCTCGAGGCGGGGGATACGGTCATCGATGGGGGGAACTCGTTTTACCGTGATGACCAGCGTCGTTCCAAGGAACTCTCTCAAAAGCAGATTGAGTATTTGGACGTAGGAACCAGCGGTGGCGTTTTCGGACTGGAACGCGGATACTGCCTCATGATCGGTGGGACACAGCAGGCCTATGCACGTCTGGAGCCTGTTTTTAGCGCCCTGGCACCCGGCATGGCAGCTGCCGGCCGGACTCCTGCACGCAGCAGACAAGAGCCCACCAGCGCTGAAAAAGGCTATCTCCTTTGTGGTTCCAGTGGCGCCGGCCACTTCGTCAAGATGGTCCACAACGGGATTGAATATGGCCTGATGGCAGCCTATGCCGAAGGAATCAATATCCTGCGCCATGCCAATGTCGGGACCCAACCGGTTGCGATGGATGCCGAAACCACCCCTCTTCGGAATCCCGAAGCATACCGTTACTCTCTTCCCCTCTCCGAGATTGCCGAGCTCTGGCGCCGAGGGAGTGTGATCTCCTCTTGGTTACTTGACCTCCTCGCAGATGCACTCAGCCAGGATGCAGAACTCAAATCATTTCATGGTCGCGTTTCCGATTCAGGAGAGGGCCGCTGGACCGTTCAGGCCGCGATTGAATCGGGAACACCGGCCCCGACACTGGCCACTGCCCTTTTCGCACGGTTTGATTCACGTGGGGAAAGCGATTTTGCCCGGCGCCTGCTTTCCGCTTTGCGCAGTGAGTTTGGGGGACATCTCGAAAAAACGGGGAACCTTCCATGACCGAAGTCGAGCGCTCGGATGCTTTTATCCTTTTTGGCGCAAGTGGTGATCTGGCTGCAAAAAAGATTTTCAGCGCCTTGGCCCGTCTTGGGTCATCTGGCGAGTTACCTGAGAAGCTCATCGGGGTGGCCAAAAGCGGCTGGTCTCTCGATCAGTTTCACCAGCGAATCCGGGAAAGCCTGAACGCGAACTCGCCAGGCTCCGGTAACCCGGGAGCCGAAGGCCTTTGCAAAAAGTTTTCCTACATCGACGGAGACTACCGCGATGATGCGACGTTCCGTACCCTAGCTGACCACCTGCGGGACGTCCGGGCCCCCCTCTTCTATCTGGCGATCCCGCCCAGTTTTTTTGGAACGGTTGCCGATGCTCTGCACAAGCACAAACTGACTCGCCGGGCCCGGCTGATCATTGAGAAACCCTTTGGACACGATCTGCAGTCGGCCAGTGCATTGAACCGGCTGCTCCATTCAGTCGTCCCTGAAGAACGACTTTTCCGGATTGATCACTATTTGGGGAAAGATCCAGTTCTGAATCTGGTCTATTTCCGTTTTGCCAACAGCTTTCTGGAACCCATCTGGAATAACCACTATGTGGAAAGCATCCAAGTCACCATGGCGGAAAGCTTCGGGATCTCTGACCGGGGAGCCTTTTATGACGAGGTCGGCGCCATTCGGGACGTAGTCCAGAATCACCTACTCCATACCCTCTCGATTCTGACCATGGATCCTCCCATCAATGCTTCAGCCGAGTCAAGCCGGGACGAAAAAACCAAAATTTTGAAGGCGATCCAGCCTATTCAACCGGCGAATCTCATCCGCGGTCAATATGCTGGATACCTCAAGGAACCGGGTGTTCGTCCCCATTCCAACATGGAAACCTATGCGGCGCTCAAGACCATGATCAATTCCTGGCGCTGGAGCGGGGTTCCCATCCTCATTCGGGCGGGGAAGCACCTGAAAGTCAGTGCCACCGAAATCCTGGTCCGTTTCAAGCATCCACCCGTCTCCCTCACGAACGAACCTTTCCCACCAGGAAGCAATTACCTCCGGTTCCGTCTCGGACCAGACCGGGTGGAGATCGGACTCGGCACACGTGCCAAACGGCCGGGCCCTGCCATGGTCGGCCAGCCTCTCGAGTTACTGGTGATGCGCAATCAGAGTGGTGAAGAAGAGCCCTATGAACTGTTGCTGGGTGACGCCATCCGGGGCGATCAAAGCTTGTTTACAAGCCAGGATGCGGTGGAAGCGGCCTGGCGCATTGTGGATCCAGTTCTGAACCATGAAACTCCCTTATATGAATACCCTGTGGGGTCAATGGGACCTCAGGAAGCCGACGCTCTCGCTGACCTGCCGGGAGGTTGGTTTGATCCGTCAGGAAAAGAAAGTAACGGACTAGCCTCAAAAATTGCTTCATGAATGATTTGGCGTTCTGTAACCTCAGGATTTATCCGGATTGTCGAACGGCCTGCGAGGAAGCGGCCCTGTACTTGACCCACTTCGCGGCGGAAACCGTTACCCGGAACGGTCGCTGCCGACTCGCAGTTTCCGGTGGCACCACTCCATGGCCCATGCTCGCCGCCTTTTTCCGTAGCGATTTACCCTGGTCCTGCATTGACTTGTTCCAGACCGATGAACGCATGGTCCCGGAGAACTCACCGGAGCGTAACGCGAGCCATCTGATTCCCCTGATTCCTCCCGGGATCCGTTTTCATCCAATGCCCAATGACTGCACAAACTCGACCCTCGAACAGGCCAAGGCCTATGAAAAGGTCTTGGAATTTTTCTGTGGAACACCTCCGGTTCTCGATCTTGTTCATCTCGGGCTCGGAACAGATGGACACACGGCTTCTCTCACCCCTGGCGATCCCGTTCTTGACTGTATGGACCTCGGGGTTTCCCCCACCCGTCCGTATCACGGGCAAAGTCGACTGACCCTCACCGTTCGGACTCTTCGAGCAGCCCAAACCCGTCTCTGGCTGGCTTGCGGACATGATAAACACCAAGCGCTGATCCGTTGCCTGAAGAGGGATCCCAACATACCGGCGACCCTGGTTTACCAACCGTCAGATCTGTTTTGGTGCGATCGTCCTGCTGCCGGATCCGTGGGGGACACCGATGCGACCGGATCCAAGCTTCCACTCGGCCCTTGATACAATGACGACTACCTCAGCATTCAGCGATCACCCATGAAACCTTGGATTCAGCAATTTCAGGCTTCGGAAATTCTTGATTCACGCGGCAACCCCACCCTGTCGGTGCGCTGCGTGCTGACGGACCACAGCGTCCACGAGGCCCAAATCCCATCTGGCGCCTCGACCGGAAGCCATGAGGCCCATGAACTTCGTGATGGTGACCCTTCTCGCTATCGCGGGCTGGGCGTTCTTCGGGCCATCCAGGCGGTTGAGGGAGAACTGGCACACGCGATCGTCGCGCGACAGCCGGACGATCAGTCCAGTCTTGATCACCTGATGATCGAGCTGGACGGGACACCAAGAAAAAGCCGTCTCGGGGGGAACAGTGTCCTTGGCTGCTCAATGGCTTTTTCACGCGCGCTTGCGCATCGGCGGAAACTACCCCTCTATCGTTCCCTGCACCCGGACCAAGCCCCGACCCTGATCCCGGTTCCATATCTCAATATCTGGAACGGAGGAGTCCATGCCCAGTGGCAGGGATCTGATTTTCAGGAGTATATGATCGTACCCTGGGGCGCCCCTTCCTTCCGTGAGGCCTTGCGCTGGAGCAGCGAGATCTACCATGCGCTCCAAGGTGAACTCAAGAAAAACCACCTGCCTACCGGGGTCGGCGATGAAGGCGGCTTCGCCCCCCCCACTACCTCCAACCGTGAGCCGATTGACTTTATCGCCCGGGCGATCGAACAGTCTGGGTTCACGCCGGGTGCTGATGTGGCAGTCGCCCTCGACCTCGCGGCGAATGGTTTTTATGAGTCCACCAGATACTTGCTGAGAACCGAAAAGAAGACCCTCGATTCTTCGGGCATGGTGGATTATTGTGCGGCGCTGGTCAAAGACTATCCCTTTCTGATTTCTCTGGAAGATCCGCTCAGTGAATCAGACCCCGAATCCTGGCCATTGTTGACTGAACGAATGGGATCCCACGTTCAGGTTATTGGAGATGACCTGTACTGCACCAATCCCCAGTTGATCGATCACGGCATCCGGAACCGGCAGGCCAATGCCGTTTTGATCAAACCGAACCAGATTGGCACCGTCTCCGAGACCCAGGCGGCAGTGGGAAAAGCCGTACAGGGGGGCTGGCGGGCCATGCTGTCTCACCGTTCGGGCGAAACTCCAGACGCATTCATCTCGGATTTCGTGGTTGCCTGTCATGCGGGTCAGATCAAGGCGGGTGCGCCTGCGCGTGGCGAGCGTGTCGCCAAATATAACCGTCTCCTCACCATCGAAGGGGAACTGGGCAGAGAAGCCCGTTATGCCGGTCCTGACCTGATCCGCCAGAATTCCAGGAACCTTTACTCCTGAAATCTGCATCGTGCAGAGGTTTCGGTGAACCTGGATGATGATTGACCTAGATGACTTCTGGGTGTTTGATGCCTCACGTGATCGGGATCCGGTCGGTACGCACTGCTACGGCATCTGGGCGCCGTAGATGATCTGGCGGCCGGGGAGGCCATAAACAAGTCACTTTCTTAATCTATGTCTACGGAGATGACTCCTAGCGGACCAAAGTGATGCCGCTCAAGCTTCTTTCATAATCCCTGGCATCGGTCGCTGGGTCGTAGCCAATCCACGTACCGGGTTTGAGATTGACCCCTTCTTCTACAACCACCCGGCGTAACCGGGAGCCTACTCCGATTGTCGCACCACTCAGGATCACGGACTGCTCGACCTCGCAGCCGTCTTCGATCCGGACATTGCGCGAAACCACGGAAGTGCGGATGGCTGATCCTGAAATGATCGATCCACCGGCAATGAGTGAGTTCAACGCCATCCCCTTACGGGAAGGTTCGTCGAACACAAACTTGGCGGGTGGCCCTTGTTCAGCAGCCGTCCAGATCGGCCAGTCCAGATCGTACAAATTGCATTCCGGAATGACCTCAACCAATTCCATGTTGGATCTCCAGTAAGCATCCAGGTCCGCAATATCCCGCCAATACGCTGGTGCTCCCACCCCGTCTGTAAACCGGAATCCAAAAACCTTCGCAGTAGAAAGAAGCCGTGGCAGAAGGTCATGCCCGAAATCATGCCCCGAGTCAGCTCGACTGGCATCCTCCCTGAGACAGGAATTCAGGAAATCGCGGTTAAAGACATAAATGCCCATGGAGGCAACCGCTTGCCCTTCTGGATACCATTCCTCCGGAAGCGGGTCAGGTTTTTCACGGAAATCGACAACCCGGTCGTCGGAATCAAGACGAACGATCCCGTACCGGGAGGCTTCACCTATAGGGACCACACTCAGCCCAACTGTTACATCGGCCTCCCGGCTGACGTGAAAACCCAGAAGAGTACTGTAGTCCATCTTGTAGATATGGTCTCCCCCGAGAATGAGCGCATAGGCATAGCGATGGGTCTGCATAAGATCCAGGTTCTGGAACACGGCATCCGCAGTACCCTGGTACCACTCCGACCCGCGTTGCTGCTGCGCCGGCAGGATTTCGATGAATTCCTCGAAATCTCCCCGTAGAAAATTCCATCCCTGTGACAGGTGCCGGATCAAGGTATGCGCCTTATATTGAGTGACCACCTCAATCTGCCGGATCCCGGAATTCAAACAATTAGACAGGGGAAAATCGATGATTCGGTATTTGCCACCGAATGGCATGGCAGGCTTTGCGCGATTTTCTGTCAATCCTTTGAGACGGGAGCCCCGGCCACCCGCGAGAATCACGGCCAAGGTCTGGCGGACCAGCCGACTGATGAACCGGTGCGAAAAATCCAAGTTCTTCATTTGGCAAACCGCAAGGCCGGTTTCCTTTTTTTTCAAGCATTCTGATACGATAGCACGGGCTGGATTGATGTGCTGGGCGCTGTCAGAACCCAATCGTCTGGCCTCCATCTGAGCACCGATGAACATCGCTTTTATCACCAGTGAACTTGCCCCATGGATTAAGGTTGGAGGACTGGCCGATGTCTCGGCCTCACTGGGTGAGGCCTTGACGACCTTGGGCCATGAGGTCCAAATCTTGGTTCCCTACACGGGAACCACGGGACTGCCGGAAACGGTTCTGTTGCCGCGGGAGCGGAGTGGCTTTCTGGTCGAGCCGGCATGGACATGGCAGGAAACCCCCGTTACCGATCATCTGCGCATTCTCTGGATCTCGGGACCGGGGTTTTCGGACCGCGTCGGCACTCCCTATTCGGATGCTTCCGGTCGACCCTGGCCGGATCTGGTCGAACGCTATGCCCAGTTCTGCAAGGTCTTGATCATGACCTATGCCCGGGGTGGGGCGGACGCCCCGACTCGACCTGATCTCCTGCACGGGCACGACTGGCCCATGGGCTTGATTCCTTTCTGGTCCCAGGCACTCGACATCGGCATCCCTACCCTCTTCACGATTCATAACCTGGGATACCCCGGCCTCCTGGACCGTGCAAGCTTCGACCGGCTGGGACTTCCGGCCCAGTTGTGGAACGAGGATCAGGGAATCTTGATCGGCCAGTCGGCCTCGAGTCTCAAAGCCGGCCTGCGTTTTGCCGACCAACTGACGACTGTCAGTCCAAGCTATGCCCGCGAGATCGGCACGCCCGAACAGGGAGGGGAGTTGGCCGATCTGGTCCGGAAACGACAAGGAGATCTTTCCGGGATTCTCAATGGCATTGATCCCGACACGTGGGATCCCCGGTCAGATCGGCTGTTGCCAGCCCATTATTCGGCGGACTCAACCGAGGGCAAGCGGCAATGCCGGAGATCGCTTCTGGATGTCCTGCGTCTCGAAGACACGACGCATCCCGTCGCCGGGTTCATCGGTCGGTTCGTGAATGAAAAAGGGGTTGACCTGCTTGCCGCCGCGATCCCCGAACTGGTGAACCGGGGTTGGCGGCTCGTGTTGCTTGGGAGAGGCGCTCCAGCCATGGAGCAAGGGCTTAAGGAGTCCTGCTCACCCTACCGGGGGAAGGTCGTTCTCCTGACCGAACAGAGCGAGCCGATGGCGCACCTCATCATGGCCGGAGCCGATCTTTTCCTGATGCCTTCCCGCTATGAGCCCTGCGGACTGACTCAGATGTACAGCCAGCACTATGGAACGCCACCCGTGGTCCATGCGGTGGGCGGGCTCGTCGATACGGTTCGCGACGCGGACAGGGACACGGGGGGAACCGGTTTCCTGTTCAAAACACCGACCGTCCAGGCCTTGCTCGACTGCTGCCAGCGGGCTGAACAGGCATTTCAGGATCCGGGGCGCTGGTCTTCAATCTGTAAACGCGCCATGAAACTCGATTTCAGCTGGTCCTCACCTGTCCGCGAATATGAACAGGCTTATGGTCGGGCCACCGACCGGCGCCGGAAACGCACCAGCTGTTCCACGCACAACCGGGCACCAAAAAGTTCCAGTTGAGGATTGAGGACTGCAGCCAGCGGGATCCGGGCGACGACTTCGGAGAGCCTCCCCTTCTCTGCGAAAGATTTGAGGAGCGTACTTCGGCGAAGATGGGAGGCCAAATGGATGACCACCCCCCCGGCCAAGTAAATCCCGCCTTCCGGCATAAACAGCAATGCCGCATTCCCGGCAAATGCACCCAGCAAATCGAGGAACTTTGCCACTGCCCGAACCGCATCCGCATCTCCCCCATCCTCGGCCCGCCGACTCACTTCGGCCGGTTCACAACCCGGTCCCGTCTCATCGCTCTGCGCCAATCCCCTCTGCAGACGGTAGAAAGCATAAAGAAGACTCAGACCGGAACCGGAAATCAAGCGTTCATAGCCGACCCGACCCTCGAAGACCCTCCGGGCATAACGCCAGACCTCGGCATCCTCGTCCGATCGAGGAGCAAAATCGATGTGACCTCCCTCCGACGGCCAAGCGTCGAGCAGGTGTGAGGCTCCGGATCGTGGAATCCCGAAACCCAAACCCAAACCAGTACCGGCCCCCAGGACTACACGCATGCCGGTCGGATTGGGAATCTCTCGATTCAAACGACAAAAATCCTTTTCACCGAGTTCCTGAATTCCAAACACGGCCGCAACAAAATCGTTGATGAGGAGGACCTTGGGGATTCCCAGTTTCTTGGACAAGATTGACTGATCCATCCTCCAAGGCAAGTTAGTGAACCGGCCCTGCCCTTGACGAAGCGGAGCCGCCACTGACAAGGCGGCTGCTCGAACCGGGGTACCTTCGGATTCCAGAAAATGGGCCAGCAGCGCCTCCAGCGACTCGTAATCGGGACTTCGCAACTCCCCCTGACGAACCCTTCGGGGACCCTCCGGATGTGCTTCGAAAAGCTCCAATATGGCCTTGGTGCCGCCAATATCACCGGCCAGCAGTAAAGGGTATACCGACTGGGTTTTCAAGAATCCCCCTTGGCCGTCTCGGCACAAATCCCATCGTTCTTGGCTTCATTTTACCAATTCCTGACCGTCTGCCCCGACCGTTCTACACGTATCCAGGATACCGGTAATTCAAGATAAGATAAGAGGACAATCCTCCAAATACACCCCGTGCAGAACTTCCGACTCATTGTCTACAACATGCGATACGCCACAGGGACGGGTGCAGCCTTCAACCTGCCGATGCCGGGCGCGGGGTACCTGAGGGACACACAGGTCCGGTTTCGCCGACTCTGCCGATACCTGGGTTCCCTCAATCCGGATATCCTGGCCTTAGTCGAGGTCGACTCTGGATCGCTGCGCAGTGGCCGGATCAACCAAGCAGAAGCCATTGCTGAAGCATTGGGCAGTCACGGAGCACGCTGGGAATGCAAGTACGCGCCTCGTTCGCTCCTGACCCGCCTACCGGTCATCAGGAAACAGGCCAACGCATTTATCACCCGAGGAGGCCTCGGCCAGGTTCACTTCCATTATTTTGAAACGGGCGTCAAGCGACTCCTGATCGAGCTTGAGTTCGAGGGGGTCCGAGTTTTCCTGGTCCATCTCTCGCTCAAGTATCGCCATCGTCACTATCAATTATCCGACCTCTATGATCTCGTGAAAGCCAGTACAAAACCGGTCGTCGTCGCTGGTGATTTCAACACCCTCTGGGGAGATTACGAAATTAAACTCTTCTCGGCCGCCACCCATCTGACGACGGCCAATGCCACCGGCGAACCCACTTACCCAAGCCTACGCCCGCGCAAGCAGCTCGACTTTATCCTCGCCAGCCCCGAGATCGAGATCCGCAATTTCAGGATCCCACGTGTCCGCTACTCCGACCATTTGCCACTGATCTGTGATTGTCGCCTTCATTGAGTCAGTGACCACGACACGACAGCACGAACCCAGGAGCCAGGTCTGACCAGACCCATTCAGACGGCCCACCACTTGCGACCCCGATCCCGGGTCGGCTGGACCGGGCTATAATGGTCAGACGATCAAAAAATGGGGTCAACCCAATGGTTTCGCATTGGTCATATGAAATCGACAAAGACCAGTTGGCTTGGCTCGCGATTGACCATCCGGATAGCGGGACCAACACGCTCTCGCAGGCAGTCGTTACCGAGCTGGGCGTACAGATTCACGAAATCGCCGCGACCTCACCTCGTGGTCTGATTATTTACTCAAAAAAGAAAAACGGATTTATCGCAGGCGCTGACATCAAGGAGTTTACGACGCTCAAGAATGCCGACGAGGCGTTGAACCTTATCCGCAATGGCCAGAAAATTCTTTCCCAGATCGAAAACCTCCCTTTCCCAACCCTCGCACTGATTCACGGCTTTTGCATGGGGGGTGGCCTGGAGTTGGCCTTGTCGTGCCGTTACCGGGTGATTGTCAAGGGGGCAAAACTTGGACTCCCGGAAATCAAGCTAGGGATCCATCCAGGATTCGGGGGAACGGTGCGGAGCGTCCGACTCATCGGTCCCTCTGCCGCCTTACCGATGATACTGCGCGGAAATCCGGTTCAGTCAGCCCAGGCGCTCAAAATCGGTCTAGCCGACCGGATGGTCAATGACTTGGAGCAAGGCCGGAACGAAGCCCGCTTACTTTTGCTTGAAACCCCGCCAGTTCACCGACCCGGGTATGGCGCCAGCCTTCTCAACCTCCCGCTGCTGCGACCCTGGGTGGCCCGACGCCTGCGTGAGAAAATCAAGAAACATGCACGACCTGATTTCTATCCAGCACCCTACGCGGTCATTTCCCTGTGGGAACGCTTTGGTTCCACAGCAACTCCGGCACACTACGAGGCCGAAGCGCATTCGATCGCGAACCTCATGGATTCTGCCACGGCACGCAACCTGGTCAGAGTTTTCCTTCTACAGGACAAGCTCAAAGCACTGGGCAAGCGTTCCGACCTCGAGGTCCGACATGTGCACGTGATCGGTGCCGGAGTCATGGGTGGTGATATAGCGGCGTGGTGCGCTCTTCGGGGCTGCCGGGTTTCGCTCGAGGACCGAGAGGCCCGTTTTGTGGAACCTGCCCTGGCTCGTGCGCGGAAACTGTTCGAGCGTCAACTCCAGGACCCCCGCCAGGTGGCGGAAGCCACCGCACGTCTCCAGATGGATATTGGGGGGCGCTCCATTGCGGAAGCCGACGTGGTCATCGAAGCCATCTTTGAAAACCTTGAGGCCAAGAAAAAACTCTACACGGCAATCGAAGGACGGCTCAAGCCCCTGGCTGTTCTGGCAACCAATACATCCAGCATTCGCCTCGAAAAACTGAGTGCCGATCTTGAAAATCCCGGAAGACTGGTGGGCATCCATTTTTTCAATCCCGTCGCCAAAATGCCGCTCGTGGAGATCGTACACAGTCCGGGGACGGATTCTGCCGTCACGGCACGGGCCTTAAGCTTTGTCCGCCACATTGACCGACTCCCCGTACCGGTGAGGAGCACGCCTGGTTTTCTCGTGAATCGGGTTCTCATGCCCTACCTCTTGGAAGCCGTTCTGGCCAGCATGGAGGGGGTTCCCTTCGAGGCCATCGATCAGGCTGCACTGGACTTCGGCATGCCGATGGGACCGGTCGAACTGGCGGACACGGTCGGCCTCGACGTGGCCCTTTCAGTCGCTGGGATTTTTTCAGAGGAGCTGGGGAAACCGGTTCCGGAACTGCTCCAAACCAAGGTCAAAGCCGGTCAGCTCGGGAAAAAAACCGGTCAGGGTTTTTACCGGTACCGGGATGGGAAAGCCAACAAGGACCCCTCCCGGGCCCGCCTCGGCAATACCGATCTCATGGACCGACTTCTTTTACCACTACTCAATGAAGTGATCGCCTGCCGTCGCGAACAAGTGGTCGCCGACGATGACCTGATCGATGCCGGGGTCATCTTTGGCACCGGCTTTGCACCGTTCCGGGGTGGACCGCTCCGTTACATCCGGGAAACCGGAGCCCCGTCGATTTACGACCGTCTCCGGCACTTTGAGGACCGGCTGGGTGAGCGCTTCAAGCCGGACTCCGGCTGGACGGACCTCCTTCCCCCATCGACTCGCTAGTTTTCCATCACTCCATGTGACTCAAAGGGCTGACGGATGCATTTTACCTCTCCACCGCATGACCGGGCTGCTACGGTCTCCACACTGGCAATGCCGAAAGATACCAACGGAGTCGGAGACATCTTTGGGGGCTGGCTCATGTCTCATGCAGACATTGCCGGAGCCATTCTTGCCTACCGCATCGCGGGCGGACGGGTGGTCACGGTGGCCGTTAACGAGTTTATCTTCCTGAGGCCGGTCTACGTGGGGGATGTAGTCAGCTTTTATACCGATCGGTCACGGATTGGCCGCACGTCAGTCACCATCGACGTCTCAGTTTTCGTAGAGCGACCCATCGATCTTGGCGAAATCGAGAGCCACCTCGTTTCCACGGCACAGCTCACCTATGTCCATATTGATGGCAATCAGCGACCGGCACCCATCGAAACTCGCCCCTGACCGAGAAAGCCGGATGGGTCCTCTAATCCCGGGAAGCAGGTCGGGAATCCGAGTCTGACCGAAACTGCGGATCCCCAGCCAATACCGAAATACACGCGGCAAAGGTTTCGACCGCCCGAAATCCACCATGCGAAGCCCGGCCTGAGCGGGGCAAGTTTCCTTTAGGGACCAATGCCTTTCGAAAACCGTGTTTCCATGCTTCCTGAAGCCTTTCCTCTCCCCCAAAAACCGGTCGAATTTCACCGTTCAGACCCACTTCGCCGAAGGCCACAAGATCCCGTGGCAAAGGCTGGTTGACCAAGTTCGACCAGACCGCGAGAAGCAGGGGGAGGTCAATGGCCGTCTCGGAAACCCGTAAGCCCCCGGCGATATTGACAAACACATCGCGACCGCTGACCGAATGACCACTATGGCGGTTAAAGATAGCCAGTAACAGGACCAGACGCTGCGAGTCCGACCCGACCGTAATCCGTCGGGGAGGGACAATCGGGGTCTCGTCGACCAAGGCCTGAACCTCGACCAAGAGGGGACGATTGCCTTCACGAATCACCGCCACGACACTCCCGCTGACCGACTCCAGGCGGTTCGAAAGGAAGATGGCGGATGGATTGCGGACCTCCCGCAATCCCGCATCCGTCATGACAAACACACCCAGTTCATTCGCTGATCCAAACCGGTTTTTCACAGAACGGATCAGGCGGTAGCGGCTTCCCGCATCGTTTTCGAAATAAAGGACGGTATCCACGAGGTGTTCCAGAACCCGTGGGCCTGCGATAGCACCCTCCTTGGTCACATGGCCGATGATAAACAGGCAGATTCCGGTCTTTTTAGCCAGCCGGACAAGCGCTGCGGTGGATTCTCGTAACTGCGTCGCGGAACCGGGAGGAGATTCTGTCAGATCGCTATAAATGGTTTGAATCGAGTCGATCACGGCGAGACGCGGACGGGCCTGCTCGAGCAGGGGAAGAATGGTTTCAAGATGCGTTTCTGCAACCAGAAAAAGCTGCTCGCCCTTGAGACCGAGACGCTGGCTCCGAGCAGCCACCTGTTCGGGTGATTCTTCGCCGCTGACATAGACCACAGGCTCATCCTGGGCAAGAAGGGCGGCCGCCTGGAGCACCAGCGTCGACTTTCCGATTCCGGGATCACCTCCCACCAGTACGACGGAGCCAGTCACCATTCCGCCTCCCAGTACCCGATCCAGTTCCGGTATGCCCGAGCTTCTACGGGCCTGATGTTCACCGGTAATCTCATGAAGGGTCAGAAGACGAGAAGGCTCAGTGGGCCGGGCCTTCCCGGATCGACGGGTCGGCATGACACTTTGTCTCTCGGTCAGCGTATTCCAGGCTCCACAGGCCGGACAACGCCCGGTCCAGCGAGGAGCTTCTGCTCCGCAGGCATCACAGCGGTAGGGTGCAACGGTTCGTGGCATAGCCATCCTGTGTCTCTGAGACCCGCGATCCCCGCCATTCATGGCGAACCCTTTGGGCCACCCCGCACAAGAGTTCATAGGGAATGGTACTGGCACAGCGCGCGACTTGCTCGACAGGCAATCCTTTTCCCCACAGCACAACCGGCGTTCCCACGGGTTGCGGTTCTGATCCGAGGTCAACGGCAATCATGTCCATGGAGACCCGCCCGATCAGTGGGTAAATCCTCTCCCCTACCCGAACCGGGGTACCCCCAGGGGCGTGATAAGGATAGCCATCCCCGTAACCCGCGGCGGCGATCCCAATCCAGCCGTCCCGTCGGACCTGCCAGGTCGCCCCATATCCCACCGTATCTCCCCGCTTGACGGGTTTGACCGCCATCAGTGCTGTAGCTAGGGTCATCACGGGTTCAAGCCCGAGTGCCTCTGCCGAGACAGTCTCCAGTGGTGAGACCCCGAACAGCATCAGACCAGGCCTGATCCAGTCGGCGGCAGCTCCCGGATAATTCAGGACGGCTGCTGAATTGGCCAGGCTCCGGTGGCCGGGAAACCCTCTGGTCACTTCGTCAAACCGGTCGATCTGAACCCGGGTCATCGGGTTGTCCGTCCGGTCCGCCATGGCCAGATGGGTCATGAGGCCCGGCGGTTCTCGACTGAGTGAAAGCAGACGGGGGTATACGGACTGAACATCGGAGGGAGGGAAACCCAATCGGTTCATACCTGTATCGATCTTCAGCCAGAGGCGGGGCCAATCCGTGATCTCCCGAACTGCCTCCAGATGCTCAAGTACCGACTCTGCATGAACCACGAGCTCGAGCTCGGCTTGCCTAGCCTGGAACACCTCCTCACGGCTGAATACTCCTTCCAGAATCATCACACTCGTCCGGATCCCCCCTTCACGCAGGCAAAGTCCCTCCTCCAGAGAAGACACTGCAAAACCCTCCACACCACCGGAGAGGGCACGTGCCACCGGTAAAAGTCCATGGCCATAACCGTTTGCCTTGATGACCGCCCAGATACGGGATTGCGGAGCCCGATTCCGGACCACGCTTAGATTATGGCGCAAGGCCCCAAAGTCGATTCGGGCACAGGTTGGTCGGCTCACGGAGCCCAGGCTGCACAAAGCGAAAAGCCGGGTATCTCACCCATACCGTGACTCATCCGCCAGGTTTTCAAAACGGGTATACGGAGCGAGAAAAGCCAAACGGATCTCACCGATAGGACCGTTCCGGTGTTTTCCAATGATGACCTCGGCGACTCCCTGATCCGTTGATTCCCGGTTATACATTTCATCTCTGTAGATGAAGGCGATGAGGTCTGCATCCTGCTCGATGGTTCCGGAATCCCGGAGATCCGACATCACCGGACGTTTGTTGGGGCGCTGTTCTAGGTTACGGTTGAGCTGCGAAATAGCAATCACCGGGATATTCAGCTCCCGGGCCAGTGACTTGAGATCCCGCGAGATCTCGGAAATTTCCATGGTCCGATTCTCGATAACTCGGGCGGTCTGCATCAGCTGGAGATAATCCACAATGACAAGACCCAATCCATGCCGGTGCTTGAGTCGTCTGGCCCGGGCACGGACTTCTGTCGGTGTGAGGCCGGGCATGTCGTCGATAAACAGGGGGATTCCTGTCAACAACTGTACTGTTGCCGTGAGTCTGGGCCAATCGTTTTCCTCGAGGCGACCCGTCCGGAGATGAGACTGGTCCACACGGCCCAGTGAAGAGAGAAAGCGGAACACCAACTGTTCCGCTGACATTTCCATGCTGAAGATCGCGGTAGGAACCTGATATTTGATGGCCGCGTGTTCAGCAATATTCAACGCGAAACTGGTTTTCCCGCTTGAAGGACGACCGGCCACGACAATCAGATCTCCATTCTGGAGACCCGACGTCATGCGATCGAACTCTGAAAGACCCGTGGCAACTCCGGTAATAGGCTGCTTAGAATGATACAGGGTGTCGATCCGGTCGATTGTCCGGTTGATCACCTGAGGCAAATCAACAAAGGTGTCCCGCCCACGAAACCGTTCGTCTGAGAGGCGAAAGATGCGTGACTCCGCATGATCCAGAACTTCCACAAGACTCCGTCCCTCCGGACGCATGGCCTGTTCTGTGATCTCGCTGCCCGCACGGATTAACTGTCGAAGCAAGGACTGTTCACGAATGATGGTGGCATAAGCCAAGGTATTGGCAGCGGTTGGGGTATCGTGGAGCAGTTGAACCAGATAAGCGGTTCCACCGGCCTCGTCCAGCCGACCGGTTTGGGACAGGTGGTCCGTAAGGGTCACCAGATCAACCGGTTTCCGCGCCTGGAAAAGCGCCAGCATTGCCTCAAACAGGGTCCGGTGGTCGTTCCGGTAAAAATCTTCGGATCGAACGATATCCGAAACTTCGGGCCACATCGTGTTGTCGAGGATCAGCCCCCCGAGAAATGCCTGTTCCGCTTCGTCCGAGTGTGGGGGTCCTTGGATCAGAAGCCCGGCAGATTCATGCGGGCGGTCGAGACTCATGGACGCCGACTAGGCTTCGGATTCGACTCGGAGAATGAGGTTGGCTTCCACATCGGTATGCAGGTGGATCGTCAGCTCTTCGTCCCCAAGTTCGCGGACTGGACCATTCGGCATCCGGACATGACGACGTTCCAACTGGATACCCAGGATTTCCCGGATCTGTTCAACCACATCCTGGGGTCCAATGGATCCGAACAGACGTCCTTCAGGTCCCGCCTTGACCCGGATCACAAGAACCTGTCCCTGCAATTTTTCGAGGGAGGTCTTGGCCTCTTCAAGCAGACGATGGGCTTCGGCTTCCAGTTCAGCCCGGCGCTCTTCAATTTTGCGAATGTTCTCGGGCGTTAGCGGCAGTGCTTTCCGTTGCGGAATCAAAAAATTCCGGGCATAGCCGGGTCGCACGTTGACCTGCTCGCCGATGTCACCCAGATTCTCAACCTTTTCAAGCAACACGATCTGCATGGCACTTTCCTCAAAAACCAAAAAAACGGGCAGATGATTCCTGCTGACTCACCACGGGATCACCGGCTCAGATGGCCCTCGCCGCTCGCGGGGGGAAAAAATTATCTGCAAACCCGACCAGCATCAACACCACCCAAAGGTATGCACCCAGCATGGCGAGTGCTGAAACCGGAGGTCCAAGAACCGAACCAAAAAAACTGGAAACCAGCAGCAGGTAGACTATAAGTCGCCCCCAAGCCAGTTGCGGATGTGATTTCACCCAGCGCTGTACGACCGCGAGCCCCTGATAAATGAACATGATTGCGAGTACAAACGCGAAATTGTCAAACAGGTCGGATTGGGCCATTGCCGCCACGATCACCACCAAGGCAAAAAGGAACGAGGCCGCATAGCCACAGCGATAACTGCGGAACTCGTCACCAAACCGGCCAGGCTTTTCCAGACGCATCTGCAACCAGCGGGCAGCCAAAAGAAACAATGAAACACCAAACACCAAGAAAGCAGCAAAGGTTCCGATCAGCCAAGGCGCATGAGTCGTCACCACGCGGCCCAGAGCATGGTAAACCGGCTGGTGCTTGAAATAACGTCCCATGGATTCCTCAAACCAGTGTGACCAATACTGCTGAGGATTGGGAACCAGTACCCGAAACAAAAAAACACCGGCTAACCCAAGTAAGGATGTGATTTCCACCACCAGGGACAGGGAGCGGCCAGATCCGATGAGAGAAGCCAGTACAACCAGCACAAACCAAAACCCGGTCAGCTCAATCAGGGAAAGGATGCTTTCGGTCGTCAAACCAGATTTCCCCGGACGACCCATGAGCTCTAAAGCGATCAGCCCAGCCAGGATCAGGATGGCATAAACCATCGTGCGGGAGCCGGTCCAGAAACCTTTCCGCATGGCGACGAGCGCAAGCACCAGCCCGGCCAGCGGGGTAAAAACGACTGAAAGAACAGCCAGATCCGAAAAAAGCGCAGCCGCAAGGTCGTGCTCAGAAATCCATTCGCTAAAACGGTTCAGCATGGCCGCACTATCGGGGTCCGGGAAACGGACATGGAGCCACTCGGGACCGAAGCACGGAAGCAGCGCAAACGCAGGATCAATGCCGGTCCGTGTAGGGCAGAAGCGCCAAGTACCGAGCCCGTTTGACGGCCAGGGTCAACTGCCGCTGAAACTTGCTGGTTGAACCCGTGAGACGGCTCGGGATGATTTTTCCGGTTTCGGTCACATAGTTTCGCAACGCTTGAAGGTCCTTGTAATCAATCTCCGCGTGATCGAGTGTGGGACGGGAAAAGCGTCTACGACGGTAATACTGCGGCATGATATCGGTCTCCTCTAAAAACTCAGTCGGCGGATCCGTTGGCGCCGGCCAAATCCGGATCCATTTCTTCATTCTGGTCTTCGTCCTCTACTTCCGGCGTCAACTCCAAGTCCTGCTCTGCCTTTTCAGGTTCTGTTTCCTCGGAACTCGACCCACCCGCCCCGGCAGCAGCAGCACGCGCAAGCATTTCCTGCTCGAGCTGCTCTCGTTCCCGGGCATCTTTTTCTTCGCGATCTCGAAGCAACGCAGTCGGCTCGACCTGTGCAGTATCCCGTCGAACAATGAGGTGCCTCAAGACCACGTCATTGAAGCGGAACGCCTCCTGTAAAGCGGCCAGTGTCGGCGAATCACACTCGATGTTCATCAGTGCGTAATGCGCTTTGTGAAGCTTGTGGATCGTGTAGGTGAGTTGCCGGCGCCCCCAATCCTCCGAACGATGAACTACCCCGCTGCCGGATTCGACCAGCGTTCGGTAGCGTTGTAGCATTCCGGGGACTTGTTCGCTCTGGTCGGGATGGACCAGGAAAACCACTTCGTAATGACGCTTCAAGGTCATGACCTCCTTACGGACGAAGGCCCCGCTCGGGGCAAGGAGTGGATGGGCGACTTGCTCACTCTAGAGGCCCTGGCGGGCCTGGAGTGGACGTCAGTTTAACGGAGAATCCCCCCGAAGGTCAACTTCCGCCGTCCGGATTCCGGACAGAAGGCCCCGTTTTGCCGTTGCCACAGACATTGCCTCCTTCCCGGAAAGCATTCTGCCGTCCGATTTCGTAAAGCGCGATGGCCACGGCCACAGAAACATTGAGGCTTTGCATCCGGGGGGACATGGGAATTCTCAGGATCTCATCACAAGTCTCCTTCGTGAGCCGCTTGATTCCAGCCCCCTCTCCGCCTGCGACCAAGACCGTCGGCTGATCAAATGACCACTCATGGAGGTTTCGCACCCCTCCATGATCCAGTCCCAAAACCCAGAAGCCCGACCGCCTAGCCTGCTCCAGGCACCGCACGAGATTCGGGACAACACAGGAGGGTACCCGGTCCCCCCCCCCTGAGGCGCTTTTGAGCGCGGTGGCATTGAGGGGCGCAGACCGGTGACGAGGCAGCACAACTCCGGAAACACCAAATGCAGCCGCAGAACGTAGACAGGCTCCCAGGTTGCGGGGGTCCTGGATTCCATCCAGAGCCAAGAGCAGTCGATAGCGGTCAGGGTTACCGAGCCAGGTCTCTATCCCTTCTCCCGGAGTTCCTGGGCCGTTCCCCAGGCCTGATCTAACCTCGGCCACGATCCCCTGATGGATCCCCTCCTGGGTCAACTGATCTATCACAGAACGCTCCACCTCACAAATCTGCACCCCAGCGTGCTCCAGGGTCTCCCGCAAGGCATGCACCCGCCGGTTCCGGCTGCCCTTCTGCACGTAAAGTCGTTCCAGGGGACGCCCACCTGTCCAGGCGGCTTCCACGGCATGGAGACCATATATCCTGTCCAACGATTCAACAGCCCAGACGTTCGACAAACCCCAGATCGAGTTTGCCTTCCTCAAGGTCAATCTTCAGAATCTTGACCCGCAGGCGGTCGCCCAAAGCAAAGACTTGTCCCCGGTGCTCGCCTGTCAGGTTTCCCTGCTTGGCTTCGTGGTGATAGTAATCATCCGGCAGATTGGAAATATGCAGCAACCCGGAAACCAGGAAACGTTCCAGTTCAACGAACAGTCCGAATCCGGCAACGCCTGTGACCAGGCCGTCAAAGGACTGGCTGACCTGTCGGCTGAGATAGCTGAGCTGACACCATTGCAGGGCGGCACGCGACGCCTCATCGGCTCTTCGCTCCGTATAGGAACAGTGCACGGCCAAGGACGGCCAGTCAATTCCGGGAACATCCAGTTGGCGCAGCCCCCGGTGAACCAGAAGGTCCGGATAGCGACGGATGGGTGATGTAAAATGGCAATAGTGGCGCAAGGCCAGACCAAAGTGGCCACGGGGCGAAGGATCATAGCTGGCCCGCGACAGGGTGCGCAGCATTAACATCTCAATGACACTCCGTTCCGGCCGATTCGAGACCTGATGGAGCAACCGGATAAAATCCCGCGGTTCGGGATGATGGCCACCGCCCAGAGTCAACCCCCACACCGAAAGAGCCATGCGTAAATCGGAGAGACGGTCCAAGGTCGGAGGTGAATGCACGCGGTACAGCACCTCCGCTTTCTTTTGCTCAAGCCGACGCGCGACTTCCGTATTGGCCAGAATCATACATTCTTCAATCAGCCGATGGGCGTGGGTACGCTGTCGGATCTCAATGCCCACCACATGGCCATCCGAGCCAAAGACAATATGCGGCTCACGGCTCTCGAAATCGATGGCGCCCCTTTTTTGGCGTACCCGGCACAGTTGCTCATAAAACGCATAAAGAACCTGAAGCGGCTCGAGGACCGTACTCAGTCGGCGTTGTGCCGCAGGATCTGCACTTTCCAGAGCGCAGGCCACTTCCTGGTAAGTGAGGCGCGCATGGGAATGAATGACCGCCGGATAAAAATGGCTGCGTCGCAGCTCTCCTTTCTCTGTGAGCTCCAGATCCGCGACGTATGCCCATCGATCCTCACCGGGTCGCAGGGAACACAGGTCATTGGAAAGACGTTCGGGCAACATGGGAATCACCCGATCAGGAAAATAGACCGACGTCCCGCGGTGGGCTGCCTCTCGATCCAGAGCCGTTCCCGGGCGCACGTACTCGGAAACATCGGCAATGGCCACAATCAGCCGGAAACCGCCCCCTGCAGTCCGTTCCGCAAAAACAGCATCGTCGAAATCCCGTGCATCCTCCCCGTCGATCGTCACCAGAGGAAGATGACGGAGATCTCGTCGCTCGGCTCCATAAGGCGGGCGGGGTGACTCGAGGGCTTCCAACTCGACCAACACATCGGCGGGCCAGCCGACGGGCAGAGAAAAACTGGTCACGACCAGGTCCTGGCCGAGCTGAGGTGATTTCTGCTGTCCCAGAATTTCAAGGATTTGGACAACCGCAGACTGCCCTCTTCTCGGATACTCGAGGATCTCAACCTTCACGAAATCACCCTCGTGCGGGATCTTCCGGTCATCTGGAGAAACAACGAAATCCGTGAAGAGTCGAGGATGGTACGGCGTCACAAAACCCACATTCCGCTGGACAAAGTAACGGCCCGATACGACGTGGTGCGCCCTCTCGATGACTTCGATCAACCGGGCGGAGGGCAGCCCTTGGGAATCCAGAGCTATCCGCGTTTGGATCCGGTCGCCATCCATGAGGGTCACCATTTCTGCAGGGGGAATCGGGATCCGTTCGCCCCCCTGCAGGGGTTCCAGGTAACCGAAACCATCCCGCTCCGCACGAACTCTCCCCGTGACGATCGGCAGGACCCGCACCAGGCACCACTGGTTCCGGCGGTTCTGGATCAGCTCGCCATCTCGTCGCATAGCCTGGAGGCGACGTTCCAAACCCTGGATGAGCTCCGGGTCTTCAAACCCAAAAGTCTCGATCAGGGTCTCGCGATCCACTGGTTGTCCCATGGCCTCGAACCATTGCGAGAGAAACAGTCGACTGGGCAACGGGTTGGCATATTGCCGGCGTTCGCGCTCATAGAGCGGATCCTGATCCGGCCAGAGGGGCACAGGGGGCGAGGGAGAGTGGATCATGTGGGCGTCGGGACTGGGGGAATCACGTTGACCGCTTGGTACGAACTCGGCTATATTGCACATCGAGCCGAGGTGGCGGAATTGGTAGACGCGCTGGTTTCAGGTACCAGTGGAGCAATCCGTGGAGGTTCGAGTCCTCTCCCCGGCACCATACGCGGACGATGGGCATGGAAAATCGCCGGGCCCGGTTCTTAGGATCGGGGTTCATGGCCTGGCAAACGGGCTTTCTCATCAAACGGATTTTTAAGAATAATGGTTTCGTCACGTTCTGGCCCGGTTGAAATGAGGCTGACGGGAATCTCTGTAAATGCCTCGATCCGTGACAGATAGGCTTGGGCGTTTTTGGGCAGCTGATCGTATGAGCGGATCCCCAAAGTCGAGCAACACCATCCAGGAAGATCCTCGTATACCGGCTCGACCGCCGCATAATCTTCCGCTCCGGTCGGCGCGACCGTGAGCAACCCATCCGCTTTCTTGTAAGCGATACAAACCCGAATGGTATCCAGTTCATCCAGAACGTCCAGCTTGGTGATGCCGAGTGATGAAACACTGTTGTTGATAATCGCGCGGCGCAATGCAACGACATCAAACCAGCCACACCGGCGGCGCCGGCCCGTCGTCGCACCAAACTCGGCACCTCGATGCGCCAGGTGCTCTCCCATCTGGTCGACCAGTTCCGTGGGGAAGGGTCCTCCGCCCACGCGGGTGGTATAGGCCTTCACGATACCCAAAACCTGATCCAGATAGCAGGGTCCCAAACCCGATCCGGTCGCCGCGCCCCCGGCCGTCGTATTGGATGAAGTCACAAAGGGATAGGTCCCGAGATCCACATCCAGCAAACTGCCCTGTGCACCCTCGAAAAGCAGGTTGCCCCCGCTTTCCCGGAGGGTTTTCAGCAGGGTACCGATATCGTCCACCAAGGGCTCCAGTCTCGGCGCATAGCTCAGGTATTGGTCCAATGTCTCCCGGAAAGAGACCGTTTCCGTCCGGAAATAATCCCTGAGAAGAAAGTTGTGAAAATCGAGCGCCTCGCCCAGTTTGGTTGCGAAACGTTCGCGATGGAACAGGTCCGCTACGCGGAGCGCCCGCCGGGCAACCTTGTCTTCGTAGGCCGGACCGATTCCCCGCCCGGTCGTCCCGATTGCCCGTGCCCCCCAGGCCTGTTCCCGGACCTTGTCCAATGCCACATGGGACGGCAAGATCAATGGGCACGCCGGGCTCAGACGTAGCCGCTCAAAAACAGGAATGCCCTGCTGAACCAGTGCGTCGATCTCTTCGAAAAGGGCGGGCGGGGACAGGACCACGCCATTCCCGATGAGACACCAGACCTGCTCGCGCAGAATACCCGCCGGGACCAGATGGAGAACCGTTTTCTGTCCGTTCAGGACCAGGGTATGTCCGGCATTATGCCCACCCTGAAAGCGGATCACAGCATGCGCGCGTTCCGTCAACAGGTCGACGATCTTGCCCTTGCCTTCATCTCCCCACTGGGTACCGATGACAACAACGCTTTTACCCACTCCTACCCCCCTTTCTCCGATCGATCCTCATGGTGCCTTCGACCGGCCGGAAACCGGGCTTCCTGCATGGAGGGAAGTCCGCGGGACTCCGATTTTCAGGTTCACGACCCGTCTTTTCATCCGTGCTCGCTCATTCTCATAGTGGACCAGAAAATCATAGAACCCCGGATCCAGCCGGCGGGCAGGGGCTTCAATGGCGGCGACTTTCGATAACCCCCTGGCGACAATCCGGCCCACACGCATCGTTTCCAGCAGCCGATACGCCATCCGTCGCTTCTCGTAAGATGCCCGGATCCGAGCCAGATCCTCTCGAGCCGTCATCTTCAATCGGGCCAAGGCCAGCTTCCATTCCTGGGTCGCACGCCCCTCGCGGATCGCCATCTGGCGAGTCGGCCATCGCAGGCTTGTACTTTGGAGCCATAGAACCCGAACACCCTCCTGTGCCAGGCGCGAATTAAGAGAATCGGGTCGTAACGTCGGCAGGGTGGAGAAAGCAGCGGGAACAGTTTCCACTCGGACCGGTAATCGGGAGGTTTTGAGGGCGCCCTTCAGCGCCGCCAGGATTTTGCCGTTGGCAGCGGCCTCGCTGCCCAGCCGCGCTTCATACCGTTCCGGGTCACTGATCTGCCAGGAAACAAGAAAACGAGCCAGAACATCGGGCGTGCCCGAACCCGGCCATGGGAGCGACGGGCTCAGATAGACCTGACGCCGACGATCCATGCGATGGACGGTCTCAAGGAGTGGCCAGTGCCAATGCCATCCTGCCTGGGTCACCAACTGGCTCGCTCCGGCTGTCCCCCGGACCAGTGCCATTTGCCAAGGGTAAAGCAGGTAGCCCCCCCACCCGATGATGCCCCCCCCAAGCAGCAAAACGACCAGCGCAGCTTCCCGGAGATACTTCATGATGCTCCCCGCTCCGAGTGAGTGCGTGGGTTTACAACACGCCTTCCTGGGGCCGACTGGCTCCTGGAATCGGACCTGGACTGACTCGTGACAGAGGAAACTGGCAGGAGAGGCCTCTCGTAAAGCGCATGGATCAAGGTCTGCCGGACCAGGGTTGGATGTCTTCGGTATACCGGAAGCAACGCATGAAAACGGGCCACCAGAATCTTGGCCTGCCCGATCCAGCGCTGGATCCGGATCCCGACTCGGTCTACCCGCTGCAGGGCCTGCCGGTTCTGGCGAACCAGCATGAGTCCCAGTTTGCGTGCCAGAGTCCGCGCATCCGTTTGCTCATGGGCAGTGCGTTGCTTCCATTCTTTCCAGGTCACTCTCACCGCACGCCCCGGGACAATTGAAATTCCCAGATGCACCAGCACCAGCCCCACCTGTTCTTTCAACAGGACCTGATTGATCCGGCTGCGTAGACGCGCTACAGACGGCAGCACAGGTTGTCGTTGTGGCTCCCGGGGCGATCGCACGACCCGATCATGCGCAATCGTCCATCGGGTCAGGGCTGACATGAGTAAGCCCCTGAGCCAAAGTCCGGGGTGGGGAGCGAAGAGGATGGAAGCGTGTGGATGATTCGTTTGGTAGCGATAGTGGATGGTCACGAGAACCGGAAGCCCCTGTTTCGTAAACGTGTGAAACACCACATACCGGGAGTGCTGTTTGGACGGATCCTCAAAAATCACACGACCCAATGGAGTCGGCCAGTTCCAGAAATTCCCGTGGTGCACCTCACGAACCGGGTATCCGAACGCGTACAGCAGGGCAACCTGCCCGGGCGTCACGGAAGATAAGCCGGAAGCCAGCCAGGCTCCCAGAAGCAACACGGCCGCCCACGGTAAAGAACGTTTCCACTGGGGACGACGGGAGGAGGAAGCGGGTCCCGGGGATCTCTTTTTGAACGCACGCCAAAGTGCATCCTTGGTCCGCCGGATCCACTCGTCGAGTTCCGAATGTCCCTCGTCTTTCCAGGGATCCCGTTCGGGTGGCAGTTCATCCAGTGCCATCTAAAACTCTACCGCCGTCTCACCGAGAGTTTCCCGACTCGGTTCCGAAATTTCGACAAATCGGTCGCATGAAACCTGAAAGCGGTGGGCAATCCGTTTCCAGTTGACCCCGGTGAGGCACAGAAGCATCTCAAGCGTTCCGGATCGGTTCTGGTGCTCGGATCGGACAGCTCCGAGTCGATACAATGCGGACCGCAGGGCACCCTCTCTCATCTCCAGTTCCAGGTATCCCCAGCGGGCTGGAATTTCAACAAAACTCAGTACGGACTCGGCCAGAAGATCCAACCCTATTCTCTCACGTGCTGAGACCCACACCCGTGACGGCCGCCCTTCCGCGTTCCGTTCCATTTTCACCTGACCGTCGACTCGGTCGATCTTGTTCATGACCTCGATTCGGGGGACAGACTGTGCCCCAATCGTGTCCAGGACTTCTTCGACCACCTCGATTTGACGGCTGCTGTTCTCGGCACTGGCATCAATCACGTGAAGAATGAGATCCGCGGAGCGGGTTTCTGCCAGGGTGGTCTGAAAGGCCGCCACCAGCTCGTGGGGCAGATCCCGGATGAAACCCACCGTATCCACAAGAACGGCCGTGGCCCCGAATGGTAGACGAATCTGGCGCCAGGTCGGGTCCAAGGTGGCAAACAGCTGATCCGCCACGGTCACTTGGCTCCCTGTCCATGCCCGGAACAGGGAGGACTTTCCTACATTGGTATAGCCCACCAAGGCTACTACGGGAACGTTCATGCGGGAGCGACGTTCCACTGCCCGGTGCTTTTCGAAATTCTGAAGCCGGTTTTCCAGCACAGAGACTCGCTTCGCGATCAGGCGCCGATCGGTTTCGAGCTGGGTCTCGCCAGGTCCTCTCAGCCCAATTCCTCCTTTCTGGCGTTCCAAGTGACTCCATCCACGAATCAGGCGACTCGCCGCATAGCGCAGGCGGGCGAGTTCCACCTGCAGTTTGCCCTCATAACTCCGAGCTCGCTCAGAAAAGATTTCGAGAATCAGGCCCGTTCGATCCAAAATCCGGGCACCGGCCGCCTCACCCAAGTTCCGGGCCTGCACGGAACTCAAGACATGGTTCACAATGACTTGGGCACAATGCTGATCACGAACCGATTGCACGAGTTCGGCAACCTTTCCAGACCCAAGGTAATGGGATGGGTTGGCTTCCTTCAAACGCCCGAGCACATACCCCTTTGGCAAATAACCTGAGCTCCGGGACAGTTCTACAAACTCCTGGAAACGCTCTTCCGAAGAGGCTGGCTGTCGCCCCACATCCATATGAACGAGTATCGCCTCCTTCAGAGGCACTGGGAGCCCTGCTTCAGGAGCGATCGACGCCAGAGCCGTCTTCCTCCGACGCCAGTTCCTGTGCATACTCGTCGCCTTCATCGAGGGAGATCCGGCGCGAGGGGACGACGGTCGAAACCGCATGCTTGTAGACCATCTGGCTCACGGAGTTACGCAAAAAAATGACAAAGGGATCAAAGGAGTCAATCTGGCCCTGAAGCTTGATTCCGTTGACCAAGTAGATCGAAACCGGCACCTTGCTTTTCCGCAAAGCGTTCAAAAAGGGCTCTTGAAGGGATTGGCTTTTCGTCATAGCGTAATCTTCTCCAGTCGGACGAAGGCAACTCAAAAGTCAGGAATCTGGGTTTTTTTGGAGTCCTCCCCCTGTCTTCGACATTCTAGCACATTTTACCCGACCCACCGCTCCAAAACCGCCTGCATCTGCATCGGCCAGGACGGGTTTTCAACATTCCACCGGTGTTCAACATCAAATCTTCGCAGCCAGGTCATCTGGCGCTTGGCCAAACCCATCGTAGCTTGGACAATGTCCTCGCGAGTTTGTTCCAATCGTTCCGGGTTTTCAAGACAATGCCAAAGGTCGGCATAACCGACCGACCGGAGGGCCGGCAGCTGCGGGTGGAGATCCCCACGAGCACGCAGGGCGGACACCTCTTCCAGCCATCCGGCGCCGATCATCTCGTCGACCCGGCTACGGACTCGCTGGTGCAATGCCTGACGATCTGTAACCACGACCGCCATTGCACAAAATTCAGGCTTCGCGCGAAGTGGAGGGCGATGCAGGAGATCGCTGAACTTTTTTCCGGTCAGGGCAATGACTTCATGGGCCCGTGTGATCCGCTGACGATCATGGGGGTGGATCCGGCGTCCCGACTCAGGATCCAGGCGCGAGAGCTCGCCGTGCAAAACGGACCAACCAACCCGTCTCGCGCTGTCCTCGATAGAGGAACGGACTGCAGGATCGGAGGGTGGCAAAGCCGAGAGCCCATGCCACCAGGAATAAAAATAGAGGAACGTACCGCCCACCAGGACTGGTAGCCGATCCCGGTCATGAATTTCCATAATCACCCTTCGCGCGTCGCTCACGAACCGGCCCGCGGAGTAGCTGTCCGCCGGATCCAGTATATCGATCAGGTGGTGAGGCACCTGTTTCCGGATATCGAGCCCGGGTTTCGCCGTTCCAATATCGAGACCCCGGTAGACCATGGCCGAATCGACACTCACGACCTCGATCGGAAAACGGGAAGCCAACTCGATGACATGCCGTGTTTTCCCACTTGCCGTGGGACCCATCAGCAGGAAAACCGGCTTTCCCACAGTCTTATTGGCCCCGTCTGAAACGCCGATCCAACTCATGAAGATCAAGACGACTCCATGTGGGGCGTCCGTGATTGCAAAAGTCACCGGATGGGGTTTTTTCCAGTGTCCGCAGCAGGGCGTTCATCTCCTCCATCGTGAGATGTCGTCCGGCCCGCACCGCGCCATGACAGCCCAAGTCTGCGACCAGAGACAGCATGCACTGTTCCAGTGGCTCACGGATCCCAATTTCCGGTTCCTGGGCCAAACGTCCGAGCAGGGCGATGGCGACCGCTGTTTCCAGCAAGGCCGGATGCCCGCGCAAAAGAATCGACCGGGAAGTCACTCTGTCAAAGTCATATCCTAGGGGTTCCATGAGCTCTCTGCAGGCCACGAGCTGTTCGACTTCTGACACCCCCAAATCCAAGGAAACAGGAGTCAACAGGCGCTGCAGGGCCAGAGGCGGTGAGGTCAGCGCCTGCTTGAGTTTTTCATAGAGAATCCGTTCGTGGGCCGCATGAAAATCCACAATGACCAGAGCATCGGCCGTCCGGGCCACGATATAAATCTCGGCCAGCTGAGCCACTGCCCAACCGAGGGGAGGGCAGACTCCCTCTGGTGAATGCACGAGACTGGACTCAAGAAATTCCAGGGGAAGCCGGGTATCTGGAGACACATTGGGCCTCCATCGAGTCATCCGGTGATCCTCGGACTCGATCTGGGCACCCGGTCCCTCCTGTAGGGAGATCAGCCCGCTCTCGTCCCCCGTCCCTTGAGCCGCACCGCCCCTCCACGCCGACCGGATCAGACGAGTGACCGACTGGTGTACGGCCTGAGCATCACGGAACCTCACTTCAAGTTTACGAGGATGAACGTTGACATCAACCGCATGGGCATCCAACTCCAGGAAGCCCACATACCGGGGTCGATTGTGGCCGTACAGCACATCTTCGTACCCGCTCCGTACTGCATGTCGTAGAAGACGGTCCTGAACTGCGCGACCGTTTACCATCCAGATCTCTGGAGTCGTCTGCTCGGTTGCCAGCCGCGGTTCCACAAACCATCCGGACAGCCGCAACCCCAGATGTTCTCCCGAGAGGTATCTCATCGACCGGATGGCATCCTGGCCAAAGAGGACTCCCAGCCGGCCCGCCTGACCTTCCAGGCCAGGAGCTGGGGAAAGCTCGAGAACCCGCTTGGATTCGTGGATGAGCTGAAATGCCACATCGGGATGCCCCACGACCAGAAGTCGGAAAACCTCGAGGCAGTGCTGATATTCCGTGCGTGCGCTCCGCAAAAAACGGCGTCGGGCCGGCAAGCGAAAGAAAAGATCGCGCACCTCGACCGTCGTTCCGACCGGATGCGCGACCGGCCGTACCGGAGAGGGCTCCAAGGCCACCCGGATCTCCGTTCCCACATCCTGGGCCAGGGTTCGTGAAGCCATCCGGAAATCCGCCACGGCCGCGATGCTGGCCAACGCTTCACCCCGGAAGCCCAGGCTTTGAATCGCATCCAGGTCCTCGGCCGCACGGATCTTGCTCGTCGCATGGGGCAGGATTGCGAGCGGCAGCTCTTCTGGTGCAAGCCCGCAACCGTCGTCCCGAACACGGATCAGGCGGATTCCCCCCTGTTCCAGTTCCACGATAATTGACCGGGCACCCGCATCCAGGCTGTTCTCCAGCAGTTCCTTGAGAATCGAGGCGGGACGCTCGACCACTTCGCCCGCCGCGATCTGCAAAACGAGTTCCGGTGGCAAAATCTCAATCCCCATGCCCATAGTGTAACGCCAGGCATCACCGGGGATGCCCGAAAGCTCACTGCATTCGATTCCCTATCCTGAACTCGTGGTATCAGCTGGGATGGTCAAAACCTGTCCCGGGAAAAGGCGTGATCCGGGCAGATGGTTCAGGATTTCGAGTCGTCGGACCGCCACGTGATACCGCTCCGCAATACCGTCCAGCGTATCACCGGACCGGACGACGTAGTGGAGCTGGTTTTTCTCCCGGGCTTCCACCAGCACCGTCCGGGTACGATGGTTCTGGTACAGATACTGGAGAATTCCCTTCGCCACCGCGCGCGCGATGCGTTCCCGGAATCGTGGCTCAGCCAGTTTCCGTGCCTGCCAGGGATTCGAAATGAAACCACACTCAATCAGGACCGAGGGAACTATCGGATCCCGCAAAACCGCAAAGTTCGCCTGGGCGACATAGCCCCGATGCAAGGGGACTTGGAAAGCCGACAGCTCGTGGATGAGATCAGTTCCCAGTTTGAGGCTTTGGTGGAGGGTTGCCGACTGAGCCAGATTCAGCAACACAGCGCGCAAAGTCGGACTTTTGTTTCTGAGATCCACCGAGTAGACATGTCCATAGCGTGTCCGGACGCTATTTTCGCTATGGGCCAGCCACCGGGCCTCGGCATCGGTTGCTCCATGCTGCGACAGCGCAAAAACCGTGGCACCCTCTACTGCCCGCACTGGATAGGAATCCGCATGGAGGGCCACGAACAGGCTTCCGTGCGCCTGCTCGCAAATCTCTCGTCGCTGGCGTAAGCCCACGTAGTAATCTCCGGTCCGCGTCATGACGACCCGCAAGCCGGGGATTCCCCGGAGAAACGCCCGGATATCCAGGCCGACCGACAAGGTCACGACCTTTTCCATGAGCCCATTCGGGCCAATGGCACCGGAATCGATCCCGCCATGCCCTGGATCGAGACAGACCACGACCCGATGAGGGTGGACCGGTAAACGTTCAAGGCTGACCACAGGCCGGAACACGCCCCACGGCCGGAGGATCAGGACCAAAAGGCCGGGATGTGCACTGGAGGGGTAAAAGGACTGTGGAAGGACTCGTTGGCGCAAGTCGAAAACCAGGCGCAGCATGCGGGTGTGTTGACCCATGCGAACATCACGGACCAGCCCCTGGCCGGCTGGGAGCCGGAATGGATCCGGATGCGCCCCCCGCAAGTCCACGACAAGGCGGTTTGGATCACTCATCGTGAAAAGAGTGTGATGGACCGGCTTCGACAGCCGGATGCGGATTTCTGTGACATGGAGACGCGTTTCCATGTGAATTCCACGAAGCCAGACCCGGCCCCAAACCGGATGCCCAGCCAGCGCGACCACGAACAAAATCCAGATTCCTTTGCGCACGAGCTCAAAACCAGAGCGTAACCTTGGCTTAGCTAATCATATTTAAAATTAATTATCAAGTATCTCATATGGATACCGTAATCACTTCATGATCTGGATTCGAATTAATCGATTTTTTATAATAAAATTATCTACTTATTTTATTCATGATAAAATCAGACATCGCTGATCGTCGTTCTCTCCAAAACCGATCGTGATCGCCCAGTCTGCCGGAGGAGTCGCTCCTCTCCCCTTTTCCGGCCACTCGATCAGAAGGAGTGAGTTCCCCCAATAGTCCAGCAAGCCCGTATTCAGGAGTTCCTTCGCGCCCCCGATCCGGAACAGGTCGGCATGGACAATCGTCGACCCATCCCGTTCATAGCATTCGAGGATCGTAAAGGTTGGGCTCCGGATTCTTCCCTCGATTCCGAGATACCGGAGCCAAGCCCGGACCAGAGTCGTTTTCCCAGCACCCAGAGGGCCCATCAGGTAGACCACCCGCGGCTTCAGGCCCGCGACCCGGGCCAAGCGCCGGGCCATTCGGTCCATCATTTCCAAGTCACGGATTTTGATCACGTCTCACGACTCGGTTCAAGTCGGCCGGAACCGGGTTGACCAGGGCTCTTACATACGGAAGGAGATCGGTGGCCAAAAGCCCCCGTTCACCCCTTTCCTGCGCAGCCCGATCACCCGCCAGTGCATGAACCAAAACACCCATGGAGGCAGCCCGTTCCAGCGGCAGTTTCTGGGCTGCCAGCCCGCCAATGAGGCCGGCCAAGAGATCACCCATGCCGCCACTGGCCATCCCGGGGTTTCCGTAGGGACAGACACGGGTGAGGGGCCCGGAAACCAGGCTTCCCGCGCCCTTGAGGACCACGACGGCACCGTAGCGTTCAGCCAATCGACGGCAGGCAGAAAAGCGGTCGTCTTGGATGGTCGAGGTCGAAAGCCCGAGAAGCCGGGCCGCCTCACCCGGGTGAGGCGTGAGGATCCAGTGATCCCGCCTCCGGGGGAACCTGGCCAGCCAGTTCAACCCGTCCGCATCGACCACGATCGGACCGGGCCAGCCCATCATTTGTTCACACAGCACCCGGCCCCAATCTTCCTGACCTGCCCCGCAGCCCACTACTGCGAGATCCGCCCATCCCAACAGGCGTTCAGGTACCTCCCCGCTTTCCGAGCCGTAGACCATGGCTTCGGGACGGGCCGCGAGCAATCCCCCGACATGCTGAGGGTGCGTCACCACAGAAACCAAACCGGCACCTACCCGTAGAGCGCCCTCGGTGGCCAGCCGGATGGCGCCTCCCATCCCCGACCCACCACCGGCAATCAACAACCGGCCGTAATCCCCTTTTTGAGAGACCCGTCGGCGCGCTGGGAGGGAGGCGGCCAACTCTCCCGGCGCAAGCAGGGAGGCACTCACGGCCTCACGGGACCCGACTGAATCCGGTACCCCAAGGTCGTCCAGCACGAGTTCGCGGCCCACCTGATTTGCGGCTTCACCGGTAAACAGCCCCCGCTTCCAGCACAGGAAGGTCAGGGTCGACGTCGCACAAACCGCGCTTCCCGACCCGCCGGGCAAGGACCCGGTTCCGGCATCCAATCCGGAGGGAATATCGAGGGAAAGAATGGGCGAACGGGACTGGTTGAGGAAACGAATGGCTTCAAGCATGGCCCCTTCAGGCGGACGACCCAGTCCGATCCCCAACAATCCGTCAACCCACAGTTCGGGCTCGCCGGCAGGCGCTTCCGCAAGGGATCCAATCGGGACGGGTTGTGATTTCAAGCGAGACCACATCGTTCGAGCCGGTTCAGAACGAACGGGGCCGGTCAAGAATACTTTCGCTTCATATCCCTCCGCCTGTGCCAGCCTCGCCAGGACCAACCCATCGCCTCCGTTATTGCCGGGCCCGCAGAGAATCCCAATCCGCCGGACCGTCGGCCAGCATTGACGGATCCATCCCAAAGATGCCTCCCCAGCCCGTTCCATGAGGTGCTCGGGTTCAAGTCCATGCACGTCCTGGACCCACCGTTCGAGTGCCTTTGCCTCACTGGGTGAAAATAGTGGCACCGCAGCGCCTGAACCCGTACCAGAACATTGGATCCGCATTGGCTCGCAGTCAATTCCAAAGTCGATGAGGCGACTTCCACACCACACTGCTAGCATACTGGATGCTTGGTCATTTGACGAATCCTGTGGCCTCAACTCCTTCCCGGCCAAAATCTGATCTCCTGCGGCCATCCGACCCGTGGCGCGTTGTGCTTGAGCAGATCTCTCGTCGACTCGGTTTTTCAGCCGTTGGGGTGTCCTCTCCTCAACTCCCGGTCGCGGCTCAACGGTTAAACCAGTGGCTCGAGCTCGGCTATCAGGGCACGATGAGTTATCTCTCGAGATACGGTCTGGATCGCGCGAATGCGGCCCGATGGTTACCGGATACCGTTCGCGTCATCTCGGTCGCATGTGATTATGGCAAGCCAAGCCCGAACCGGGTTCGACTGCTACAGGATTCGACTCGGGGCTATATTGCCCAGTATGCACTGGGACGCGATTACCACCGGGTCATGCGGAAAAAACTACGACAGCTGGCAGCCGAATTGGCTCAGCAGGGCAGACCTCATGGCTATCGCGTTTTTGTGGACTCGGGACCGGTCATGGAGAAACCTTTGGCACAAAACGCGGGCCTGGGCTGGATTGGGAAACATACCAATCTGATAGCCCCCCACAGCGGTTCCTATTTCTTCCTGGGCGAGATCCTGACCACCCTGCCGCTCGCTCTGGATGTGGCGGAAGTCGACCATTGCGGCCGTTGCCGGGCCTGTCTCGAAATCTGCCCGACACGCGCAATTGTGAAACCGTACCAACTCGACGCACGGCGGTGCATCGCCTACCTCACCATCGAAAACCGGGGCCCCATCCCCACCGAGTTACGGCCGCTGATCGGGAACCGGATCTTCGGGTGTGATGACTGCCAGCTGATCTGCCCGATGAACAAGTTCGCCCGAAAGCACACCTTGGCTGAGTTTTCTCCACGAAGCGATCTGCTGGCTCCGGAGTTGGCCACTCTGATGGGATGGAGCGCAACCGAGTTCGATGAAAAAACACGTGGAAGTGCCCTGCGTCGGGTCGGTTATCACGGTTGGTTGAGAAACGTGGCCGTTGCCCTGGGCAACGCCCCGACTAGCCCCGAGGTTCTGTCTGCCCTGTCCGGACAGGCAAACCACCCGAATCCTCTTGTCCGCGAGCATGTCACATGGGCTCTTTCACAGCATCGCCAACCTGCCCGGCACGGGCTTCCGAGTCCCTCCTGATAAGCCACATCCGGAGAGGTGCACGGGGCGGGGATCCGGATTTGCCGGGTGGCCGGATTTTTGGTATTTTTCCCCTATCTTGCCTCGTTTCACACCGGATGGGTTTTTCATGCGTAGTACCCTGCGAATCTTGGGAAGAATTTTATTGGCCCAGATCTTCATCATTTCTTCGATTCAGAAGATCTTCGACTTCGGCGGGACGGAAGCCTACATGGCGGCCTCCGGTCTGACCCCTACGCTTCTACCGTTCGTCATCGCAATAGAGATGGGCGGCGGTCTCATGATCCTGACCGGCTGGGGCATGCGCATCGCGGCTTTTGTACTCGCCTTGTTTAGCATTGCCGCAGCCGTGATCTTCCACCTGGATTTCACCAATCCCACTCAAGTCATCCTGCTCATGAGTGACCTGGCATTCGCCGGAGGCCTGCTGGTCCTCGCCAGTAGCTAGGTCCCGCCGAGAGAAGACGAACTAGATTCTGCGTGAAAACTCGGAGCCGCAGGTTATTCCAGATCCGAATCATTCGCGATCCTCTGGAGTGCCGGCCGGTCGGTCAGGATCAGGTGACGACGCTCCACTTCGATCAATCCCCGCTTCCTGAAGTTCGAGAATAACCGGCTCACCGTTTCGAGCTGGAGCCCCAGATAACTTCCGATTTCCTCTCGCGACATGCGCAGGTGAAACGAAGCGGGGGAATATCCTCGACTCTCGTACCTTTCCGAGAGATCCAACAGAAACACGGCCAGTCGTTGTTCCGCAGTTTTGCAGCCCAAAACCCGCATGATTTGATGATCCCGCTGAATCTCCCGACTCAGGATCTGATGAAAACGTTTCTGGAGAGCAGGCAGCTCCCGGCCCAAAACTTCAAGGTCTTCAAAGGTCACTTCACAGACCTCGCTATCTTCAAGTGCGATAGCCTCGCAGGTATGCACCCCGCCTGCAATTCCATCCAAACCGAGGAGTTCTCCTGCCATGTGAAAGCCAAAAATCCGACATGAACCGGAACTTTCCGGGTCACGGGTCTTGAGAAAACCCACCCGCACGGCATAGAGCGAGCGGCAAGTCATGCCAGCATGATAGAGCGTCTCGGTTTTCCGGACCTTACGCCGGCGCCGAACGATCGCATCGACCCGTTTGATCTCCGCTGCCGACAAGCCCAAGGGTAAGCACAGTTCTCTCAATCCGCAGGTCGAACAGGCCACTTTGAGGGTCTCCAAGCTGAAGACCGGATTAGCGCTGTCAATACGGGTGGCCATCGAACACTTCCCTCCGGACCGGTTCGAGAAATCCAAACTTGATATGGATCAATATTCACTTTATCACGAAGCGGATCAACGGATTAGAATTGAACGGTTTAAGGGCATGGAACCCCCCATGCAGAGTCGTCCAGATCCAACCGGTTTCCCCGTGGGACTCCCCTCGGAGGAAACGCTTCGGACAGTGGTTTTCGACGGCGAACTCATTCGCCGACTGGACCGCCCGGGTCCGCGCTACACGTCCTACCCGACCACCAACCATTTTTCCGAGGAGTTCAACGAGCAGAGCTATCAGAACTGTGTGGCCCAGGAGGAAGCGGCCCCGCAACCACGTGACTTGTCACTGTATTTCCATATTCCGTTCTGTAGGCACCTCTGCTTTTATTGCGCGTGCAATAAGATCGTGACCCGTAACCGGGACAAGGCCGCGAAATACCTCGACTACCTCCTTCGGGAACTGGAACTCCGGAGCGTGGGGTTCAAGGACGGGCGACGGGTCAGTCAGCTTCATTGGGGAGGAGGAACGCCCACGTATCTCGAACCCGCACAGATGGCAAACCTCATGCAGTCCATCCGGAAGCGGTTTTTTCTGTCAGACGATGCCCTGGGTGAATACTCAATTGAAGTGGATCCACGAACGGTGAGTCAGGAGACCGTGGGTTTTCTGCGTTCCCTGGGATTTAACCGGATCAGCATCGGGGTCCAGGACTTTGACCCCCAAGTCCAGAAAAAAGTCCACCGGATTCAGTCTGAGGAGGAAACCCAACGGGTCGTAGAGACCGCACGCCAATCAAAGTTTCGTTCCATCAACCTGGACTTGATCTACGGGTTACCGGCGCAATCGGTCGAAAGCTTTGAACGGACCCTCGACCAGGTTCTGGCCATCTATCCCGACCGGGTCGCACTGTACAACTACGCCCATCTGCCGCATCTTTTTCGACCCCAGAAAAAGATTGATGCCCGGGATCTTCCGCCTCCCGAGGTAAAACTCGAGATTCTGCGGTGCGCCGTGGAAAGGCTGACCCGTGCGGGTTATCACTATATCGGGATGGATCACTTTGCCAGAGCGGACGATGAGCTCGCGATTGCCCAACGGGAGCACCGTTTACAACGAAATTTCCAGGGGTATTCCACTCATCCGGAATGCCACCTCATCGGGTTTGGAATATCCGCCATCGGGATGATGGGAGCCAGCTATAGCCAGAACTTCCGGACCCTCGACTCCTATTACCAGAGCATTGACCAAAATCGCCTGCCGATCTTCCGCGGAATTATCCTGACCCCGGATGACCGTTTGCGTCGCACCCTCATTCATTCCTTGGCCTGTCAGTTCCGGATTTCCATCCCCGCCATCGAGGAAAGCTATGGTATCCGGTTCGACGCCTACTTCCAGGATGAACTTCGGGAGCTGGCGGAACTCGAAGCCCTCGGTCTCCTCTCAACCGGACCACAGGAAATCCGGGTGACCCTCAAGGGGCGTTTGCTGGTTCGCAATATCTGCATGATCTTCGACCGCTACCTGCGCGCGGAACGGATGCCGCAGTATTCGCGCGTGATCTGAATCGAATACGGACTGTTTGACTCCGGGATTCCAAGCGGAGGGTCTTTTACTTTTTTCTTGTAAAACAAAATGACTTCCCCTATGATTTAAGATCACCTCCGCAGGGAGACCCAGATGCCGGGTGAGGTCAGCCATAAAGAAGCCGGGAGGGTCGCCCGAGCCCACCGACCGGACCACTGGAATGTCGATGCGCTTCCCTGGGATTCACTTGAGCTTGAGCGCATTGCAGACAACGAAGTCTTTTTTTTTCTGATTTCTACAGCATCCTTTGTCGAGATTACGACTGATCTTTACACCTCGAACCTGACTGCGCATTATGCCGGTGACGATGAGGTCACGGTCTGGCTCCATGAGCATTGGCAACCGGAAGAGCTCCAGCACGGTGCCGCCCTCAAACGCTATGTGAAAACCGTCTGGCCCAGCTTTGACTGGGATCTGGCCTACCAGAACTTTTACCAGGAATACGGTCGGCTTTGTAATGCAGCCCAGCTCGAAGCGACCCGGTCACAGGAAATGGTTGCCCGCTGTATTGTCGAGACAGGCACGGCGTCCTATTACACGATGGTTCGGGATGCCTCCCCGGAGCCGCTCCTCCAAAAGATCGCCCACCATATCCGGACTGACGAGGTCGGCCATTACAAGTATTTTTTCCGCTACTTCCGGAAATATGCCCGACAGGAATCCGTTTCCCGCCGGGCCATCTTCAAAGCGCTCTGGACCCGCATCCGGGAGATCGACAACGAGGATGGACTGATTGCCTACAAACACGCCTTCCAGGTCCGCCATCCGGACCAGGCCTTCGACCCGCAACGTTACGAGCAATTCCGCTTGAACCTGAACCGGATGACCCGTGACCACTTTCCATTCGAGATGGCCGTTCGGATGTGCCTCCGACCCATGGATCTGCCTCACCCGGTTGAACGTCTCTCCATTCCCATTCTGGTTGCCGGAGCCCGGCGATTTCTCTAGCCCGCCCGGTGCGCACATCCGAGTTCCCCTCTGGTCCTGTATCCGGACCGGATTTCTGAACCATGATTCTGCACTGGTTTAGAAGGGACTTACGGGTAGACGATAATGTGGCGTTGGCTGCCGCCTGTCGGAATGACACCCCGGTCGTCGGGGTGTTTTGTTGCGATCGCCGTTGGTTCCCCGCGCAAACCGGCCAAACCGGAGTTCATCAAGCGACTTTTTTACTGGCTGCCCTTTCAGAGCTTGCCACGAATCTGGCCCGCCTCAACATTCCACTCAAGTTCAGGGTTACAGACGATCCGGTACAGACCCTACTGGCACTCGCGGCTGAGCTCAGGGCGACATCCATCGTTTTCAACAAGGAATACGAGCCGGCACAACTCAAGCAGGACTCTCGGCTGATGAGAGAGGCAGCCCGGATCGGCCTTCCGGTCAACGGGTTCAAAGATGGGGCGATCTTTGAGGAAAACGAGATTCTCTCCTCCAGTGGCAAACCCTACACCGTGTTTTCGCCCTACCGGCGGAGTTGGCTCACCCGCTTAGGCATGAATCCATTGAACATGGCCAGACCGCCCCGGGCCCGATCGGTTATCCCGACGCAGCCTGACCCTATCCCGGAACCAACGGTTTTCGGATTTTCCGCGGTGAACCTGGTCCAGGCACCCGGCGAACGGGCCGCGATCCAAAGACTGAATACATTTGCCCGCCAGTCGATTATTGAATACGAATCCCAACGGAATTTCCCTGCAGTGGAAGGAACCTCACGGCTTTCGCCCCACCTGTCGGCGGGGACCGTCTCCATTCGCCGATGCGTGAATGCCGCACTGGATCAGGGAGCCGGTCAAGGCGTGCATGGCGCGGGGGTGTGGCTGACAGAGCTGATCTGGCGTGATTTTTACCGGATGATCCTGTTCCATTTCCCCCATACCGAAAACCAGGCCTTTGATCAGAAGTATGCCACCCTGGAATGGAGCAGTGATCCGGAGCTTCGGGATACTTGGATCCACGGCCGAACGGGGTACCCCATCGTCGACGCGGCCATCCTTCAGGTACGGGAAACGGGCTGGATGCACAACCGTCTCCGCATGATCGTGGCCATGTTTCTCACCAAGGATCTCGACGTCCACTGGCGCTTCGGTGAGCGGCAGTTCCGCTTCTGGCTCATGGACTATGATCAGGCCAGCAATGTCGGCGGCTGGCAATGGAGTGCTGGAACTGGCACGGATGCAGCTCCCTATTTCCGCGTGTTGAATCCTATTCTTCAGGGACAGCGATACGATCCGAATGGCCGTTTCGTCCGGCTATACCTGCCAGCCCTGCGCCGGGTTCCGGATCGGTTTGTCCATGCTCCCTGGCTCATGCCATCGGCACTTCAATCAACCACAGGATGCCTCATCGGTCGCGATTACCCCGCACCCGTCGTGGACCACGCGACGGCGCGCCGGCAGGCGATCGAGAAGTTTCGCCGCAGGAGTTCACGTTGAGGCTCTGAACAAGGAATGGGGAAATCATCCCCCCCTGTGACAAAAAATCCGGCTACACCGTACGGGCAGCCGCGAAGCTCGACTCCAGCTCTTTGAGCAGGCGCTTTTGGTCCTCGGTCAGGCGCTTGGGCACCTCAACCGTGACCCGGCAGATGAGATCCCCCCGTTTCTTGTTTTTGAGGGTCGGCACACCTTGGCCGTGGAGACGCAGCAGGGCACCATCCGGAGTCGCGGGTCCGACTTTGAGCGAATCCTTCCCCTGCAAGGTCTCGACCTCCATCACCCCACCCAGCGCGAGCAGCGTGTAGCGGACGGGAATTTCGCAGTACAGATCCCCACCTTCACGTCGGAACCTCGGGTGGGCCCGGATATGAATCTCCACATAGAGATCCCCCCCCGGTTGCCCCACCTCACCTGCCTCTCCCATCCCTGCAAGCCGAATCCGATCGCCTTCATCCACCCCGGGAGGAATCCGGACTTCAATCCGGCGGCGGGAACGAATCCGACCTGAACCGTGGCAACCCCGACAGTCCCCCTTCCGGGTTTGCCCCCGCCCTTCGCATCTCGGACAGCTTTGCCGGAGGGTAAAAAAACCCTGCTGGACCCGGATTTCACCCGTTCCCCGACAATCCATGCACGGTTCCGGACGGGAACCCGGTTTCGAACCGCTGCCCTTGCAATCTTGGCAGATCACCATCGTCTCGTATTCAAGTGGAGTGGACTCGCCTTGAGCGACCTGTTCCAGGTCGAGTTCCAGGGCATAGACCAGGTCCCGTCCTCGGCCATTGCGTGTCTGACCAAATGCAGAACCGAAGATGCTGCCAAACAGGTCTCCGAAGATCTCGTTGGGATCAAAACCCGGTGAGGCTCCGGGCTGTCCCGCAAGGCCGGCATGGCCAAACCGGTCATAGAGAGCGCGACGTTCAGGGTCATAGAGCACATCGAAGGCTTCCTTCACCGTCTTGAACTGCTCTTCCGCCTCCCTCGATCCTGGATTGCGATCAGGGTGCAGCTTCATCGCCAGACGCCGGAACGCCTTCTTGATTTCCTCTGGACTTGCGTCACGGGAAACCGAGAGAGTCTCGTAATAGTCGAGCTTTGAAGGCGCCATGTGAGCCCAGCTAGGAGTGAATCACCCGCAGATCCACTGCGGGAAAGTCATCACGACTTGCCGTTCTTGTGGTCGTCCACCTCTTCGAACTCGGCATCCACCACTTCCTCGCTGCCGGATCGGTTCTGGCCGGCTCCATTCGCTTCGGCCGCGCTGGACTGGGCATTCGCATTTTCGTAAAGACGCTGACCCAGTGTGGCGCTCGCCTGGGCCAAGGCCTGGGCCTTCGCCTCCAGTATCGCCTGATCCCCGGTATCCAAAACACTCTTGAGATCCGACAGGGCGGCTTCGACCCGGGCCCGCTCTTCTGCCGGCACTTTTTCACCCATCTCATGGAGGGTTTTCTCGGTGACGTGGATCAGGCTATCCGCCTGGTTCCGGGCCTCGATCCGCTCACGGGCCCGCCGGTCCTCTTCACGGTGGGCTTCGGCCTCGGTCACCATCCGCTTGATCTCATCTTCGGTCAGACCACTCGAAGCCCGGATGATAATCGATTGCTCCTTGCCGGTTGCCTTATCTTTCGCAGACACATGGAGGATCCCATTGGCATCGATGTCGAAAGTGACTTCGATCTGCGGAATGCCCCGGGGAGCCGTGGGAATCCCAGCCAGATCAAAACGTCCAAGGGACTTGTTGTCCCGTGCCAGTTCGCGTTCCCCCTGGACCACATGAATCGTGACGGCGGACTGGTTGTCATCGGCGGTCGAAAAGACCTGCGTCGCCTTGGTGGGGATCGTGGTGTTTTTGTCAATAATCCGGGTCATGACCCCGCCCAATGTCTCAATTCCCAGAGAAAGCGGAGTCACGTCGAGGAGCAGGACATCTTTGACCTCACCCTGCAGCACCCCCCCCTGAATCGCCGCACCAATCGCCACGGCTTCGTCCGGGTTGACATCCCGGCGGGGTTCCTTGCCGAAAAACTCGCGGACCACAGTTTGCACCTTGGGCATGCGGGTCTGTCCTCCCACGAGGATGACATCGTCAATGTCCCGAACCGACAGATGGGCATCCTGGATGGCCAGACGGCAGGGCTCGATGGTCTTCTGGATCAGATCCTCGACCAGGGCTTCAAGCTTGGCCCGGGTCAGACGGATATTGAGGTGTTTGGGACCACTGGCATCCGCTGTAATGTAGGGCAGATTGATTTCTGTCTGCTGGGTCGAGCTGAGCTCAATCTTGGCCTTTTCCGCCGCTTCCCGCAGCCTCTGCATCGCCAGGGGGTCACTTCGCACATCGATCCCCTGCTCCTTTCGGAACTCATCCGCCAGATAGTCGATCACGCGCCTGTCAAAATCCTCACCCCCAAGGAATGTATCCCCGTTTGTCGACAGGACTTCGAACTGTCGCTCGCCATCCAACTCGGCAATCTCGATGATCGAGATATCGAACGTGCCCCCACCGAGATCGTAAACCGCCACCTTGGTGTCCTTCGGTTTCTTGTCCAGCCCGAACGCCAGGGCCGCCGCCGTCGGCTCGTTAATGATCCGCTTGACCTCTAATCCGGCAATACGGCCTGCGTCTTTCGTCGCCTGCCGCTGGGAATCATTGAAGTAGGCCGGAACGGTAATCACTGCATCGGTAACGGCCTCTCCCAGGTAGTCCTCCGCCGTCTTTTTCATTTTCATGAGGACCCGGGCCGAGATTTCTGGCGGGGACATTTGCTTGCCCGACACTTCGACCCATGCATCGCCATTTTTGGCCTGCACGATCGAGAAAGGGGAGCGAGTCAGGGAATCCTGGACCATCGGTTCGCTAAACCGCCGGCCAATCAATCGCTTGACCGCATAGAGGGTATTTTTAGGATTGGTCACAGCCTGGCGCTTGGCCGTTTGTCCCACCAGCACGTCGCCATCCTTCGCAAAAGCCACGACCGACGGAGTGGTCCGATCCCCCTCGCTATTGGGAATCACCTTGGGTTGCCCCCCCTCCATGACGGCGACGCAAGAATTCGTGGTTCCCAAATCGATGCCAATGATTTTAGACATAAATTTCTCCAAACGCGGTTTCGATCACAATCCAGCCCGGAGGCTCACCATTTCTATCAACCCAAATATGGGGACGGATAGTCCCGGATCAAGCCTCATCAGGCCGGTTGACGATGACCCGTGCAGGACGCAGGAGACGCCCCCTTAAACGATACCCCTTCTGAATGACCCGGAGCACGGTTTCGGGGCCGGCTTGCGGCGCAGACTCAGTCCCGATGGCTTCCTGGTATTCCGGGTCAAACGGCTGATGAAGAGGGTCAATCTCTTCAACACCTTGTTTTTCAAGTAGTTGTTTGAAAAGCCGGAGTGTCAGTTCGACGCCTTCTTTAAGTCCAGCTCCCGCCTCTCCGGTTGCACTCTGAAGTCCCAGCTCCAGACTGTCCTTGACGGTCACCAAATCGGTGATAAACCCTTCCAGCGCATAGCGATGGGCATTTTCCACCTCCCGCTGCGTCCGCTTCTTGAGATTCTCGAACTCCGCCGCTACACGAAGATAGCGTTCCCAATTCTCCCGAGCTTTTCGCTCCGCATCCTCAAAACTGGCCTGGAGCTGTCCAATCCGGTCCGGGTCTGCCGCATCGGCCGAAGCGGACGGCTCGGTGCTTTCCGGACAACCGGGTGGCAAGGTCTGTGGATCTTCCAACATCACTCTCCTCTCCAGCGCGATGAATCACAGCGACGACTGGCCCTGCCTCCCACGCAAGCGAACACCACCGCCAAACCGGAGGAGGCGCAGCCGGGAAGTCAGCTCAGTGGTTCTGCAGCGAGGCGCCGATCAGGTCGGCACTGACCTGGACAATCGGAATGATCTTTTCGTACGGAATCCGCGTCGGTCCGATCACTCCGAGGACCCCCAAAGTCCGCCCCCCCGCCCGGTACGGCGAGAGAATCACTGAGCAGGGACTCAGGGCATTATACCCGGACTCACTCCCGATATAAATCTGGACCCGGTCTGCACGCACGCTGGCGTCAAACAGACGGATGAGATCCCGCTGACGGGCAAGAGTATCGAGAAGATCGCGCAGGCGGGATAAATCTCTCAGTTCATCGAAATCCATGAGATTGACCTCTCCACTCACCACCACCTCCGGAGTCGGAGTCAGGGTCTGGGCCAGAATCGTTTCCGCGAGAGACATCGCCTGCTTCATCCAGTCGGAAAGTCCCGCCCGCGTCTTCTGCAGGTCACCCACCAGTCGTTGGCGGACCGCTTCCAGGTTCCGTCCAACGAACATCTCGTTCAAGAATTGGGCCGCTTGTGCCAGAAAAGACCGGGAATAGGGGGCCGCGGTTTCAATGAGTCGGTTTTGAACCTCCTGATCATCGGTCAAGAGAACCACCAGGATCCGATGTTCCGACAAAGGAACAAATTCGATCCGGTTCCAGGACAGCTGGTCCCTTCCGGGAAGAGTCACGACCGCCGCCAAGTGGGTAATCGAGGACAGCAGTTCAGTGGCCGCACTCCACTGCCCCATCGTGACCGGTTTCTGTTCAAACCCGGTTTTCAGGGTTTCGATCAGTTCCGGGCCCACGGCGGGAGCCTCGATCAGGCTATCCACGAAAAAGCGGTATCCCAAAACGGTGGGAACCCGTCCGGCCGAGGTGTGAGGGGAATGGATCAGACCCGCATCTTCAAGATCCGCCATGACGTTGCGAATGGTCGCCGAACTCAAGGCATGGCCGAAATCGCGCGCCAGCGTCCGGGACGCGACCGGTTGCCCGTCCTGAATGTAGTGCTCGATCAGCAACTTCAGTACGGCACGCGCCCGCTCATCCAGCTCGGGTAATGGAGATCCGGGTGGATTCGTCATCTGGTCGACGGGGAATCCTGTCTAACAGGAGGAAACTGGTTCAAGTTACCATAAATTGCCGGAGAACACGCACCAGCCGGGTGTTCCGTCAAGCCTCCCGGTTGACCCCGTCGGGAAACCGGGGAAAGTGACGCCCCCCGGGCCGTCTAAGGTAACATCAGCCCATGCCGACACTCGCACGTGCCTACATTTTCTGCCGGGGAGAGACTCCCGCGTGTCCGTCCGTCCTCGTCACCCTCGAAAGGATTCTCGGACAGGCCGGCATACCCATCGTTCAGAAACGTGAAATACCGGGAGTTTCCGGGCAAACCGATCCTCCGCCCAGCGAAGCCGTCTTCGAACCGGGGGACTTTGCCATCAGTGTCGGGGGGGATGGCACCTTTTTGGCCACCGCCACGGCCACACGGGCGGAGATTCCGATACTGGGCATCAATCTGGGTCGACTGGGTTATCTCACGGATTTCGCCGCCGATCGGCTCGACCGGGAGCTCCGACCCCTTCTCGAAGGACACTACCAAACCGAAACACGGATCCTCATTCGGGGATGCCTAAAACCCGGACCGTCTGAATGGCGTCTCGCCCTGAACGACATCGTCCTGGGAAAGGCCGATGGCGGGAGGATGATCGATATCGAAACCTGGATCGAAGGACGCTTTGTCTGTGCTCACCGAGCCGATGGACTGATTGTCTCGACACCGAGTGGCTCCACCGCTTACGCCCTTTCCTGCGGCGGGCCGATTCTTCATCCGGAGCTGTCCTGCCTCGTCATCCTTCCGATTGCCCCTCACAACCTGTCCGACCGCCCACTGGTCATCCCGGGAGAGGCCCAAGTTGAGCTCCGGGTACCGGAGGGGCAGGCCTCGCGTTGCCTCGTCAACTGGGATGGTTCCGCCACCCGGCGTCTCGACCCCGGAGTCCGGGTCCAGATTAACCGGGCGGATCGTGAACTCAAGATCATCCACCCGGCGAGCTACGATCCGATCTCTCGTTTGCGCGAGAAGCTCCATTGGGGCCGGTCCGAGAGTTAGGCATGCTGGCCAGCCTCGAAATCCGAAACTATGCCCTGATCAGCCAACTGGAACTGGACTTCGAACCGGGACTGACGGTGCTCACGGGGGAGACCGGAGCCGGCAAGTCGATCCTGATCGAGGCGTTGGGACTGGCCTTGGGCGGACGAGCCGACAGTGTGGTGGTCGGCCCTGAGCGGGATGAAAGCGCAATCACCGCCCTGTTCCGGCCTGGAAAGCGCTCCCAGGCTGAGTGCTGGCTTCGGGAGCAAGGCCTGGGCGACGGTGAGGAATGTACCCTCCGGCGTTTGGTTTACCGGGACGGAAAACCCTCGCGGGCCTATGTCAACGGACATCCCGTAACGTTGCAGATGCTTGGTCAGTTCAGTGACTTGTTGGTCGATCTTCATGGACAGCATGAGCATCAGTCCCTCACCCGTCGCGAGACCCAGATGATGCTACTTGACGTCTTCGGCGGTCTTTCCGCTCAGGTCCAAGACATCCAGTCTCGCTATAGCGGATGGCACAAAGCCCGTCTCGCCCTTGAAGCACAGGAAAACCAGACTGCGACGTCCGAGTCGGAAGCGGCAACCGTCCGGGACCGATTGGAGCAGCTCGTGTCGCTGGACCCGCGGGCCGGAGAGTTCGAGCACCTGTCCGAGTCCCAGAAGCGGTTTGACCATCTTGAACGCATCCGTCAGGGACTGCTCGCCATCCGGAAGTTGCTCACCGGCGGGGAGGATCCCCAGGCCCCCGGATGTGAACCGCTTCTGGGCCGAGCCCAAAGGGAGCTTCGGCCACTCCTGTCTCTGGATCCCGGTCTTGAAATCCTCGCTGGCCGGATCGACACGACCCTGGAGGCCATCGGTCAATGTGAAGAGACACTCGACCAGTATGAGAGCCGCGTCGAGATCGATGCCGCCAACATGGAATCCACCCGGCAACGCTTTGACCGCTATCAGGAACTGGCCTACCGCTTTCACCTGCGACCCGAGGGTCTTGTGGAAGCACTGGAGGAGACGCGGCGCCGAGCAGAAGTCCTGGCCGTGGGTTCTGGCCTCCTCGAACGCTACCGGGCCGAGACGGTAGCGGCTGAACAGCACTATCAAAAAGCGGCCCAGGAACTATCACGGGAGCGTCGGGATGCAGCAACCCGGCTGGAGGAAGCCGTGAACCGCCTGCTTCCTGAGTTCGGGATGTCGGGCGCCCGTCTCTCCGTAAACTTCGAGTCAACGCCCCCGGGACCCCGTGGCCTCGAATCGATCCGGCTGGATTTCAGGAGTCATGCCGACCAGCCCATCCTGCCTCTGGTCAAAATCGCTTCCGGTGGCGAGTTATCCCGTCTGGCCCTGGCCCTCCAGCTGGGCTCGGCCCACGCCCAATGGATCCCGACACTGATCTTTGATGAAATCGATTCCGGAATCGGCGGTCGCGTCGCCGAACGGGTCGGACTCAAACTCCGGGCTCTGGCCGGGCACCGGCAGGTCTTTTGCATCACCCACCTGCCTCAGGTCGCCTGCCAGGGACATCACCATCTCCGGGTGGTCAAGGAAAGCCGACGCGGAGTCACTCGAACCCAGATCGTTCCCCTGGATCCCAAATCGCGGGAACAGGAGGTTGCGCGCATGCTGGCCGGCGAGGAAGTCACCGACGCGGCTGTCCGCCATGCCCGTGAACTCATCGACCGGGCACAAAAAACGCCCTGATCGGTTATGATGGCCGCTCCTCCCAGCGCCTCTGGCCGTCACCGATGAGTTTTCGCAACCGGTTATTGCTGTTGGGTTCGTGTGCGATCGGACTGGTCGGCTGCAGTTTGGTCTATATCGCGCCCATGCACCAGGGTAATTATCTTTCACCCGCGATGATGCATGAGCTCAAGGTCGGTATGACCCAATCGCAGGTCACCTACCTTCTGGGTCCGCCAGCGCTCAAAAACCCCTTTTCTGCCCATCGCTGGGTGTACATCTACTACCGGAAGGCCGGCCACTTTTCATCCGCCCGGCTTCGTCATCTTTGGATCGTGTTTCATCAAGGGCGGGTCGTCCGGATTCAACGCCGGCCGGGTCTCCAAACGGCAAAACCAAAGCCGGGGTCTCACTGACTGACTGGCTTCGCCCTTCGCCCCAACCGCTTGAGCCGCAGGTCTCCCGGACGGATCGTGAGTGACTTGAGAAACTCAACCCGATCCATCGGCCGAAGAACCGTGTCGAAACTGATCTGCCGGCCTTCCACGGCGATCCCTCCACCCGCAGCAAGCCAGCGCTCGGCAAAATCTTGAAGCCCAGCCATCCCAAGCGCATCGGTCAGAGTCGATCCCACGGTCAGAGTCAGTATCCGCCGGCACTCGGCTTCCCCCTTCATCCAGACCATCTCAATCCACATGGCGGCCCTCCGGGTATCTTCTCCGGGCTTCTTCCACAAAGGCATCGGTCAAAGTCTCCATGGCTTCACCGATCAAGGGAGCAACCAGATGCCCCATCATGCGACTGCCTGTCACAAAGGACAGATCGAGTCGGACCTCGCACTGTCCAGAGCCTACAGGTTCGAACCTCCAGGTCCCGTCCAGTTCGCGCAAAGGTCCCTCGACCAGCTTCATGCGAATCTGGTCAGGGAAATGGTTCGAGTTACGGGTCCTCAACCGATACCGGAGGGGCCCCCACGCGAGGCCCATCTCCGCCAAGACGATTTCACATCCCTCAACTTCCACTTCTTTCCCGAGGATGCTCGCAGTCGCACACCAAGGCAAAAACCGGGAATAGGATGGAACATCTGCAACGAGCCGGTACATTTCCTCGATGCGACACGGGACACGAGCACGTCTTTGAATATTCCGCAACACGGGGCAGGGATCGTCTCAGGAAGTGCCCCCGTATAATGCCATCATGAAGGATCAGACGCCGAGATCACAGGCCCCGCCCCGGGTTGAAAACCGCAGGGCACGCCACGACTACTCCATCGAGGAACGCTACGAAGCCGGTCTGGTGCTCGAAGGGTGGGAAGTCAAAGCCCTGAGGGCGGGGCGCATCCAGATCCGGGACAGCTATGCCATCGTCAAGAATGGTGCCATTTGGCTGATTGGAAGCCAGATTGCCCCGCTGCCCACCGTCTCCACTCACCGGACCGTCGACCCGGAGCGAACACGCAAGCTACTCCTTCACCAACGGGAAATCGACACCCTACGCGGAGCCGTTGAACGACGCGGACTGACCCTGGTTCCCTTGCGGTTGTATTGGAAGCACGGCCGGGCCAAACTGGAACTGGGCCTGGCGCGGGGCAAAAAACTCCACGACAAGCGGCGAAGCGAGCGGGAAAGGGACTGGGCCAGGCAAAAAGCCCGACTCTTGCGTCATGAACGCCCTTCTTCTTGATGAGCCCGCGGGGTCAGGACCCGCAGACGACCGGACGTGATCCCGGACGGATCCACTCACTGTAGGAACCGGCATAGAGCCGTGATCCCGTGAGCCCGGCCCATTCCATCGCCAGTAATGTCTGGCAGGCAGTCACCCCGGAACCGCAGGAATGGATCACCTCCCGTGGGGGGCGTGCCCCCAGGGCGTCGGCAAAACGCCGGCGGAGCTCGCCCGGGTCGAGGAAACGCCCATCGGGAGCCAGTGTCTCCAAGTAACAGAGATTGACAGCGCCCGGGATGTGCCCCGGTACGGTGTCGATGGGCTCCTCAAGTCCCTGATAGCGGGCAGACTGGCGTACATCCAGGAGCAGTCCCTCGACCTGACCCGCCACAATGGCTTCGATGGCTGGAGTGGTCAGCCACATACTGGAGTCAGGCCGTGGTTCGAAAGACTTCGGCCGCACCGGCGAGGGATTGCCGGACTCGATCGGCCCCCCACTGTCGACCCAAGCCGACCAGCCTCCATCGAGAACGGACACGTTCGACAAACCGAGCCAGCGCGCAAGCCACCATAAGCGAGCTGCGAAGGGTCCCGTGGTTTGGTCGTAGGCCACAACCCGTGCCTCCCGGTCAACACCGGCCTGACCCAGCCAACGCGCCAGTGCAAAGGGGTCGGGCAAGGGATGCCTTCCGCTCCTTTCCGTCATGGGACCCGAGAGAACCCGGTCGAGATGGGCATACCGAGCTCCCGGGATATGCCCGTTTTCCCAGCTCCGCTCCCCCCAACCGGGGTCCTCGAGCCGGAACCGGCAATCGAACAGGCACACACCCGTCTGGTCGATCCACGCTTTCAGGGTCTTCCCGTCAATCACGGCCGGGCTGGCGGCAGATCCCATCACCGATTCCCATTTTGAGCACCGCATGAGAGTATATAGCGAAGGTTGGAGAAGCCCAAGATGTCGACGTCTACCCCTTTCTTTACATTGAAAGACCGGGTTTTGCTGATCACGGGAGCGAGCCGCGGCATCGGGCGTGCGATTGCCCTACGGGCCGCTCGCGAGGGTGCCCGGATCGGAATTCTTGCAAAAACCCAGACCCCGCACCCGCACTTGCCCGGAACCATCGAAACCGTAGCCCGTGAGGTCCGGGAGCTAGGCGCCCAGGCATTGCCGATTGCGACAGATATCCGCGATGCGGACGCCGTCGAAGCTGCCGTTTCCCGCGTGGTCAGCGAGTGGGGCCGATTGGATATTCTCGTGAACAACGCCAGTGCCATTGCACTGGGTGGGCTCGCCGAAATCCCAGTCAAAAAGTTGGATTTACTCTGGTCCGTCAATGCCCGAGGGACCTACCTCTGTACCCGCGCTGCCTTGCCCCACCTCCGGAAGGCCGAGAACCCGCATGTGCTCGTGCTCGCCCCACCTCCCAGCCTGGATCCGCACTGGTTCTCAGGGCATCTGGCCTATACCCTGACTAAAATGGGGATGAGCTTTTGCGTCCTCGGACTGTCCCAGGAACTGGCCCGGGAAGGCATTGCCGTCAATGCCCTTTGGCCCAAAACGATCATCGCGACCCAGGCCCTGACCCAGCTGGGCGGGCCCATCCGGCCGGAAAATTGTCGCAAGCCGGAGATCGTCGCCGATGCCGCGGTGGAAATCCTTAAACGACCTGCACAAACGACAACCGGACAGTTTTTCATCGACGAGACGGTACTGGAGGAAGCCGGAATCACCGATTTCGCGCGTTATGCCGTGTCTCCCGGTGCACCGTTGCTACCGGATCTTTTTCTTCCGGAATTTCTGAGGCAGTTCGATCGGAAAACGGAATCCGGCTGAACCGAGCGGCCTCCCCAGCCGGTCCGGAAAGGCCAAGACCACTCAATGGTCGGGGTGAGAGGATTTGAACCTCCGACCACCTGCACCCCATGCAGGTGCGCTACCAGGCTGCGCTACACCCCGAATGATCCCGTGCTGAACCTTCAGCTTCTCAAGAGCTTCAGCAGATCTTCCAGTTCCATGCGCAACTGCTTGACGATCTGAGTGCTGTGATGCATGTCCTGCTGCATCCCATCCCCGCCCAGCTGCTGACGCGCACCTCCAATCGTATACCCGTGCTCATAGAGAAGGCTTCTGATCTGGCGGATCAGAATCAGATCCTGACGCTGGTAATATCGCCGGTTGCCCTTGCGCTTGACCGGCCGCAACTGGCTGAATTCCTGCTCCCAATACCGGAGAACATGCGGTTTGACCTGGCAGAGATCACTGACCTCCCCGATCGTGAAGTAACGCTTCGCAGGGATTGGGGCCAGTTCAAGCCTATTCTCTGCTTCCAGCATAACCATCGACACGGGTCCTCAGTTTCTGGCCGGGATGAAAGGTGATAACCCGGCGCGCGGAGATGGGGATCTCCTCACCGGTTTTGGGGTTCCGACCCGGCCGCTGGTTCTTGTCGCGGAGATCGAAATTCCCGAAGCTGGACAGATGGACGCAATGACCTTCGAACAGGGCGGCCTTGATCGCATCAAAGAACAGATCCACGAGTTCACGTGATTCTCGTTTGTTGATCCCGAGCTCGCCATTCAAGGCAGCTGCCAAGTTCGCCTTGGTCAAGGCGGTTGATTTACCTTCGGAGTCTACCACGGAACTCTCCCTCTATGAGGACAACGGCTTTTTCGCAGAGATCGTTGATGACCTTTTCCGTTAGTGTGCTATGTTCATCTCGAAAGATCAAGCCAAAAGCCAGGCTCCTGAAACCCTCCTGCAGAGGGGCCCCGATATAGACATCAAAAAGCCGTACTTCCGCGAGGTAGGGGCGGCCCGAAATCAGAAGCGCCTCCTCTACATCCCCCAGCGGGACCGCGGTTGGCAACTCGAAGGCCAAATCGCGCCGGACTGAAGGAAAGCGTGGCGGCGACTTATACTCTACTTTAAAAACTATTCCTAAGTCAATCAAATTAAAGGACCAAAGATAGGTCTTCCCCTTGATTTCCCAGCGCTTCTGGAGTTTCGGGTGCAGGGCACCCAGAAAGCCGATTCGGCGATCTCCCAGAAGGAGGCTGGCACATTCCGCAGGATCCAAAGCCACATGTTGAGACGGCTTGAAGCACGGTCGTCCAGGTACAGAAACCAGCAAGGACTCCAGATCCGACTTGACGTCAAAAAAATCGACTTCCCGATCCGTGCTTCCCCATTGAATCTCCGTCGCCGAACCGTTCCACAAGCCGGCAATTTCTTCGTGTTCACTCTTCCGCCCGTCTTGATCCCGAAACACGGACCCGATCTCAAAAATCCGGAGCCGTTTCTGTTCGCGGGCCTGGTTGTAGATCAGGGTTCGCACCAGGCAGGGCCAGAGACTGCGCCTGAGCGTAGCCTGATCACGAGCCAACGGATTGAGCAGTGGTACCGGCAACTCCTCTGCTGAGGAAAACGCCTGATCCCAGTCCGGATCAACGAGTGATAGGCTAATCGTCTCATGGTAGCCCCGCTCCACAAGCCGTCCGCGCCATTTCTCCGTAGACTCACGCGTTGGGTCTCCGGGCAAACACCGCAGGGCTCCGGAAAGCGGGCGCACCGGCAAGCGCGCATACCCATGCAGCCGGGCCACCTCCTCGACGAGATCTTCAGGGGCTTCGAGATCGTAGCGGTAGCGGGGAGGCGTGACATGGAAGCTCGAGCCCATCGGTTGAACGCGACACCCAGTGACCTCCAGGTATTTCCGTAGGGTCCGGCGCTGAAGACGGCAGCCGAGCAGTCTCTGGACCTGTGGGGGCTCGAAGCGGATGCTCCGCGGGCCGGGGCGATCTCCCGTGGCTTCAGACAGGGCTCGAAAGCGGATCGCCGGACCATAGATCGTGGTCAGTAACTCCACAGCACGCCCGAGGGCGAAAATTGGCAGATCCGGATCCACTCCCCGTTCGAAACGCAGTGCCGCTTCACTGCTGCCGTTGATCCGCCGGGTCCGTCCCACAATCGCCCCCGGGAAAAAATGGGCACTCTCCAGGAAAACGTGGCGGGTCTCGGCTCGTACCGCGGCATCACAGCCTCCCATTACCCCGGCCAGGCCCAAGGGTCGTTGCGAAGAGGCCACCACCAGAAAGCTTTCATCCAGCTCCAGTATCCGTTGGTTCAGGAGTTCAAGCCGTTCCCCCTCTCGACCCCAACGAACCCAAATTCCGCCCTCACCGATCGCGTCGGCATCGTAGGCATGGAGCGGTTGGCCGAGTTCCATCATCACGTATTGCGTGACATCGACTACGGGATGGATCGGGTCGATGCCCAGTCGGGCCAGCCGCACTCGCAGGGCCAGTGGCAGCTCGAGATGGGGATCAAGCAGCTCAAACTCGAGTCCGATAAAGCGGGAACAAGCAGAAGGCGCATCGATCCGGAGGGGCCGTCCCGGTGGCAGTTCGGGATCCCAAGTCGCCAAGGTACGGGTCAGCGCACGGCTCGACAGGGCGGAAATCTCACGGGCCAATCCAAGCGCACTCAAACAATCGCCGCGATTCGGTGTGACATTGAGTTCAAACAGTGCATCGGGCCACTCCAGTACCTGGTCAAGCCCGACTCCGGTGACGCCATCACCCGATAACTCCAGGATGCGGTCACTGCGGGTCCCGATTCCGAGCTCACGTTCCGAGCAGAGCATGCCAGAGGAAATCACATCCTCAAAGCGCCGTTCGGCAAGCGGGTCGCGTCCCGGCAGACGAGCCCCGGGCGCAGCCCAGGCAACCCGCCGGCCGGGCTCGAGGTTCGGCGCTCCGGAAACCACCGTTGCCAAGCGACCGCCCGCCTCTACCCGGCAGACCCGAAGCCGCCCTCCGGCCAACCCATCCACAGACTGGATTTGAGCCACGCAAACTCCGGAGAAAGGAGCAGACAGCGTTTGCACGGTCTCGACCTCAAGGCCTCCTTCCGTGAGTTGGTCCCGCAAGCGGTCATTCCGTATGGGGATCGGGAGCCAGTCCTCCAGCCAGCGACGGGTGATTTTCATGATCCGGAAGCAGCCGGTCGTGGCGTCAGAAAACGCAGGTCATTGTCGTAAAACCACCGGATGTCGCCAATGCGGTACTTGAGCATCGCCAACCGTTCGATCCCCATTCCGAAGGCCAGTCCGGACCACTCCCCGGGATCCACCCCGGATTGCCGAAATACCTCAGGATGGACCAGTCCGCAGCCCAAAACTTCGATCCAACCCGATTGTTTGCAAACCCGGCATCCCTTCTGGGCGCAGAAAAAGCACTCCAAATCGACCTCTGCCGAAGGTTCGGTGAAGGGGAAATAAGAGGGACGAAACCGGATTTTCAGGCCCTCCGTGAAAAAGGCATGGAGAAAGTCGGACAAAAGACCGGTCATCTCCGCCCATGAGATTTCCCGATCCACCACCAGCCCTTCGACCTGGTGAAACATGGGTGTATGCGTGAGGTCCGAATCCCGGCGGTAGACCCGGCCCGGAGCCATGATCCGAAGCGGAGGCCCCCAGCGCCTGAGGGCGCGGACTTGTACGGGCGACGTGTGGGTCCGGAGCAGGATCGAACCCGGATCGAGGTAGAAGGTATCGTGCGCAGCCCGGGCTGGATGATCCGGTCCCATATTGAGCGCCGTAAAGTTGTGGAAGTCGTCCTCGATTTCAGGGCCCGTCGCGATGGTGAAGCCAGAACCCTGGAAATGGTTCTCAATGAGGAGACGGGCTTGGGTCAGTGGATGCAAGGCTCCCGGCAAGACACCCCGACCGGGCAGGGTGACATCCACGCGCTTGCGGGCCAATTGTCTTTGGACGTCATCCGACTCCAGGGACTCCCGGCGCTTCCGGATCGCCTCCTCAATTGCATCCCGGGCCCGGTTCAACCCCTGCCCTGCAGCACTTCGCTCGGCCCCGGACAGGGTCGCCAGCTGACGGAACGCCTCCGACAGGATTCCCTGGCGTCCCAGCCAGTGCACCCGCACACGGTCCAGTTCGGCCAGCGTGCCGGCGGAAGAGATGGCCGCCAAGGCTGAATCGAGAAACTCCGGTTCGAATGCCACAGTGAACCTCCGCAAGTGATTGCGGTAACAATACCCCTTGCTGGGAGGTTCAGCCGGCAGCCAGGGCCGTCTTGGCTTGCTCCACCAGCGTGGCAAAGGCTGCCGGGTCGTTCACGGCGAGCTCCGCAAGGATTTTCCGGTCAATCCCGATATCGGCCTTGGTTAGACCCTTCACGAACTGACTGTAGGACAGGCCATGCTCACGGCTGCCCGCGTTGATCCGGACAATCCACAGGGCCCGGAATTCGCGCTTTCTCCGCCGACGGTCGCGATAGGCGTACTGGCCGGCTTTGAGAACCGCCTGCCGGGCCACTTTGATGGTCCGGCTGCGTGCGCCATAGTAACCCTTGGCCTGTTTCAGGACCTTCTTGTGTCGGGAGCGGCTTGTCACTCCCCTTTTTACTCGTGCCATGTCGAGTCTCCCTTACTGGTACGGCAGAAGCGGACGCAAGCGGTCACGATCAGCCGGTCCGACAACCGCCGGACTGCGGAGCTGACGCTTCCGTTTGGGCGATTTGGTAGATAGGATATGGCGGCGATGAGACTGTTTCCGCTTGAAGCCATTGGCTTGAGCCCGGAAACGCTTGGCCGCACCTCGGTTGGTTTTGAGCTTGGGCATGACACGCTACTCCACATAGTGGCTTGGTTCCGCTCTCACGGCATTGACGACCAAGGGCATTTCCCCGGGGAAATGCTTTTCGGTTTTACTTGCGACGGGGCACGAGCACCATCACAATCTGGCGTCCTTCAAGGCGCGGGGCCATCTCGACCACCGCATTGGAATCCAAATCCGTCTGGATCCGGTTGAGAATCTGGGCACCCAGATCCTGGTGCAGCAACTCGCGTCCCCTAAAACGCAAGGTGACTTTGGCCTTATCTCCGTCCGCCAGAAACCGCATGATGCTTTTCAGCTTGATCTGGTAGTCGTTTTCTTCCGTGGTCGGCCGGAACTTGACTTCCTTGATATGGATCTGCTTCTGCTTCTTGCGGTTGGCCTGAACCTTCTTGTTCAGCTCAAACTGGTATTTGCCGAAGTTCATCACCCGGCAAACTGGGGGATCGGCAGTCGGCGAAACCTCGACCAAATCCAGTCCCGCGTTTTCCGCCACTCTCATGGCCTCGCCCGTGGGCAAGACCCCAATTTGCTGACCATTATGGTCGATCACGCGCACTCGGGGCACCGTGATCTCGGCATTACGCCGAACTTTTTTCTCGCCGCTGATGCCTCAGTCCTCCACTACATCTTGGCCACAGCGATTCCGTTCCCTAGTCAAGTCAGCCACAAAGCTTTCCAGAGATCTATCTCCCAAGTTACGGCCATTTTGGCGGCGTACGGCGAGAAGGCCTGCAGCCGCCTCTTTCGGCCCGATCACGGCAAGGTACGGAACCCGCTGGATCGAACGTTCTCTAATTTTAAGGCCAATCTTCTCATTTCTCAAGTCCAGCACGACCCTGAAGCCGGCCTGCTCCAGAAGCAGCGCCGCCTGGCGGGCGTATTCGTCCTGTTGTCCTGTAATGGTCAAGAGGGCGACCTGGACCGGGGCCAGCCAAAGCGGCAGGACACCCGCATGGTGTTCCAGAAGAATTCCGATAAAGCGTTCCAGGGATCCCAGAATGGCCCGGTGCAACATGACGACCCGTTCCTTCTCACCCGCGGCATTGACAAAACTCGCCCCGAGCCGTTCGGGCAGCACATAATCCAGCTGCAGGGTTCCGCACTGCCACACCCGACCCAGGGTATCCTGGAGCGAAAATTCGATTTTCGGGCCATAAAAAGCGCCCTCTCCAGGCTGGATCGAGTAGGTCAAATTTTCGTGCGCTAAGGCTTGTGACAGAGCCTGTTCGGCACGATCCCAAAGCTCGTCGCTTCCCACCCGCTGCTCAGGACGCGTGGACAGATGGATCTGGATGTCCGAAAAGCCGAAATCCCGGTACACGTTGAAGAGCAGGCGAATGAAGGCGATGGCTTCTGGTTCGACCTGGTCGGGGGTACAGAAAATATGGGCGTCATCCTGGACAAAAGAGCGCGCCCGGAGGAGTCCATGGAGGGTCCCTGAAGGTTCATTCCGATGGCAGACCCCGAACTCCGCAAGGCGGAGTGGCAGTTCCCGGTAGCTCCGGATCCCCTGGTTGAAGATCTGGACATGGGCCGGACAGTTCATCGGCTTGATGGCATACTCCCGATTGTCCACGGCGACGGCAAACATCTGCGTGCCGAATTTGTCGGCGTGACCCGAACGCTCCCAAAGGATTCGATCCAGCATGAGCGGCGTATGCACCTCCCGGTACCCCGCGGCCGCGAGCTGCCCCCGGATATAGTCCTCAATGGTCCGGTACAGCGCCCATCCCGCCTCGTGCCAGAACACCATCCCAGGCGCTTCATCCTGGAAATGGAACAGGTCCATGAGCTTGGCCAGTCTCCGATGGTCCCTTTTTTCAGCCTCCGCGATCCGTTCGAGGTGCTGCGCCAGTGCATCCGGGCTGGCCCAAGCTGTCCCGTAAACCCGGGTCAGCATGACATTGCGGGAATCCCCCCGCCAATATGCACCCGCAACCTGCGTCAGCTTGAAATCACCGAGACGTCCGGTCGACGGAACATGAGGCCCCCGGCACAAATCCTGAAACTCGCCTTGGCGGTAGAGACTGATGACCTCGCCCGCAGGGATTTCTCGAATGATCTCGGCCTTGTAGTTTTCTCCGCGCTCAGAGAAAAAACGGACAGCCTCATACCTCGTCATGACCCGACGTTCAATGGGCAGGTCCTCGGAGACGATTTTCCGCATCTCCTCCTCAATCTGGGGCAGGTCTTCCGCCGAAAAAGGAGGTTCAACATGGAAATCGTAATAAAACCCATCTTCGATGACCGGGCCGATCGTAACCTGCGCCTGGGGATAAAGCCGTTTGACCGCATGGGCCAAAAGGTGCGCGGTTGAATGTCTCAGGATTTCGAGCCCCAAGGGTTCATCCGCCATCACCGGTTCGAGGATGGCATCCACATCGAGCCTCAAGGACAGATCGACTGGCCGGCCATCGAGACGTCCCGCCACTACTTGGGACATAACCTTGGGATCGACGCATCGTACCAAGGCCTCTCGAACCGACAGGGGCACCACTTGATCCACCTCGCCATGAAGTGGAATCTTCATCTTGGGCATCAGCAATCGTCCGGGTAAGCGCCAGCCTCACACGGGAGGCGAGGCGACATTATACCGGGAAAGTCGATCCGGCCTGTCGATCGTCAGGCCAGAGCCCCGCCACAGGAACTGCCGGCCCCAGCCGTGCACCCAAAACAATGCGGACCGCAGGCAATCGGTCCACGCGCCAAATCGTCAAAGGCCCCAATTTCCCAAAGGTTCCGCGGTCGTCCACCCAGCGGCAACTCGAGCATCTGGTTGAAATCGCAGTCATAAAGCTGTCCATCCCAGCCGACCGAAAGCAGGTTCCGGCACATCAGGCCGTGGACGGTTTCGGGATTGAAGGCTTGGACGAGAAGTGCCTGGTAGGCCTCAAATGTCCGATCCCTGAGCAGTTGATGGAGGAACCGGTTGATCGGCATGTTCGTAATCGTGAGAAGACGGTTGAATCGAATCCCATACCGCTCTCCCAGCTGTGTCTTGTAATCTTTTTCAAGCCGGTCCTGGGGGGGAGGCAGGAAAGGTCCCACCGGGTTGTAAACCAGGTGCAGCTCAAGGCCGCTTCCGGGGGCCGCATAACCCAGTTCGTTCAGTTTTTCAAGTGCCCGCAGGCTGGGCTCGAATACGCCTAGCCCACGCTGTTTCTCAACGTTTTCACGGCTGTAACAGGGCAGAGAAGCGATCACGGTCACCTGGTTTCGTGCAAGAAAGTGGGCCGTGTCTTCCTGCCCCGGTTCAAACAAAACCGTGAGATTCGAGCGGTCGATCACTTGTTTTCCTGTCCTTCGCGCCGCCACGACGAGACGGCGGAAGTGGGGATGGAGTTCGGGTGCGCCTCCGGTCAGATCAACGGTTGTGATACCCGAGGAGCGGTCAAGCAACTCCAGGACCCGGTCGACCGTGCGCTCCGCCATGATTTCGGTCCGTTTCGGCCCGGCTTCGACATGACAGTGGTGACAGGCCTGGTTGCAGCGTTTCCCCAGGTTGACCTGAAGGATTTCCAAGGGCCTGCGGGTCAAGGACAGCCGGTGTCGGCCCAGGATCTCCCCAAAGGTGGGCGCAGAATCGCTCGAAACGGGAACGGGATCAGACATGGTGATAGTCTCGCATAAAAGCTGATCCCGTTCCGGGTAGCCAACACGGTCCCTCACGCTCGATGAGCGGGCTATACTCGTCATCGGCTCCGCCCGCTGTTCAAGGATACGGCATGAAAAATCCGGCTCGCCACATGTTTTTTGTTGTCGCCCTGACCGGGATCTCGATGACGATATTCCCGGTCGGCATGTCATTCGCGCGACCCCTGGCCCCTCTCCCGGCACCCCTGGCACACCTCAATGCCTATGTCCGCAAGACCATGAACCTTTGGCACGTTCCGGGCCTTGCCCTCGCCGTCGTCCAAAACGGGAGGCTGGTCTATGTACGGGGATACGGGTACCGCATGCTCGATCCGGCCCAGCGCGTCAACCCGGAAACCCGCTTTACCCTGGGCTCGCTGACCAAGGCATTTACCGTGGCGGCACTGGGCGAGCTGGTCTCGTCAGGGAAACTCAGCTGGGATACACCGGTCCACCACGATCTCAGGGACTTTCGTTTGGGGAATGCGTACGTCACCCAGAGGATCACGCTCCGGGACCTGCTCACACATCGGAGCGGATACTGCGATCCCACGGCCATGTGGTACACCTCCTATGACACCGTGCGAAATGTCCTCCGGAGGCTCCGTTACCAAAAACCAACCTATGCTTTCCGGACCCACTTTTGCTACAACAATACCCTGTATCTCGCAGCGAGCCAGTTCATTCCGGCGATCACAGGCATCACCTGGAACCGTTTTGTCCGACTGCATCTTTTTCGCCCCTTGCACATGAACGGTACAGTCACCCGGCAAGAAGCCCTGGCTGGCAAAAAGAACGTGGCGATCCCCTACGCGGTGATCGATGGTCGAGTGGAACGGATTCCGCGCTATTGGACACACAACATGGATGTTTTTGCACCCGTCGGCGGCATCAACACCAGCGTGCTCGACATGAGTCATTGGCTCGAAATGCTCCTGGATCACGGTCGTTACCAGGGAAAACGCATCCTGGCTCCCTCCATCATCCATGCCATGGAAACCCCCTGGATGCTCATTCATGAAGACAACCCCTCAGTCGGCCGCTGGTTACAGATCCAAACTCCCGGCGAGCCCTTCTATGCCTACGGTCTCGGTTTTTTCATCCAGGAGTACGACGGTCACCGGCTGATCTGGCATCCGGGGAACATCGACGGAATGTCGACCGTTCTCGCCATCGTCCCGAGCCTACATCTGGGCGTTGTCGTGCTCTCAAACCTGGATCAGAACTTTGCCCCCGAAGGGGTTCTGTTTGACGTGCTTCAATCCTACCTTGGCCTGCCCCACCGTGACATCAGTCGCGCCTGGTACCGCTTCCTCAAGAAGCAGCGGGCAGAAGAAAAGTCCACTCGGAAAAAACTCGTGGGCCCGCGCGAACCTCGGGTCCGGCCGCTTGCCCCTCTCGCGCAGTATGTGGGTTTTTACCAAAGTCGGTTCGATGGAACGGCACAAGTGAACGAGCGGGACGGCATGCTCACCCTCAGACTCGGGAACCCGGCTTTTCGGGGCATCCTCGTGCCGTGGAATACCAACACCTTTGAGGTCCGCTGGCGTGAGCGCTACGAAGGCAGGAGCTATGCCACCTTCACCCTAAGCCCCCGGGGACAACCCCAAACCCTGTCGTTTGTCGCACAGCCACTTCATTTCCGGAAAAAGGCTCCCTTCACGCACCCGGCACACAATCGGCCCTGAACCCCCTTAAAACCAAATACAATTCCTGAGGCTTGTTCCCGATGGACGGCAGCCCTGGAAGCCGGAAAACCCCTTTGCGGGGAATCCATGGCTACATACCGGGGCGCCCCTCATCAGCAGGATCAGTAGCTTTGGTGTTCTAAATTTTCACGGATCCTGGTAGGCGCGATTGGACTCGAACCAACGACCCCCACCATGTCAAGGTGGTGCTCTAACCAGCTGAGCTACGCGCCTTCCGATTCAGGGTGGTGAAAATACCACGGAGAGCCTGATCCTGACAAGCCTTTACCCTTCTTTACTACACCTCCTCCACTCCCTTCACGGGTTGGCCTGTTTCAGGAAATGTTCCTTGAGCCGTATGACCTGATCGCGGATTTCCGCCGCTTTTTCAAACTCCAGTTGTCGCGCCTGCTCCCGCATTTCCTTCTCCAGTTTCCGGATCTCCCGTGCCAGGTCATCCGGGCTCGGCGGGCCACCCGGTTCGTTCCCCGTCCCACCCCATCGTCGGCCGCGACGTCCTGACGAACCGGCTGTGGACCCACCCACTTCCTCCAGTGCATCCACAATCCCTTTCCGGATCCCCCTGGGTGTGATCTGGTTCTTCTGGTTGAACTCGAGCTGCCGCTGCCTCCTGCGTTCGGTTTCCTGAATGGCACGGGCCATCGAGGGCGTGGTCCGCTCGGCATAAAGAATGGCTCTCCCCGCCAGGTTACGGGATGCACGGCCGATGGTCTGGATCAATGCGCCTTCCGAACGAAGGAAACCTTCCTTGTCTGCGTCGAGAATCGCGACCAAGGACACCTCGGGCAGGTCAAGTCCCTCTCGCAGCAGGTTGATTCCGACCAGAACGTCAAAGGTGCCCTTGCGCAACTCCCGGATCAGTTCCGAGCGTTCGAGGGTATCAATGTCGGAATGCAGATACCGGACCCGAACTCCGTTTTCCTGAAGATACTCGGTCAAATCCTCGGCCATCCGCTTGGTCAGCGTGGTCACGAGCACGCGTTCTTCACGATGGGCACATTGCCGAATCTCGGACAAAAGGTCATCGATCTGGCTGAGCGCCGATCGGACTTCGACCGCGGGATCCACCAGTCCTGTGGGCCGGACCAGCTGCTCGACGACCCGATCGGCGTGCCGAATCTCATAAGGACCAGGAGTTGCGGAGACATAGACCGTCTGCAGGGCGCGCGCCTCAAACTCCTCGAACCGCAGGGGCCGGTTATCCAAGGCGGAGGGCAGGCGGAACCCGTATTCAACAAGCGTCGACTTTCGGGAAAAGTCCCCGCGGTACATACCGACCAGTTGCGGAATGGTGATATGGCTTTCATCGATCACCAAAAGCGCCTGGGATGGCAGATAGTCGAAAAGTGTGGGAGGCGGCTCCCCAGGACCCCGCCCGGACAAATGGCGCGAATAATTTTCAATCCCGGTGCAATAGCCGAGTTCCTGGATCATTTCCAGGTCAAAGCGCGTACGCTGTTCCAGCCGTTCGGCCTCAAGCAGCCGACCCTGTTCCCGAAGCCCATGCAGGCGCTCGTCAAGCTCGGCCCGGATCCGCGTCAAGGCCTCGAGGATTCGGTCCCGAGGCGTGACGTAATGGCTGCCCGGGTAGACCGTATAGCGAGGCAGACGGAGGCGGTTTTTGCCCGTCAGGGGGTCGAACAGACTGAGCGACGCCACTTCGTCATCCGAGAGCTCGACCCTCAGGGCATCCCGTTCCGATTCCTTGGGATAGATGTCGATCAGTTCACCCCGAACTCGAAACGAGCCCGGCAGCAGCTCATAGTCGTTGCGCCGGTACTGCATGTCCGCCAGATGGATCAGGATCTGACGCTGGGTCACGCGCTCCCCAACGTCCAAGTGCAGCACCATGCGGTGATAGGATTCCGGGTCGCCAAGCCCGTAAATCGCCGAGACGGTCGCCACAATCAGCGTATCAGGCCGCTCGAGCAAGGCTTTGGTGGCAGACAGTCGCATCTGCTCGATGTGATCATTGATCGTGGCATCCTTCTCGATATAGGTATCGGACTGTGGGACGTAGGCCTCCGGCTGGTAGTAATCGTAGTAAGAAACGAAATACTCAACGGCGTTCTCGGGGAAATATCCCTTGAATTCCCCATACAGTTGGGCTGCGAGCGTCTTGTTGGGCGCAAGGACCAAGGTGGTCCGCTGGACGTTCTGGACGAGATTGGCGATGGTAAAGGTTTTGCCTGACCCCGTGACCCCGAGAAGCACCTGTCGAGCCAGGCCATCTTCCAAGCCGCAAGTCAAGGCGGCAATCGCCTGGGGCTGATCCCCGGCCGGTGCATACCCCGCAACCAGTTGAAATCGGTCTTTCATGACGTTCCCACCCGTTTGCGCCTATGATAACGGGCATTGCCTCCTGCCTCTGACCCATGACTGCATCCGTTGCCATCGCCAAAAGGCTTGAAGGAATTCAGCCCTCGCCCACTCTGGCCATCGCCTCGCTCGCTGCAAGCCTCCAGCAGGCCGGCCGATCCATTTTGAACCTGTCCGTCGGCGAACCCGATTTTGACACGCCGGCATTCGTCCGGAAAGCCGCTTGGGAAGCCATGGAACGGGGGCTCACCCGTTACACCTCGAGCGCTGGAACCGTCTCACTACGGGAGGCCATCCAGACCAAATTCAGGACGGACAACGGGCTCGATTATCCGGTCACTTCAATCGTGGTGACCCCAGGTGCCAAGTTTGCCCTGTACGCCCTGGCCCAATGTCTGCTCAACCCCGGGGACCGGGCCGTCATTCTGGCCCCGTATTGGGTTTCCTACCCGGACATCATCCGGCTGAGCGGAGCCGAGTGCCACGTTCTCGAAACCGATGCCCGGAACCGCTACACGATCGATCGGGATGCCCTGGATGCCTCACTCCAACCCCCAACCCGCCTCCTGATTCTGAACAGCCCAGGCAACCCCACCGGCATTCACTATCCCCGATCCCAGCTTGAGGCCATCGGTTCCATTGTTCGGGCTCATCCCCAGGTTCTCGTTGCTTCCGATGATTTATATGAAAAAATTCTCTGGCAGGGACTCCCCTTCCTGAATCTCGCCATGGTCTGCCCGGATCTCGCCGATCGTTGTGTCGTCATCAACGGCGTGTCGAAGTCACATGCCATGACCGGCTGGAGGATCGGGTACGCGGCCGGCCCGCCAACTCTCATCCGAAGCATGGCGGATTTCCAGTCGAATACCGTCTCCAACCCCAATTCCATCGCGCAGGTCGCAGCGGAAGCCGCTTTGCGCGGTAGTTCGGCCGACGTGGAACTCATGGTGAAAACCTACCAAGCAAGACATGATTTTCTTGTCCCCGAACTGAATCAAATCGACGGGATCCGGGTCCAGCCGGCAGACGGGACCTTCTATGCTTTCGCGGATTGCCGCACCTACCTCGAACGAAACCCCGAAATCGATGGAGATGTGGGACTGACCCGTGCACTACTCGAGCAGACAGGAGTGGCCGTGGTTCCCGGATCCGCATTCGGTGCACCCGGCCATCTCCGCCTCTCCTATGCGACCGATGAAAAAATCCTGAAAACGGCCGTGACCCGTCTTCAGGAATATTTTGACTAAGAAGCGGATTGCTTGCCCATCCGACGACGTCCGAACGGCAGCTCGCCTGACCTTCCACGGGGACCGGGTGCCCGTGGCGTCCCCCTCCGAGAGTGAAGACGGATGTGGATTGATATTGGAGCAAACCTTACCCATTCGCGCTTCAACCCGGACCGGGATGCGGTCATTGCGCGGGCCTTTGATGCAGGGGTCGAACGGATGATCCTGACCTCGAGCAGTGGACCCACCGTGCTCGCGGGCGAACAGTTGCGGCAACGCTACCCTGATCACTTCTGGATCACCTCAGGGATCCACCCCCATGAAGCCGGGCAGGTTCGTGACGAGGACTGGGAGACCGTCTCGACTTTTGCCAAACATCCGGGAGTTGTGGCCATCGGTGAATGTGGGCTGGACTACTTCCGGAACCTGGCTGAGCCTGTTGAGCAGCGGCGCATTTTCGAAAAGCAGGTGGATCTCGCCATCCGGGTCGGCAAACCCCTCTTTCTGCACGGTCGTGACGCCCACCCGGACATGCGGGCCATACTGGAAAATGCCGGTTCCGACCTCCCGAAAGCCGTCATCCACTGCTTTACCGGAAGCGCTTCGGAACTTGACGACTACCTCTCGATGGGTCTTTGGATCGGACTGACCGGCTGGGTCTGCGACGAACGGCGTGGGCGTCACCTGTTGCCCTTGCTGCACCGCATCCCGGAAAACCGCCTCCTGATCGAAACCGACGCCCCCTACCTCCTTCCACGGACCCTGCCCCACCCTCCGCGGAATGGGCGAAATGAACCGGCTTTCCTGCCTCATATCGCAACCTTCCTTGCCACGCATCTGAACCGGGATCTGGCCGACTTTTCAACCCGACTGCGCACCAACTCCTTCGACTTTTTCTGGCCCCGTCCGGACTTTCAGGAGACTTTTCCCCATGAGTGAACCGACCCCCCCCACTGCCCTCGACAGCTTCTGGCAGACCTCGATCCTCCCGGTCCTTGAAGACTACATCCGCATTCCCAACCGTTCGCCGGCCTTTGACCCAGACTGGAAGGCCCAGGGTCACATGGATCGGGCCATTCGCCTAGTCCGGGACTGGTGTCAAACCGAGTTACAGGATCTCGCCACTGTGGAAATCCTCGAGCGGGACGGTGCGACCCCGCTGCTCTGGGTTGAAACCCAAGCCCATCCGACCCTGGTCGACCGACCCCCCGTGCTCCTTTATGGCCATCTGGACAAACAGCCCGAGTTCGAGGGCTGGCGACCCGGACTCGGACCGTGGACACCGGTCCTGCAAGGGGAACGGCTTTATGGCCGGGGCGGTGCGGATGACGGGTATGCCATTTTCACGATCGTCGCCGCCCTGCGCCAGCTTCAGGCCGGAGGTGTGCCCCGTCCACGTCTCCTGACCCTGATCGAATGTTCCGAGGAAAGCGGGAGTCCGGACCTCGCTGCCTACCTGGACGGTCTTTCGGACCGGCTGGGCGTGCCGGGCCTGATCGTCTGCCTGGACGCTGAATGCGGCAACTACGAGCAGCTCTGGTACACCACATCTCTGCGGGGCAACCTCATCGCAGAACTCCATGCGGAGACCTTGACGCAGGGCGTCCATTCCGGTACGGCAGGGGGCATTGTCCCCTCGAGTTTTCAGGTTCTGCGTAATCTCCTGGATCGCATCGAGGATTCACGGAATGGGCGGATCCGGCTGGAGGCGTTTCACGTCACGATCCCCTCCGATCGTGAGGCCGAGATCCGGCAGGCTGCCCGGACGCTCAAGCACCTCGTCTGGGAACGGTTCCCGTTTGCGGGGACAACCTCTCCCCGCTCGACGGATCCGGAAGAAGCCCTGCTTGAGAATACCTGGGCTCCGGCACTGGAAATCACGGGCGCCGAGGGATTGCCCTCGATCCGGATCGGTGGCAATGTCTTGCGCCCGTATACCACGCTCAAACTTTCCTTCCGCCTGCCTCCCACCCTCGAGGTTTCAAGAGCCGTCTTTGCGCTGGAAGAGGCGATGGCGGCACCGGCTCCGTTCCAGGCTCCCCTGAAGTTAAACGTCATCTCGGCCATGCCCGGTTGGAATGCTCCCGCTACAGCCCCCTGGCTCAAAAAGTCACTGGAGAGCAGTTCGAGGCGTCACTTCGGCCAGACGGCTCTCGCGATGGGCACTGGCGGATCCATTCCATTCATGAAAATGCTGGCCGACCGCTACCCGCAAGCCCAGTACTTCGTGACCGGGGTACTCGGTCCGGAATCCAACGCCCATGGCCCGAACGAGTTTCTCCACTTACCGACCGCGATCCGACTGACAGCCTGTCTCCAGGAACTCCTCATGGCGTACGCGGGCGGCTCCCGGTAAGGCCGAAGACTCCGGGTGTCTCGAGTCGGCGCCAGGCCTCCTGCCAGGATTCGGGTGGGTCACCGGACAGGCTGATCTCACGGCCCATGGATTCGAGATACTCGGTCAGCTCGTGCACACCGTCCTCCTTTCCCTTGGGAAAATCGCAGTCACCCCAAAAGACGTAGTCCACCTGGATGGGGATTCGCGTCACCAACTGTTCCTGGAGCGCCAAAATCCGCAAGGGACCGGTCAGAAGTGGGTTGGGAAAGGTCCACCGTCCCGAACGGCCCAGAACCGTCCATTCATTCATGTTGGCGGAACCAAAAATCGCTCCCTCGATCCTGAACATCTGGACGGCATGCAGCATCTGCCCGGTCAGGACGAGTCCATCGACATGGATGGTTGAGCCGAGACCATCCGGCAACAGGAGGTTCGTTCTAATCCAGGGGGTCAATGGACGCAGGGCCTGGACCAGTTTGGGAGTCCGGTGACGACGCCAGAGAAAACGGGCACCAAAAGCGAGCAGCCCGACTGCCAAGAGGAGCCCCACGAGGGCAACTCCGGGCCAGAGTGGGAAAAAACCATACATGAATCGGCAGCAACAGCGGTCGGGACGCGTTAGTATTACCCAAACCCCGCTGCGGTGCCGGAAAGGGCCCCCGGCTCAAAAGCAGACCCTCAGATCGAAAGGTGTCCTCTCAGGATATCCCAGAACATCCGCCAGTCACCCAACAGGCTCCAGAGCGGATAGCGGAAGGTCGCGGGTCGGTTTTTCTGGAAGAAAAAATGGCCAACCCACGCGAAACCGTACCCCAGTACCGGCGCCAGGAGTAACCACCACCCATCGCGGCTGACAATTGCCCAGACCCCATCACACAGAACAAGGGCACTACCGGCAAAATGCAGCCGACGGCAGTTGAGATCCGAGTGTTCGACGAGATAAAACCGGTAAAAATCCGGAAAAGTCTCGAATGGAGGCTCCATGTTGCTCCCCATTTCAGCGTAAGGCCCGACCTCTCCGAGGATACGCTTTTTCTCCATGGACGGTAGCCGCGGCGGTCATGCGGTCCCACCAAAAACACGATCCTCCGGCTTCACGAGGTGGCGGAAGACCAGTTCCACTCGAAAACCGCCCTGAGATTCACGGGTTCCCTCTCCTCGCGGACTGGCGCATTGCCGGTCTTCGTTTCATCCGTCCTGCCCTTTCTTGGATTGCACCCGGCCACGTCGTTTCTGCAGGCGCTCGACCAACTTTCGTTCAAACCCCCGTTCCAAGGGTTCGTAAAAAATGGAACCCAGCAAAGGCTCGGGGAGGTAGGTCTGGCCAACCGCATGCCCTCCTGGTTCGTTCGGATCATAGCGGTAACCTCGCCCATGACCCAATGTTCGGGCGTAGGCCGTAGGGGCATTACGGAGGTGCAAAGGGACCGGCAGGGACCCGGTTTCCCGGATCCGGTCTCGCACGGCAGCATCCGCCCGGTAGACCGCATTGCTTTTTTCAGCCGCCGCAAGGTAAACCACGGCCTGGGCCAGTGCCAGCAAGCCTTCCGGCTCGCCCAGGCGTTCGTAGCTTTCCCAGGCATGGAGGGCGAGTCCCAATGCCGCCGGATCCGCATTGCCGATATCCTCCGAGGCGGCGCGGACCATCCGCCGTGCCACGACTCGCGGATCCCCTCCCGCATCGGTGAAGCGGGTCAACCAGTACAGCGCGGCATCGGGATCCGAACCGCGGATGCTCTTGTGCAAGGCCGACAGCAGATCATAAAACCAGTCGCCTTCCCGATCCATGCGGGGGAGAATCCGGCCGATGGCCTGCTCCCAGTCTTTTGCTCCGACTTTCACCCGATCGCTCCCAGGAACGGCACTGTACACGAGCGCCTCGAGCCCCTGCAGGAGCTTTCGGGCATCTCCCTCGGCTGATTGAAGCGCACTCTTGCGCACATCCGGCTCCCACGAAACGGCAAGCCCCAATTTCTCCCGGCAGTAACATTCCGCGCGCTCGAGCAGGATCCCGAGCGTCTCTGGTTCCAGAGGATGGAGGGGGAAAACACGGACTCGGGAAAGGAGAGCGCCCGTCAGGGCAAATCCCGGGTTCTCGGTGGTTGCTCCCAGGAGAAACAGCGTTCCATCTTCCAGGTAGGGCAAGAGAACATCCTGCTGGTTTTTCGAAAAGCGGTGGATCTCGTCGACAAAGAGGAGGGTGGGGAGGGACTCTTCCCGGCGGGCGGACTCAGCCGCCATCCGGAGTTCGCGAACCCCTGACTCCACGGCCGACAAGGACAAAAAAACCGCCTTCCATCTCGAGGCCAAAAGCCGCGCTAACGTAGTTTTCCCGGTCCCCGGCGGTCCCCAGAAAACCATCGAACTCGGCCGGTTCGCCCGGGATGACAAGGGTCCTCCGACCCCCCACAGATGCGCCTGGCCCAGGAAATCCTCGACACGCTGGGGTCGTAACTGCTCCGATAGGGGAAGCACTTCATGGCGCGACACATTCGTCACGCTCTCAGGGGTGGCCAATGACGGCAACCCCTGACGGGATCTGAAGCCGGAATAACCGCGAACTGATGGGCGCGTTGACCCGGATGTGGGAAAACCGGATTTCGGTCTCCTCTCCCAAGCGATCCCACAGCCTCATGACCCGCAGGGTCCTCCCCTGAAAACCGACCTCGATGCGCCGGAAGGTCCCATGAGGGGAGCGGGGAGTAAACCGGTACCACGCAAGGCGGCCGGTCATCCCGAGCTTGTGGATCACGAAAAGGTGGGACAAAGACCGCCTTCCAGCCAAGAGCATGGCCGGGGTCGAACCCAGATCATGGGAAAGGGGATGAACGGTCACCTGTTCGAGCGCGACATCGTACACCCAGAGTGAGTGGCCATTCGAGACAATGGTTTCGGCATTGGGCGTCTTGTAGACCCAGCGAAACCGGTTGGGTCTCTCGATCCAGACCCGTCCCTGATGATGTCGGTGGGTTTTGAGGGCAGGATCGGAGACGGTTTCTGAAAAATGAGCTGCAAAAGTCTTGATCCGATCGAGCCGGGCGAGAACGGGCATTCGGGCCTCACCTGCCTGAGCGAGAGCAGGGAGTAGACAGCACAGCCACACGCCGAATGCGATCCCGACCATCCCCAACCCTCGGACGGCTGGGCGAAATACGGTTTTCCGCTTAATCCTCATGGGCAGAGGAAACCAGGACTTGTCGGAAGCCATTGGACTGGAGCGGACCGACCAGGCCTTCGTGTTCCATGCGCTCCACCAGCCGGGCCGCACGGTTGTATCCGATTCTGAACCGGCGTTGCACCATCGAAACCGAGGCCCGTCGGGTCTCCAAAACCAGACGAACCGCCTCCGAATAAAACTCATCGTTCGCGTCTCCCGCAGGCTCAGGCAGCAATGGATCGGAGACCAACAGGGAGTCGGCCTCCTCAGCCACCTGCACCATGTCAATGTACTGTGGACTCCCGGCCTGCCGCAGCCAGTTGACCACGCGATGGACCTCGCTATCCGAAACATAGGCTCCATGGACACGCTGGGGCACTGTCTGGCCCGGAGGCAGGAACAGCATGTCCCCATTTCCGAGAAGGGCCTCGGCCCCATTCTGGTCAAGAATGATCCGGGAATCGGTCTTCGAGGTGATCTGGAAGGCAATGCGGGCTGGAATATTGGCCTTGATGAGGCCCGTGATGACGTCCACCGACGGCCGCTGCGTCGCCAGGATGAGATGCATCCCGGAGGCTCTCGCCTTCTGGGCCAGCCGGGCAAAGAGCTCATCCACCTTTTTCCCGAGAACCAGCATCAGGTCCGCCAGTTCATCCACCACCATCACAATATGAGGGAGGGGCTCCGGAGGAGGCGCCTCTAACCCACCCCCCACGGAACCCGGTGAACTCTCCGAAAGATAGAAACCAGAGCGCGGCTCTTTTGCCAGCTCATGAACCTTCCGGTTGTATCCGGCCAGGCTTCTCACACCATGCTCAGCCATCAGCTGGTAGCGTCGCTCCATCTCACGGATCGCCCATCGCAAAACCCCCGCCGTCTGCTTGCTATCGGTCACAACCGGCGTCAGAAGGTGAGGCACCCCTTGATAGACCGAAAGCTCGAGCATTTTGGGATCGACGAGGATCAGGCGAATCTGTTCGGGAGTGGATTTGTAAAGCAGGCTCAGGATCATCGCATTCAAGGCCACCGATTTCCCGGACCCCGTGGTACCGGCGATCAGCAAGTGCGGCATGCGTTCGAGATCCGTCACGACGGGCTGCCCGCTGATATCTTTTCCCAGGGCCAGGGTCAAGGGGGACGTGGCCGACTCGTAGGCCCGCGAACAGAGAATTTCCCCGAGGGTCACGATTTCTCGCTTCTCGTTAGGCACCTCGAGTCCCACGGCTGACTTTCCCGGAATGTTTTCGACCACCCGGACACTCACAACCGACAGCGCGCGAGCCAGATCCTTGACCAGGCCGGTGATCTGGCTGACCTTGACCCCGGGGGCAGGCTCCAGTTCAAAACGAGTCACGACGGGTCCGGGGGTGACGGCAGTCACTCGGGCGGCAATCCCGAAGTCCTTGAGCTTGAGCTCCACAATCCGGGACATGGCTGAAAGGGCCTGTTCCGAATAACGGCCCAAGGGTTCGGATGGCGTATCGAGGAGCGTCAAGGGAGGGCGTTCAACCCCACCGATCTCCTTGAACAGAATCTGCTGACGCTCCGTCTCAAGACGCAATCCGGGCTCCAGTCGCTCGACGGTGGGTTCAATCCGGACCTCGCTTCTCGGCGCACCGGGCTCGTCTGGATCCCATGGCTGAGGACGGGGCCTGGCGAGGGGGGGTTCCCGCCGTCGTCCCCGCTGGGAGATTACGGCCCAGAGACCGGCAAACCCCTGCTTCAGGGTGTCTCCCAGCCAGCGCAGCAATCCCAGCCACGACCAACGAGTGCTCAGGGAAATCCCGGCCAAGATCAAAGCGCCCAATAACAGGGCGGTTCCCCCGGGATTCAGAACCGCATCGCTCGAGCGCGCAAGCTCGAAACCGATGATCCCTCCCGGACCCGCAGGCAACACGGAGATGGGATGCCAGACGGAGAAGAGACCGCTCAAGGCCACCACGGTCACCAGTCCACCACCGGTTCTGAGCCAGAACTCACGCCGGGAACGCAGGATCGGTGGTTTATGGATGAGCAGGCCCAACCCGGCCAAGAAGACCGGCACGAGATAGGCAGACCAGCCCCACAGCAAAAACAAAAGGTCAGAGGTCCAGGCGCCGAAGGGACCCATCCAGTTCTGGACCTCTGTTCCGGAGCCGGCAAAGGTAAAACTGTGATCGGACGGACTGTAACTCAGCAAGGAGAGAAGAAGGATCGCAGCCAGGGAAAAACTGAGCCAGAGCAGACCCTCACGCACCCCATGGGCAAACTCGGCATTCCACAGGATGCGGGGCTTGCGGGGTAGAGTGGATTTCAGCCGGCGGCTGATGGCAAACCCTCCTCAGGATTTCAGGAGAGCCGGATGCACGATGCGCCCGTTCTCCACATTGACGCCACGCACGAGGGACTCCTGCTGCCGCCATGTCCCGTCAGCCAGACGCATCGCATAGGGGGTAATGGCCGCAGACAGCGCTTGGGAACTGGTCCGGGGAACGGCACCCGGCATATTGGTCACGGTGAAATGGGTGACTCCCTCCCACACATAAGTGGGTTTTTCATAGGTCGTCGGCACGGTGGATTCGATGCATCCGCCCTGATCCACCGAAATGTCGACCACGACACTCCCCGGCTGCATGGACTGCACCATCGTTTTGGAGATGACATGAGGAGCCTTCTCCCCGGTCACGAGCACCGCACCGACCACGAGATCGGCCTGTGCCACGCTGCGGGCGACGTCTTCGGCATGGGCGTAGAGGGCCGTCACATTGGGTCCAAGCTGACGCATCTTTTCCAGCTTGTCAAGGTCGAGATCGAAAACGGTGACCTGGGCACCGAGTGCCGCTGCCACCTCGGCCGCGCTTCCTCCGGCCACACCCGCACCGACGATGGTGACCCGTCCACGTCGTGCCGCGGTTACCCCCCCCAATAGAATCCCCTTGCCCCCCTCGGGCTGGTGCAGGAGGTGGGTGCCGATCTGGATGGACAGGCGACCTGCAATGTCGCTCATCGGGGCCAAGAGCGGCAATCGCCGGTTCTCCTCGACGGTTTCGAAAGCAATGGCGGTGAGACCGATCCGCAGCAGCGCCTCGGTCAGTTTCGGCACCGGAGCCAGATGCAAGTAACAAAAGAGCAGATGATGGCGCGCCAGGCAGTCCAGATCTTCAGCAATCGGTTCCTTGACCTTGATGACGAGCTCGCTGTTTTCGAACAGCTCCCGGTGATTTTGGGCAATCCGACACCCCACCGACTGGTACAGGGCATCGGGATATCCGCTCTGAACACCCGCCTGGCTCTCGACCCAGACTTCATGTCCTCGTCTGGCCAGTTCGGCGGCCGCCGCCGGAATCAGGCCCACCCGGCCCTCTTTGGGTTTGAGTTCTCGGGGAATACCAACTCGCATGGAAACCTACCTCGATGGCAGCCGCTCCAGCGATCCGGGATGGAGAGGCGTGATAGAATTCTCCCACTGGCCTGACGCATCCTCCCGAACTGCCCTGCATCAAGCCAAAAAGCAACGGGCCGCATGGCGCAAGGACGAAAGCGACTCATCCCGACCCTTCTGAGTGGTGAATTATACCCATGCCTGACCTCAAACGCGCGAGAGTCCTGATCCTGGGATCCGGCCCGGCGGGCTATACCGCGGCGATTTACGCTGCGCGGGCCAATCTCAAGCCGCTTCTGGTCACGGGGGTGGATGCCGGCGGCCAGCTCATGACCACGACCGAGGTTGAAAACTGGCCGGGTGATCCGGAGCCCGTCCAGGGCCCCGACCTGATGGAACGTCTGCAGAAGCAGGTGGAACGACTGGGGACGGAGATCATTTTTGATCATATTCAGACGGTCCAGCTGGGAACTCCACCCTTTCATCTGACGGGAGATTCCTTCTCCTACGAAGCCCAGTCTCTGATTATCGCCACCGGTTCGACGGCACGCTATCTCGGCCTGCCTTCGGAAACCCGGTACCGCGGACATGGTGTTTCCGCCTGTGCCACCTGCGACGGGTTTTTCTTCCGGAACCAGGCGGTCGCCGTGGTCGGAGGCGGCAATACGGCGGTCACCGAGGCGCTGTATCTTTCCCACCTGGCCTCACGGGTTTACCTGGTCCATCGACGAAACCAGTTGCGGGCCGAGAAAACCCTCACGAGCCATCTTCTGGGAACGCCCAACATCGAGGTCTGCTGGGATCAGGAGGTCGCCCAAGTTCTGGGCGATGACCAGTCGGTCACGGGGCTCCGGTTGCGACACCTGTCGGGAACCGAACGGGTACTGGCCGTGCAGGGTGTTTTCATTGCCATCGGCCATACCCCGAACACCGCCATCTTTGAAGGACAACTGGAACTCCAGAATGGCTACATTGCAGTTCGTTCCGGCCAGTCCGGGCGTTTTACCGAAACCAGCGTCCCTGGTGTTTTTGCTGCGGGCGACGTGATGGATCACGTCTACCGTCAGGCCGTCACTTCGGCCGGAACCGGCTGCATGGCAGCGCTCGATGCCGAACGCTATCTCGAGACGCGCCCCCCCCTGTCCTAGGGTCCGGCAGGAGGCGATCTTCGCCTCCTGCCCTGAAGTGCAGGGTCCGTGATAGCAGGCGGAGTCCAAACAGTTGAAGAAGGAGACCGTATGATGCACAATTGCGGATGTTTTACCCCTGCCTCTGCGCCCTCTAGAACTCCATGCCCAAAGAAGACAACATCGAAATGGAAGGAGTCGTGGTTGAGACCCTGCCGAACACGACCTTCCGAGTCAAGCTCGACAATGGGCACATCGTCCTCGCCCATATCTCGGGTCGCATGCGGAAGAACTACATCCGGATTCTGACCGGGGACCGCGTCACGGTCCAGCTCACCCCCTACGACCTGAGCAAGGGCCGTATCACGTACCGGGGGCGCTAGCGTCCTTTCTGAGGCTGGCCCACAGACCAGGATCGACGTTCCCTCCGGTCAGAATCAGTCCAACTCGGGCCCGTTCAGGCAGCGGAGTTCTGGAGAGAGCCGCGAGGACGGTTGCGGCCGAGGGCTCGACCACCATCCGCAACTCCTCGAAACCCCACCGGACGGCATTGCGGATCTCTGGGTCAGTCACGGTCAAAACCTGATCCACCCATTTCTGGATGATCGGAAAGGTCAGGGTCCCCACGAAGGCACGTAGTCCATCCGCCACGGTATCCGGAGCCGGATGGGGGATCCGGGTGCCCGCCTCCAGCGAGCGCTGGGTGTCATTGGCTCCTTCGGGTTCGACCCCGATCAGTCGCAGACGGGGCCGTCGGGTACGAACCGTGACGGCCGTTCCGCTGATCAACCCTCCTCCGCCGATCGGCACGAACAACCAATCGAGATCCGGGATGTCATCCAGGAATTCGTCCGCGACCGTTCCCTGACCGGCCATCACGGCCGGATGGTCGTAGGGGTGAATCGCGACACGCCCCCGTTCCTGAACCAGG
>JAJYFY010000026.1 GCA_021785265.1 Pseudomonadota bacterium
TTCAAAGGCACCTCCCGGGTGTGGGGAAAGCGGGCGTCCCGCCGGACAGGTGTTTCCCGTACCTATAGAGTTCCCGCTTGAGCGCTCGCTTTGCCGATGGCCAACCACGGTCTGCCCCGGTAGGAATCCGCCACGATCAGTGCGCTCACGGTCAAGGTCCAGGAGATTGTGAGTTCACTCCATTGGAAAGCCTGGGCAGAGCCCGCCATCACCATCGGCACCCACACCAAAACCGTGAACAGTCCCATCTGGAGTGCCGAGAGTGTGGCTGCGAGCCGTGCATAGACACGGGTGAGGATTCCCAAGCCGGCCGCAATGTACATGCTGCCCGTGAAATAGGCCCAGGCGAAGGGCCCGGGGAGCCAGCCCGGTACGAGTGAAGCGGTGAGTTTGAGATAGGCAAAATGCGAGATCCCAAAGGCGATCAGGGCCAGACTGTAGAACCCTCTGGCGAGACAGATGCCCGACTTTCCCGTGGCGAAACCCAGGTAACGGTGGTCCCACTTCGTTGAGAATCCTGCGTAGAGGATCCAGGCGCCTGACACGATCACCGCGGTTTCTCCACCGCTTTCGTAGGCTCCGGCGCTCATGGGCGAGAGAAAGATCCCAGGGGCTTTGAAAAACATGAACCAGAGGAGCAGGTAGGCAAACAAGAGCCGGGAGGCGGAAGCAGCCGTTGATCGGCAGAGCAATCCGAGCCCCGTGCCCAGAGCAAGCAGGGCACAAAGATAGACCAGGAACTCCCGTCCCGGCAGGATACCCGGCACGGGTTGCCAGATCCCGGCGAGATGACCGCTCGCGAGCCCATAGACGCCAAGGGCAATCAAGGTTGCCGAGAAAAGGGCGTGTCCCGGGCTTGCCAGATGGAAACCCCAGCGTCCTTCCGTGCTGAATGATTCTTTTGGATCGTGAGACATCAACTGTCGTCCCCCCGCATGCAACCGACTGATGATAGCGCAATCGAAAGGCCCGACGATCAGCATCTTGTGGCCTCGAAGCCGAGGATGGATCCCCCACCGCGATGGATCCTGGAGTCGAGAACCCGTATCCCCTCCCCAAACCCGCATTGATTGCCAAACGCGATTTTCCAAAAGGGCTAGAGTTTCTGGAATTGCTTCGGGTTTTTCCCTTCTTCAGGAGCCGCGAAAAGCCGAAAAACCATGGGGTCGGGTTGCCTCAAAACGCCCTTTGTAGCAAAATGGAAGCTTACGGGTGAACGCCGCAATCTCCGTTCCCCGGGTTCAGATCCCTTCTTTCAGCAACTACAGGGCCGATGCGCACCAGACGGGAACTTGCCAACGCGATCCGGGCACTGGCCATGGATGCCGTCGAAAAGGCCCAGTCGGGACATCCCGGCATGCCCATGGGCATGGCCGACATTGCCGAGGTGTTGTGGAACGACTTCCTCCGGCATAACCCCCAAAATCCACAGTGGCCCAACCGGGACCGTTTCCTTCTGTCGAACGGCCACGGTGCAATGCTCCAGTATGCCTTGCTGCACCTCAGTGGCTACGATCTCACGATCGATGATCTCAAGCAGTTCCGCCAGCTGCATTCGAAAACCCCGGGACATCCCGAGTACGGCCTGACGCCGGGGGTTGAAGCCACGACCGGCCCCCTGGGCCAGGGATTGGCCATGGCCGTCGGCATGGCGCTTGCCGAAAAGCGCCTGGCCCTCGAGTTCAACCGGCCGAACTGCCGGCTCGTCGACCACTGGACCTATGTTTTCGCCGGCGACGGCTGTCTCATGGAAGGCATCTCGCATGAAGCGGCCTCGCTGGCGGGAACACTCGGCTTGGGCCGTCTCATTATTTTCTATGACGACAACGGAATTTCCATCGACGGGGCGGTCGATGGCTGGTTCCGTGACGATACCCCGGCCCGTTTCCGGGCCTACGGCTGGCATGTCACGCCGACCATCGATGGGCATTCCGCGGAGGCGATCCGCTCCGCCATCGAGGAGGCACGGAGCGTTCTGGAACGCCCCAGCTTGATCCCCTGCCGGACGGTCATCGGTTTTGGGGCCCCGGACAAGGGGGGCACGGCCGAAGCCCATGGCTCCGCGCTCGGAGCGGAGGAAGTCGCCAAGGCGCGTCTCACGCTCGGTTGGAAGGAACCCCCCTTCGTGATTCCGAAAGAGATTTACGCCGCCTATGACCGCCGGGTCCAGGGGGCCGGGTGGGAAGCCGAGTGGCAGGAGCGCTTCCAGAAGTGCCAGCGCGAAACCCCCGAGCTCGCCCGGGAGTTCGAACGCCGGAATGCCCGGAAACTTCCGGATGGACTTTCAGCCGCATTCGAGGAATCGCTCCGTTCCGCCCGGCGTGGGCCCGCGAAACTCGCGACCCGCAAGGCCTCGCTTCAGATGCTCGAAACCCTGGCACCCCATCTCCCCGAACTCCTCGGGGGATCGGCCGACCTCAGTGAATCGAACGGGACGCTCTGGCCGGGTGCGCGGGTCCTTGATCGGACACACGCGGATGGTCACTACCTGCACTGGGGGGTCCGTGAGTTCGGCATGACCGCCATGCTCAACGGCGTGACGCTGCACGGCGGTCTCCGGTCCTTTGGGGCCACCTTCCTCGTGTTCTCCGATTATGCGCGGAACGCCATCCGCCTGGCCGCGCTCATGGAGATCCCCACGATCCTTTTGTTCAGTCACGACTCGATCGCGCTCGGCGAAGACGGCCCGACCCATCAACCGATCGAGCATTTGGGAAGCCTCCGCTTGATCCCGGGACTCGTCCTCTGGCGCCCCGCCGATGCGGTGGAGACGGTCTATGCCTGGCGATCGGCGCTCGAAGGAACCGGACATCCGACACTGATCGTCGTGACCCGGCAGGGCTTGCCGCTTTTCGAGCGGACTGCCGGGCGCGAAGCCGACATCGCCCGCGGAGGCTACATTCTTTCGGAGCCCCAAACCCCGCCCCAGCTCGTCTTGATTGCGACCGGCTCGGAGGTGGCCCTGGCCGTTGCCGCCTCCCGCAAGCTTGCTGAACTCGGTCTCGGAGCCCGCGTGGTTTCGATGCCTTCGCTTGAGATCTTCGAGGCGCAGGATCCGGCCTACCGCGAATCCGTCCTGCCGCAGGCGCTCGATCGGCGGCTCGCCATCGAGGCCGGTGCAACCAGCCCCTGGTACCGCCTGGTCGGCAGTCGCGGCGGGGTGCTCGGCATCGACCGCTTCGGCCTGTCCGGACCCGGCGAGGCCGTCTACGGGGCGCTCGGTTTCACGGTCGAGGCGGTGGTGACCCGCTCGCAAGCGCTCCTCGGCCGGGCTTGAACGCGATCGGCATCGGGATTTCCAGACGGGGGACCATGACATGACTGCACGGGTTGCCATCAACGGCTTCGGACGGATCGGCCGCAATATCCTGCGCGCCTTCTACGAGGATCGGCGTTTTGCCCAGCGCTTCTCGATCGTGGCCATCAATGATCTCGGGAACGCCGGGATCAACGCCCACCTGGCCCGGCATGATTCCGTGCATGGACGCTTTCCCGGCACCATCGAGGTCGACGGGGAGAATCTCGTCATCAACCACGTGGACTCCCTGCGGGTCGTGAGCGAGCGGGATCCGACCCAGCTCCCGTGGCGCGAGCTCGGCATCGATCTCGTCCTTGAATGCACGGGGCACTTCGCCTCGCGGGCGAAGTCGGAAAGCCACCTCAAGGCCGGTGCCCGCAAGGTGTTGATTTCCGCCCCGGCCGGGGACGATCTCCCCACCATCGTCTTTGGTGTGAACCATGGCATCCTCAAAGCCACAGACCGGATCGTCTCCAACGCCTCCTGCACGACGAACTGCCTGGCCCCGCTGGCCCATGTCCTTCATCGCGGCATCGGCATCGAGGAGGGCTTCATGAACACGGTTCATGCCGCGACCAACGACCAGGTCCTGCTCGATGTCTATCACACGGATTTGAGACGGGCGCGTTCGGCTTTTCTGTCCATGATCCCGACCAAAAGCGGGGCGGCCGCCGCCATCGGGCAGGTGATCCCGGAACTCTCGGGCCGGCTGGACGGTTTTGCCATCCGGGTTCCCACCGCGAACGTCTCGATCGTCGACTTCACGGCCTGGCTGTCACGGGAGACCACGGTCGGGGAGATCGACCGGCTCATGCGGGAGGCCGCCGCCGGGGAACTCAAAGGGATTCTCGCCGTGAACGACGAAGCGTTGGTCTCGATCGACTTCAATCATGACCCGGTCTCCTCGACCTACGATGCGAGCCTCACCCGGGTCAAGGGACGGCTGGTCAAGGTCCTGGGCTGGTACGACAACGAGTGGGGGTTTTCCAACCGGATGCTCGATACGGCCTCCGCCCTCGTCGCCCTGGGCGGCGTGTGACATGCGCCGGATGACGGATGTCGAGCTCTCAGGACGCGTGGTCCTCCTGCGGGAAGACCTCAATGTCCCGATGGACGGGCGACGCATCACGAGTGCCCGGCGGATCGAGGCGGCGCTCGCAACCATCCGCGAAGCGCTTCATGCCGGCTCCCGTCTGAGGCTGCTCTCCCACCTGGGTCGCCCGAAAGCCGGGCAGCCGGACCCGGATTTCTCCCTGGCGCCCGTGGCCGAGTACCTGTCCGGGGCCCTGGGCCAACCGGTCCCGCTCCTGCCCTGGAACGATTCCGTCTGGAGTGCCCCCCCGCCGGAGCCGGGCCAGCTGGTCCTCCATGAAAACGTGCGCTTCCTGCCCGGGGAGCGCGAGGATGATGCGGCACTCGCATCCCGCCTGGCCGGACTCTGCGACGTGTTCGTGATGGATGCGTTCGCCACGGCGCATCGCGCCGAGGCCTCGACCCACGGGGTCATCCAAAAGGCCCCTGAAGCCTGTGCCGGACCGCTCCTCCTCCGCGAAATCGATGCCTTGACGCGCATCATCGAGTCCCCGGAACGGCCACTCGTGGCCGTCATCGGCGGGGCCAAGGTCTCGACCAAGATCGAACTCCTGAACGCGCTCCTGGATCGGGTCGACGGACTCATCCTGGGGGGCGGGATCCTGAACACCCTACTTTACGCCCAGGGATTTTCCGTCGGCCAGTCGCTTTGCGAGCGCGAGGCGGCGGAGGTGGCCCGCAACTTTTTGGCGGTGGCCAGTGCGCGCGGCAAGGAGATCCCCATGCCGGTCGACGTCGTCGTGGGACATCTGCCGATGGCCACCTCGGAAGCCGACGTCCGACCGATCGACAAGGTGGCCGCGGACGAGTGGATTTTCGACATCGGTCCCTTGACGATTGCCCGCTACCGAACCCTCCTCGCCCGGGCCCGGACCCTCATCTGGAACGGTCCGGTCGGCGTTTTCGAATACGAGCAGTTCGCCCAGGGCACCGAGGCCATCGCCCAGGCCATGGTCCAGGGGGGGGCCTACACGGTAGTCGGCGGGGGCGACAGCCTGGCGGCCCTCGATCGCTGGCATCTCGCGGACCGGGTCTCTTACTGTTCGACGGCGGGAGGGGCCTTCATCGAGTTCATCGAAGGACGGCACTTGCCGGCACTCGAGGCACTCGAGGAACGGGGAGAGCGATCATGATTCGACGCCGCACGAAGATCATCGCCACGGTGGGTCCGGCCAGTGCCGATCCGGAGACCTTGACCGCCCTCGTCCTGGCGGGCGTCGACCTCTTCCGCTTGAACTTCTCGCACGGCAATACGGCCACGATCACGGAGTGGGCAGAGCGCATCCGCCGGGTGGCGGAGGCGTGCCAGACGGAGGTCGGCCTGCTCGGCGACCTCGCCGGTCCCAAGATCCGGATCGGGCGTTTCCGGGACGGGCCCGTGCAGCTGCGGAGCGGGGATCCCTTCATCATCGATCCCGCATGCCCGGAAGCGGACGGGAACCACGAACGGGTCGGCGTGAGTTATGCCCGCCTGCCCGGGGATGTGGCCGCCGGGGACCGCCTGCTTCTGGCCGATGGCCAGATTGCATTCCGGGTCGAGTCGGTGGTGGGCACCGCGATCCACTGCCGGGTCGAGACGGGGGGGGTTCTGTCCGATCTCAAAGGCATCAACCGCGAGGGCGGGGGACTGTCCGCCGAAGCGCTCACCGACAAGGATCGTCACGACATCACGGTGGCGGCGGGACTGGGCGTCGATTATCTGGCCGTGTCCTTTCCGCGCGATGCGGAGGATATCGCCCGCGCCCGCGGACTGCTCGAGAAGGCCGGGGGGCGCGGACTCGTGGTTGCGAAGATCGAGCGCAGTGAAGCCGTTTCCAACATCAAAAGCATTCTTGCCGCTTCCGATGCCATCATGGTCGCCCGGGGGGATCTCGCGATCGAGATCGGAGACTGGGAGCTCGCGGGTGTCCAGAAACGGCTGATCCGTCTCGCCCAGGAAGCGCGCAGTGTCGTCATCACGGCCACGCAGATGATGGAATCCATGGTGCTGAGCCCGGTCCCCACGCGGGCCGAGGTCCTGGACGTGGCCAACGCGGTTCTGGACGGAACCGATGCGGTCATGCTCTCGGCCGAGAGTGCGGTGGGCCATTACCCGGTCCGTGCAGTCGAGGCCATGGCCCGGATCTGTCTCGGGGCCGAAAAAGATGTCATGACCCAGGTCAGCCTGGAACCCGTGCGCGCCGACGGACATTACGAGTCCGCCAACGAACTGATTGCCATGGCCGCGATCCACGCGGCCAACCGCTTCCCGATCCGGGCGGTGGCCACCCTGACGGAATCGGGGACCACACCTCACCTGGCATCCCGTCCGCGTTCGGCGATCCCCATCTACGCCCTGACGCGTCATGAGGGCACCCGGCGACGGGTGACCCTGTTGCGCGGGGTCTATCCCGTCGCCTTTGACGTGCTGCACGCGAATCCCGACCACGTGCTCGACGAGGCGGTCGCGACGCTCCGCGCCGTGGGAGCAGTCGAACCGGGAGACTACGTCCTCTTCACGAAGGGGGATTCCGAGGGCGTGGCCGGGACGACCAACCTGCTCAAGGTGGTTCAAGTCCAGAGCTGATTCCGACCCTCGGGTCCCGTGCTAAAATTCCCCTGTCCCGGATCTATTTTTGGAGGGAGAGCGAGCGATGAAAGCCATCAATCTGCGGTTTGGTCAGTGGATCGGAGTCTTGTTTCTCGTGGCGGGTTTGGCCCCGGCCGTGGCGGCTGCCGCACCCAGTCCCGCGATCAAGTCCCTCATGAACGCCCAGGGCTGTTTCGCCTGTCATGCTCTCGACATGAAAATCGTGGGACCCGCCTACGGCTGGGTCGCCTACCGCTTCGCCCACCAGAAGGGTGCGGTGACCAAACTCGCCCACAAGATCATTGCCGGTGGAGCGGGGGAATGGAACCCGTGGACCGGGGGGATTGCCATGCCGCCCCACCCCACCCTGACCCTAGCCCAGGCCGAGGCCATGGCGCGCTGGGTTCTGGCGCAGAAGCCGATCGCTCCGCCCAAACCGGGATGAGGTTTGGCGTTTGAAAGAAGACGGGCCAGCCCCAGACGGATCGGCTGCCCTGCGGCCGCCCGGGCTCGTCGAGGCGCTTCTCGTAGCCGGGCGATGGCTACTGGTCCCTTTCTACGTGGGCCTTCTCCTGGCCATCGTCTGGCTTCTGATCCTCTTTCTGTGGACACTCTGGCAAGGCCTTTGGGTTTCCCTGTCAGCCGGAGATCCCACGAGCCTTCTGCTCTGGGTTCTCCATCTCGTCGAACTCACGCTCATGGCCAACCTGGTTGCAACCGTGGCCCTGAGCAGTTTCAGGAGCCTCGTGGCATCCCACCTGGGCCCCTATCCGGCCGATTGGCCCCGCGGACTCGGTCGTGAGGACGAGGGTGGACTCAAACTCAAGCTCTTCTCCTCCATCCTGGCCGTGGCTGCCATTCAGCTTTTGGAGATGGACCTCAGGCTCGACCGCTTTTCAGGCCGCTCCATCGCCTGGAGCTTGGGAATCCTTCTGGCCTTTGTCTTGGCAGGGCTCGGGGTGGCCTGGATGGACCACGCGCGTCGGCGCGACGCGCCCTGACCGGGTCCCCAGATCCGAAACCAGAAAAACCTGATCCGGCGCCGGCGCGAGGAAGTGGGGGGCAATGCGGAGAAAACGCTCCGGGTTGTCGGTCACGTAGTAGCGGGGTTCCGGAGGGGGGCTGAGTGATCCCGCACCTCGAGTGGCCAGAAGATCCCGTTGCCGGAGTGTGCGGGCCACGGCCGCAGCCGTGGTTTGGGCCGAATCCACGATCGCGGTGCCGGCGGGCACGAGACGGGCGAGTAGCGGACGGAAGGGCGGAAAGTGGGTGCAACCGAGGAGTAGACAGTCGGGGGCTTCGGCGGGAGACGCGAAGAGCGGGGCGAGATAACGGTGGAGGATGCCTTCCGTCTCGGCCCCTGTGAACCAGCCTTCCTCCGCCAGTGCCACGAGGATCGGGGCGGCCTGGGCGGTGCAGCGGACGGTGGGCCTCTGGGCGGCCAGGGCGGCCGGATAGGCACCGGAGCGGATCGTGGCCTCGGTGGCGAGGAGCCCGATCGCACCGGTCCGGCTGTTCCGGACGGCTTCTTGGGCACCGGGCTCAATCACGCCGACGGTCGGGAGCGGGGCGAAGCTTGCCTCGATCCGGTCGAGGGCCAGGGCCGTTGCGGTATTGCAGGCCACGACGAGGAGCTTGATCCCGTGTTCCACGAGAAAACCGGCCGCCTGGAGGGCTTCCTCCGCGACCCGGTGCGCGCTCTTCGTGCCATAGGGCAGGTTTGCGGTATCCCCCAGGTAAAGATAGCGCTCCTCGGGCAAAAGCCGACGCAGGGCCTCGAGGACGGTGAGTCCGCCGACTCCGGAGTCGAAAATGCCGATCGGATCCTGGGCGACTGGAGGAGGCTTCACGAGGCGGGGAACTTTCCGTAGGCGGCCTGGACGGCCGGACGTGTACGAACCCGCTCCGCCCAGCGGACGAGCGCCCCAAAGTCCTCGAATCCAAAGCGCACGCCGTGCCGTCTGACGAAGGTGTAGGCGACGATGTCCGCGATGCTGTAGGAACCGCCGAGATAGTCGGCGTGTTCGAGGGCCGCTTGGGCCTCTTGCCAGAAACGGCGGACCGTCTGGATCGGCCCTTCGGTGAGTTCAGGGGAGCCCCCGCCCAGCCGATCGAGTGTGGCGAGCGTCCTCCCGCACGGATCGACGTTCGTGATCTGGGAGAAGAACCAGTGGTAGGCGAGTGCCCGCTCGCGGGGATCCGCCGGAAGGAGCCGGCGCGTTTTTTCCGCGAGATAGAGAAGAATCGCACCGGATTCGACGAGCGTGAGATCGTTGCTGTCATCCCGGATCACGGGGATGTGCTGTGCCGGGTTGAGCCTGGAAAAGGCGGCTTCCTTCTGTTCACCCCGCTTGAGGTCGACCGGGATCAGCGTGTAGGGCAGACCGAGCTCCTCGAGGAGGATCAGGGGCTTCATCCCGTTTCCGGTGGGTGCCGTGTGGAGATGGATCATGCGGTCTCCGTGATCGGATCGTTGGATCGGCTAAAATAGTGAAGAGCCATGGCCTCCCCGATCGGTCGATAGGGGCCGATCGTCAAGGGCATCGAGTCCGAAAGAGGCCTCACTGACATTCTACCCGGGAGTGGCGGAACATCGCATGACCAAGCCAGGCTTGCGTTTTGCCTGTGGAATCGGGAGCGGGATTCTGGTCGTGATCCTGGGCCTCGTGGTGAGCTTCGATCTCGCCTGGACCGGAAGCCCGGCCCGGATGTCCGGGGTCCTGGATCTGCCCGGGCTCATCCACCCGGTCCGGATTGACCGGGATCGTCTGGACACGCCGACCGTCGTTGCCCGGGATGCCGACGACGCCTACGAAGCCCTGGGTTTTCTCCAGGCGCAGGACCGCTTTTTCGAGATGGATCTCTTAAGACGCGCTGCCGCCGGAAAACTCTCCGCGCTCTTCGGTCCGGCCACGCTCGCCACCGACCGGCGGGTTGCCCCCTTTGACCTTTCGGCCGTGGCCCGGGCGGCTTATGCCGCCGCACCGCGTACGGAACGTCGGCGACTCCGGGCCTTCACCCGGGGAGTCAACGCCGGATTGCGGGATCTGCCTCACCGGCCGTTGGCTTATGCGCTCCTCGGGGTCCGTCCCCGACCGTGGCGGCCCTGGGACAGCTACCTCGTGATCGGGGCCATGTATCTCGAGCTCCAGGATCCGGATGACCGGCGTGCGGAGAATCTCGCGGTGCTGCGCAAGCTTTTTCCACAGGCGCTCTACCGTTTCCTCGCCGCCCCCGGAAACCGGTGGGATGCGCCACTCGAAGGCCCGCCGTTCAAACTGCCCCCGCTCCCCGGCCCATCCGTTTTCGACCTGCGGAAGATCGCCCGCGGGCACTTTGCGAAAGGCGAGGAGGGGAAAGGTCGTCCGGGCGCCGGGCAACGGCTTGCCGGGAGCAACGGTTTTGCCGTCTCCGGCCGCTTCACCCGTTCGGGTGCCGCCCTTTTGGCGAACGATATGCACCTGCACCTGGCCCTCCCCACGATCTGGTACCGGGCCGAGATCCGCTTCAGGACCCGGGGGGGACAGAAGGTGCATCTTCTGGGCGCCACGCTGCCGGGCGTGCCGGCACTCGTCGTCGGAACCAACTTCCACGTGGCCTGGGGCTTTACCAATACCGAGGGGGACTGGGTCGATCTCATCCGGCTCGTGACGCTGCCGGGATCCCCGCTCCGCTACGAGACACCAGAGGGTCCCCGCCGGATCCGGATCGTGAAGCGATGGATCCGGGTCCGGGGTGAGAAGCCGGTCCCGATCGTGGTCCGGCGCACGATCTGGGGGCCGGTCATCGGTCGGACCCCGGGGGGGACGCTTTTGGTTTCCCGCTGGGTCGGGGAGGATCCCTCGGGATACCGGATCAATGCCGAGCGTGCGCTCGAGACCTCCCGGACGGTGATCCAGGCCATCCGCGCGGCCAACCGTCTCGGGATTCCCGAGCAGAACTTCGTCGTGGCGGATCGCTCGGGAAACATCGGCTGGAGCGTGGCCGGCGTCATCCCCCGGCGGGTCGGTCACTGCACGAACCCTCTGCCCCAATCCTGGGCGAAGGGGCAGTGTCGATGGGCGGGCGTTCTTTCGCCCCACGACTATCCCCGCATCGTGAATCCGCCGGATGGTTTCATCTGGACCGCGAACCAGAGGATCGTTGGGGGAGAGCCACTCCGCCTGATCGGGGATGGAGGCTATGACTTGGGGGCCCGTGCGCGTCAGATCAGAAACGATCTCTTCGCACTCAAGCCACCCATCACGGCCCGGGACCTCCTTGCGATCGAGCTCGATGACCGGGCGATTTTTCTCGGCCACTGGCGGAGACTCTTGCTCGAGCGCCTGACCCCGGACCGGCTGCGGGGCCATCCCCGCCGGATCGCGCTGGCGAAAGCGGTCCGGAACTGGCAGGCCTGTGCCTGTACCGGCTCGGTCGGCTACGATCTCGTCTGGACCTTCCGGAAGATCGTGAAACAGAGGGTGCTCGCGCCATTTCTGCAGTTGGCTAAAAAGTCGGACCCTCACTTCAAAAATCCCCTGGGCGCCATGGTCGAAGGCCCGGTGTGGGCGATCGTGACGAAGCGTCCGGCCTGGCTGCTCGCGCCCCGCTATCCCAACTGGCCGGCCTTCTTCCATCACGCGATCGACCGCCTGATCCGGCTTCGTTGGCATGCCGGATCGGGCTTCCGGAAGGACACCTGGGGTCGCCTGAACCGGATCGTGATCGCAAACCCCCTGGCGCGGGGAATCCCCCTGATCGGCCCATGGCTACTCGACCTGCCCCCGACCGAGATCCCGGGGGATTCCAACATGCCCCGCGTGCAAACCCACTTCTTGGGTGCCTCCGAACGGATGGTCGTCGATCTCGCTCATCCGGCCCGGAGTCTCTTCGAGTTGCCCGGAGGGGAAAGCGGCAACCCGGCGTCCCCTTTTTATACCGACGAGTTTCCGGCCTGGCTCGAGGGTCTGCCGGAACCGTTCGCACCCGGCCCTCCGCGCTCGGTCCTCCTGCTCTGGCCGGAACCGAAGGGACAAGAGGCCCATCCGGCAGCTCGCCCGATGGACCGCCGGGGGGGGTTTTTCGGATGAGAAAAGAACGCTCCTCCAAAACCCATCCCCGCGATCCGGCCGAGTCGCTGAGCCGTTTCGAGGTGGGTGCGGTCGTCGCGCTGGGCTTGGTTTTGTCCTTGCGCATGCTCGGCCTTTTCATGATCTACCCGATCTTCTCGCAGTTGGCCTCCCACTACGCAGGAGCCACGGCCTTCACGATCGGGCTCGCGCTCGGCAGCTATGGTCTTACCCAGGGAATTTTCCAGCTGCCCTTCGGATGGCTTTCGGACCGCTGGGGACGGAAAACCGTGATCGTGATCGGGCTTCTCCTCTTTGCCGTGGGGAGTGCGATGGCAGCGCTCTCCACGACCATCACCGGGCTCATCGCAGGCCGCCTGGTCCAGGGGCTCGGCGCCATTGGGTCGACGACCCTGGCCTTCATTTCGGATGTGACCCATGAGGAACACCGGACGCGGGCCATGGCGACTGCAGGCGGGTTCATCGGGCTGTCCTTCGGCATCGCGATCGTTTTGGGTCCGCTTCTGGCCCGAGCGATCGGTCTTGCCGGAATCTTCTGGCTGACCGGGTTTCTCGCCTTGGCGGCCATTGCCCTCGTGCTCGTCGTTCGCCCTCCGGCCTGGTCGCATCGTCCCGTCCCCGATCGTCGCCGATCGGCCTTCCGGAGCGTCCTCGCGCATCGGGACCTCCGCCGGCTCGATTTCGGAATCCTGATCCAGCACGCGGTTTTGACCAGCCTTTTTCTGGTCCTGCCGCAGTTGACCCACCGGGCCCTCGGGATGGATGCGGCGGACAACTGGCTCCTTTACCTGCCGCTTCTGGCCGGTGCCTTTGTCCTGTCTTTGCCCTTCGTCATTCTGGCGGAGATCCGTGCCGCCTTCCGCCCTTCCCTCAGGGCCGGCATCCTCGCGCTGGGGATCGGTCTCGGCCTGCTCCTCGCCGTTCCGGGATCCGCGGTTGGACTGGTGGTCGGTCTCGGGCTTTACTTCGCAGCCTTCACGCTCCTCGAGGCGCTTTTACCCTCCTGGGTCTCCCGGATCACACCGGTCGGTTTTTCGGGAAGCGGTCTCGGGGTTTACTCGAGCTTCCAGTTCCTGGGGATTTTCCTGGGCGGAGCGGTGGGCGGTCTCGTCTGGGCCCAAGCCGGGATCCGGGGCGTCCTGGTCCTCGATCTGCTGGCGCTTGTGGCCTGGTTCGGGGTGGCTTGGCCGCTGGCCAACGTGCGACGTTGTCGCACGCTCCTTTTCAGGCTCCCGGGGCAGCCGGATGTCTCGCTCCTCAGGAGCCGCCTTGACGCACTCGACGGCGTTCTGGAATGGCGGTATGCAGAGGAAGAAGGCGTGCTCTATCTCCGGGTCGAGCCCAGGCTCATGGTCGATCAAGGTCTTCAGTCGCTGCGGACACAGTTTGGATTTTGAGGGATCAGCGAGGGGACCGGGCGGAAGAATGGGCTGAAGGTCATGACCGGCCTCCGCACGGGATGGCTCGCTCCAGCAAATCAATCACTTAGATATTGAGGGCGTCTTTTTCGCTTGTACCTTCGGAAAAGACCGCTTTCCCGGTGCAAAAGAGGCCCCCAACCCCTACAATGGCACAGGTCGGAAAAATCCGGAGAACAGCATGGCCAGTCGAGGTGTGAACAAGGTGATCCTGGTGGGGAATGCCGGCGCGGATCCGGAACTCCGGTACCTGCCCTCGGGCGCCCCGGTCGCGAACCTGAGGCTCGCCACCAGCTCGTCCTGGAAGGATAAGCAGAGCGGCGAACGCGAGGAGCGGACGGAGTGGCACCGGGTGGTCTTTTTCAACCGCCTGGCCGAGATCGTCCGGGACTATGTGCACAAGGGATCCCAGATCTATGTCGAAGGCAGTCTCCGGACCCGGAACTACGAGAAGGACGGGCAGACCCACTATTCGACCGAGATTGTCGCCAACGAGATGCAGATGCTGGGTGGGCGCGGTGGCGATGCCGGCGGCTCCCCATCCAGCCGGGGGGGTAGCGCCAAGGCTCCAGCCGATGTGCCGCCGCCGAGTGAGGCGCCGGTGGAAGAACCCCTGGACGATGATATTCCGTTCTGATCAATCCTTTGACAGGCTCAAGGGACCCAGGGGAATCAATAGGGGATGAGTCATCGAGTGAACAAGACCCGGCAAGGTGCTCCCCTCTCATGAAATGAGGGGCGGTTCATGTTGAAAGGACCCATCCCGCCTTCCGTAAGCCAGATTAATCACGTCGTCTGTGACGACATCCGACAGGAGGTTGGAAACGAGTCCTCGCTGATGGGCTGCTATGGCGTGTCGATGGTTCTCACGGATTTTCCAGTGGTACTGCCCAAGCTCTGTGCCTCGTGAGAATTCATACGCCACTCGATAAGCCGTTTGCAAAACTGTCAGTCCGTCTGTTGCGTGCTGAGAAAATGTGACCCAAGTAGAGATTCCACAGCCGTGGCTGTCCAGTATCCGGGACTTTGAGCACCGGGTCGATACAACGTTGATGATCGTCAGCAGCGCACTCGTGGTGTCGCCTTTCCCTGTTGAGGAGCCCTGTATGCTCCATCTTGAGGTTGAGACAGAAGAGGGTGTACTGAATGGTGGCGCATTTAGCATCGAGAAGGCTTCTACCCCTCAATGACTCCGCCCGTGGACGGCCTGAAAATCAGATTCCCCCTCGATATAGATTTGAGCCAGGCGAGCCGTTGTCTTCGCCATCGCCGCTCGTAAATCCAGGGGTTCGATGACTTCGATTTCCGCACCCAGCCGAAGAAGATCGAACTGGGCGAGGGGGTCGTTCCCGACGGGAAGAGTCACGGTTCGCCAACCCATGCGGTCGGTGTCCGGATCGATGACCGCGCATTTCCACGCGTAGGGATTGACCGCGTGCGGTAGAAGCGTAAAGCCCTCTCGGGATACCCGAATCCTGGCGGATCGGGGGTTCAGCTCCGCATCCAGTCGTTTTGTGGCCTCTTTCCAATAAGTCGCGAGGTCAAAGCCCTCAGGCCGCATGAACGTTTCGGCCGCAACCTCGATCCCGCTCATCCGTGCGATCCGGTAGCTTCTCACGCTCGAACCCACTTGTCCGACCAGATACCAGGCCCCGGCTTTGAGGACGAGGCCGAGGGGATCGACGAGCCTCCTCTTGGCTCCCCGCCAGCTCTGGTATTGGAAGGCCAGGCGATTCTGTTTCCAGACCGCCTGGGCGACTTTCGACAAGTGGGGCAGCTCCTCGGCCTGTTCAAACCAGGCCGGGGTGTCGAAGAGGAATCGCGACCGCACCCGCTCGGCACTCTGGCGAAGGTCCTTGGGGAGGGCGGCCAGCAGCTTGTTTTCCGCTACGGTCAGGGCGGCGCCCAGTCCCAGATCCCGAGCGGGGCCGGGCAGGCCGGCGAAAAACAGAGCCTCGGCTTCAGAGGCCGACAGTCCGTTGAGTCGCACCCGGTAGCCCTCGAGCAACCGATAGCCTCCCTCTGCGCCCCGGTCGGCCATGATCGGGATCCCGGCCGCACTCAAGGCATCCACGTCGCGGTAGATCGTGCGAAGCGAGACTTCGCAGGCCTGAGCCAAGTCCCTCGCGCTCACCCGTCTTCCTGTCTCCAGCAGGACCAAGATGTTGAGGAGCCGGCCCGCGCGCATGTTCCATTAGACCATACATGACAGAAGATGTCAGGTATGGGTCCTATGATGGCTTAATCACCATTGGGGGCGATGCCCATGTCACGAGAAGACCGACTGACCCTTTACTATTCCCCGCAAACCCGAGCGACGGGGACGCGGGTCCTGCTTGAAGAACTCGGTGCACCGTACGATCTTCATGTACTCAACATGAAAGCCGGGGAACAGCGCCAACCGGCCTACCTCGCGATCAACCCCCTGGGAAAAGTGCCGGCCGTCTCCCATCGGGGAGCGCTGGTCACCGAGCAGGTGGCGGTCACCATCTACCTGGCCGATCTTTTTCCCAAAGCCCGTCTTGCACCGGCAACGGATGACCCCCGAAGGGGGCCTTATCTTCGGTGGATCGCCTATTACGGCTCGTCTTTCGAACCGGCCTTGATCGACAAGTTCATGAAACGCGAGCCTGCACCCGTGGGAAAGACCCCCTATTCAGATTACGACTCCGTGATTCGGACATTGCAGTCGCAGCTTGAGGCCGGTCCTTATCTGCTCGGCAAAGAGATGACAGCGGCGGACATTCTGTGGGGGATTGCGCTCAGCTGGACGATGTTGTTCGGACTCGTGCCCAAGAACGACATTTTCACGCGCTACTCGGAGTCCATCACTTCCCGTCCCGCATTTCAGCGAATTTCAGCCGAAGACGTGGCGATGGCGGCCCGTCATGAAGCCGCTGCCGCGGCGTGCGGTTAGAGCCTGTTGAGTTCGAGCGAGGGGACTATGTCCTGCCTTGCAGGAAGGCTCCCCAGTGACAGGGTGGAGGATCCGGAGACCCCAGCCCCGCCTGAAGCGGTGCTGGGTCGATCCCGTGCTCTCGAGTAAATACAGGACGTGTTTCTTTCCAGCCGTCTGGGTGATGGATTCGGGTGGGCCGCAATCATGGGGAACGGTTTAAGCGTCAGCGGAGCTACATTCGGTCCTGCTATTGGATCCAGGATCCCGAAGACCCATCACGACGAGATCAGTAGGGCTCGCCAGGACTCTGGGAGGCGTGATTTCCTCGAGTGACTGTGGTGCGTGCTCGTCTCAAATATAATGAAGCACTACACGAGTCGCGAGGAGAAGTCATGTCCCAGACCCTTTTTATCCTGAATGATCCGCCCTATGGGACGGAGCGTACCTACAACGGACTGCGCCTGGCCCGGTCGCTGGTGAAGCGTGAAGGTCAGACGGTCAAAGTGTTCCTGATGGGCGATGCGGCCAGCAGTGCCAAAGTTGGCCAAAAGGTGCCCACGGGGTATTACAAGCTCGACGACATACTGAAGATGGTGGCCCATCATGGGGCCCAAATCGGTGTCTGCGGCACTTGCATGGACGCCCGTGGCATGGGCGATCCCGACCTGATCGAAGGGGCGCATCGCAGCACGATGGATGAACTGACCGATTGGACCCTGTGGGCGGATAAGATCCTCGTGTTCTGAATGACAACCCGGAGTCCCACGAGTCCACTGCGTCCTTGAAAAGCACCCCTTTGATGGTCAAAGGTGGGGCATGGGCAAGATGAATCTGGGCGAGGCAGGAGGTATCGCCCTCACGGGTCCTGCGGGTGGTGAGGATTTTGAGCAGCCGTGTTCTGGTCTGCGGGTTTTCACTGGCCTCGGTCGGGAGTGCTCCGCCGAGGATAATTTTCTGGCCAGTTTCTAGGGATCGCTGGGCGGCTCTGGCGCGAGCGATTTCGGTCTGGGTGCGGGTCAATCTGGCCATCCGGTGCGCCTGTGGAATACAGCTATTGTCTGGGCTCCCTAACAGTCAGCTTCAGCTTACATAATCCCTCGGCTGGCATGAATCTTCAAGAGTTTGGCTGCTTGTAAAAGCGAAGCAAAGACAACACGCCATGCTGAACAAAAGAGCACAGGAGCTCCGGGTTCCTGTTGAACTCGTTAGTGGCTTGTGGTGTGGGGGTGAGCAGTTCTATGAGTTTGGCGGGAGCGAAATTGGCCATCGGGTTGGTCTTGGCGTGACCCCCAATGGGTTCCACCGGGTTCAGTTCCGGTGCATCGGCCGGCCGCAGGTGGGTGCGCATGAGGTGTTGGGTGACGAGCCTGTCGGCGACCGGAACCTGGTGGAATCGAGTTGGAAAAGAGGTCCTTTAGGCTCCGATACTTACAGAGATAACCATTTATTAACAACGTGTTCCGATGCACCTGGATACCCCTCCATCCCCCTAAATGTTCCACCGAGTGGAACAAAAATGGAACAAATTTTTGGTGTACACCGACACCGGAACTGCCTCATGCAGCGGGTCTGTGCAGCGCCTTGATGACCGCCTTGGGGTTGACCTCCAGCACACGCAGCAGAGCCCGCGCCGGGCCCGCCGGTTTGCGCCGGTGCTGTTCCCAATTCTTCACGGTACGCGCACTGACCCCGAGTAGGCTTGCGAACTGCGCTTGCGGCAACTCGGTCTGCGCCCGAATTGCCTGGACATCGGGTTCTGGGAAACGGAAGGCACGCGCCGGCTTGGCCGTGCCGCGCAGGATCTTTCCGGCTTCCCGGACACTGCCCATCAACGCCTGAAACTGTTTTTCATTCATCATGGAACTCCTTCCTGACTGCCTCGCCCGGCATCTTGATCTGGGCTTGCGTCAGATCCTCAGCTTCATTCTTGGCATAGACCACCAGCATCAACATCACTGCTCGGCGCAACCCCCCCAGCAATAGATCACCAGCACCCCACCGCGCTTGCCACGTCCCGGTAGCTCCCACCGCCTGAGCCGCGGATGAGCGCTCCCGCACATCAGATGGCTTGCAGGGCCCCATGGGTTTCAGTTGACACAGTTAAGCCAGTAGATTGGGGGACAAATGGCATCGACCGTGGTCCAAGGGGATATGAAGATCGATGGTCGGACATTGACCCGGGAGATGCTGGAGGGGATGCGCTTCATGGCGCTGGACCGGATGGCGGAGGGCGAGTCGCTGGCGGCGATCTCGGCGTCGTTCGGGATGCACCGGGCGTGGGCGTACAAGGTGCGGTTGAAGGCCCGGGGTCGGGGCAAAGGTAAACGTGAGGTGCAATTACGGAAGGCGCGCCCAGGCGACGGCGGACACTGACGGACGCGCAAGAGCGGCAAGTGTTCCGGTGGGTGAACGGCAAGAACCCGGGCAGTATGGCTTCGACTTCGGGTTGTGGACCCGGCAAATTGTGCGCGAGCGGATCGCCCAGCGTTTCGAGGTGACGCTGAGCCTGGCCTCGGTGGGAGCGCTCCTGGCCCAGCCGTGCTCCGCCCGCAGGACCCGGATGCGGCGCGGCCGAGGGCGTGCGTGAGGCGATCACCGGTCGTGTTTGACGGGCACTCCGTCGTCGGCATCGATCCCCCTCCCTGCGGGGTGCGGCATGGGTCCCTTCGGGCTCAGATGACACGAAGTTTAACTTCGTTATGCCTGCGGTTCAACTTCCCTACCATAAGACCTCCATCGTCCCCGGGGGGCCTTGCATGGCGACTCGCAATCCAGTTCGGAAAGCGCCTGGTGCAGCTGTGCCGACGGGCGGGACTCACCCAGGAGCAGCTCGCGGATGGGGTTGGGGTCACGGTGGAATCCATCAGTAACATGGAGCGCGGGATCTTCGGGCCCCGATTCGATCACCTGGAACGGATCGCCCGGGTCCTGAAGGTGTCGGTCAAGTCCCTGTTCGAGTTCGGGAAGGAATAGGCGCGGGCGCTCCATCGCATGGCAAGAGCACCTGTATAGTCGGTTGTCGGCTGGAGCGGTCATCGAGGGCTCGCAATATGGTCGACCGCTCCTCTGCGCGTTGTAGTCGTTCGAACATTGCCAACAAGAAATTCAGTGGACTTTAGCCGGAATGACCGCTTGTCGAAAATGCCTACTCACACTTTCGACCCGTTGCGGTCCTCCAGCATCGACTTGTCAACGACTGCAGTGCAACGAATAGTGGTCGCAAATGGGTAACTCTGCCGAGACTTATTCGGCCAGCGCCTGCGCTGCGCCCCACTTTGCGTCGGCAGCGTCGATAACTTGCCGCAGTTCTGTGTCGCTCAAGTCGGTGTAGTGCGATGCAGTTACGACCGCTTGGCACAAGATGCTGACGGCTACGGTCAGCAGGCTAGCAGTTAGTGCTTCGGGCGCTTCGAAATGGTAGCGAAGCTCGAAGGGGTCCGCATGACGCGCAAGCAACGTTGTGAGTTGGTTGTGCGCAAACGAGCAACAGACGCGGTAGGCCACGTATGTAGACAGGATGTTCGCTCTCTTAAATCTCTGGTACACGTCAAGCTTGCCATAGCCCTTCGCTTCCCGTTTATCACGTATCGGCTCCGCATCTGCTTTCCACTTAGCCAATGTTTCCTGCGCGTTAGCATTGTCCTGCATTTCTGGATCCGCCGTATATTCTGTGAATAGCACAACATCGGCACGCGCGTTGTCATACCTGATCTGGTCGACGAATGCGGGGTCTCTTACGACGTTGAGCAGATTCGCATGTCCTTCTAGCATTGAGCGCACCATGACCGGCGCATGGGACGAGAAGCCACCCTCAATCAAGTGCAGGGTTACGGCAAACTGTTCAGCTATAGTCAGACAAAGCGTTGCAGCAACACGGTGTTCGCCACTGTCTTGTACGCGCCCTCGAAGTGGCAGCACGTCGAGCTGTGCCTTTATCTCGCGCGCAGCCGCAAGCATCGCGGTTATGTTTGGCATTGTCTTACCCTCCCGTACATAGATCCATTGGCAACCTGTTTGGGTTCGTGCGGCCGCTTTATGGCATGATGCTGTTTGCGTACTACCGGCCAGGAGCGGACCGTGACCCGGCGAAGCCCTGATGGCCCGCTTAAGACTGTTCCCGGACAGGAACATGATCAAAGACCTGCACACGTTACCTGCAAATTTACCGGTTCCCGTAGATGACGGCGCATGCGACCATTTGCTGGGGAGCACCTTGCCTTCGGTCTCCCTGACTAGCACTACAGGGAAGGCCGTGAATCTCAGCGCTTGTGCAGGTACCCTGGTTATTTATTTCTACCCCATGCTGGGTCGTCCCGACAGCCCGCCTCTCATCGGCTGGAATGACATACCCGGTGCCAGAGGATGCACCCCGCAGTCCTGTGCCTTTCGCGATTCCCACGCCGAATTGAAGCAGCGTGGTGTAGAGGTGTTTGGTGTGAGCGCACAACGGTTGGAAGACCAACAAGAAGCCCATGCAAGGCTACACCTCCCGTTTGCATTGCTCAATGACGGACAACTTGCTTTAGCTCAAGCGTTGAAACTGCCAACATTTGAATACGCGGGCACTCGCCTGATTAAGCGATTAACACTCATTACAACCGGTGGTCTTATTCGGAAAGTGTTCTATCCGGTATTCCCGCCAAATGATAATGCGCGTGAGGTCATCGCATGGCTTGCGGCACAACAGGTCTAACCCTGCATGCGAGCGGGACTGCGCCAAAGCGCGCAGCTCCTCAATTTGAACATTGCCGGTCCGTTATTTGGAATCACGAATGACCGTTCAGGGCACGAAGTACTCGTTCGTCGAATTCTAAAACGGACGGATCGCGGAGCTTTCTGGTCTACGTCCGGTAATCGAGGCGTTGCGGACCGATTCGTCGCAGGACGCCACCGTTCGTTAAGGCCGAGCAGCACGCATCGGCCAGGTGGCCGACTTCAGATGTGAAGCAGCCGAGCAAAGGCTATTCTGAAGGACATGGAAGTTCGACGGTAGTCGCGCTGTCAGCGCCAGCGCTTGAGATCGCCAATCGCTGCATGGGACGACCGCGTAGATCTGGATGGGTTACGCCGCCAGCGCCTTCAGTACATGCACGGGGTCTTTGCGGATCGCCGTAAGCAGTGCTTTGGCGGGACCGGTCGGCTCGCGCCGGCCTTGTTCCCAATTGCGCAACGTGCCCACATCGACATGCAAGAGGGCAGCGAACTTGGTTTGGCTCAGACCGAGCTTCGAGCGCAGCTCCTTGATCGCCATCGCGTCCACATGGAACTCCCGGGAGGGCGCACGGCTGCCGCGCACAATCTCGTTCATCTGCGTCATGCTCTCCACAAGTTCGGCAAACAGCTTCTTGTTCACGGGTTACCTCTCTTCCCAATCAGCATTGAGTTTGCGGAGTACCTTCTTCTCCTTGGCGGTCAGGTCGTCCTTGATACCCTTGCGAAAGATCAGCAGCAGTCGGACTTGCGCTTGCGCCACGACGTGAAAGTAGATCACGCGCACACCGCCGCGCTTGCCACGCCCGGGGCTTGCCGACCATCGCATCTTGCGCAGTCCTCCCGTGCCCTGGATGACATCGCCCATCTCGGGATGAGCCGCCAGGCACAGCTGGAATCGTGCATACGATTCATCGCTCAGCAGCTCCTTGACCTGCATTGTGAACACCGCTGACTCGATGAATACCATGGAGCCAAAGTATACACCAATGACGCACCGTACGCCAGTGGTGCATAATCCGCAGTACCACCATCGAACGCAAATTGTCGGTGGACTATAGTCGCATGATAGATGGCTGTCGCTGCATGGTTGCTTGGCAAACTGTCGGGCACGCCTGAGCGGCGGGCCTGCTTCGGACATCTGCCAGACGGTATATGCGCACTTCTCGGCCAAAGCGGCCAGCGGGTTCTGAGCCGCTTGATATGCTATGCGGGCGGGGAGCGGCCACTTGGAAGAAATTCATGCCGAACGACTTCTTTCCTGTGCGACGAGCACGTACTCTCGACCCCAAAGTGGACCGTCCCGGTCGTGGTCCGGATTTCTCAATAGCAGACTTTCCCATGAGACCACGCAACGTCTTGCCCGGCACAGAACATGTCTGCCCAATAACCCCAAAAAAACAAGCACAAGATCCGTACTTACAAGGAAGCAAAGCCAGAGCACCCTGCTCTACTCACCGAAGAGATAAGGGAAATGCCGATCAGAATCAGCCTTCACGAATCCTGCATAAGCGGACCGATGGGCCCTCCTATAACACGTCGAGCGTCAAAACAAACAGACTGAACGCATGAAATACTGTCCCGAATGCGCAGGCACGCTGGTACTTAGACGCATGGATGGTGTTGAAAGGAAAGCCTGTGTCTCACCGGAATGTGGCTTCGTGCACTGGGCAATCCGGTTCCTGTCGTAGCGGCGTTGATTGAGTATCAAGGCAAGATCGTTCTCGCCCGCAATGCCCAGTGGCCGGAAGGCATGTTCTCGCTGGTAACAGGTTACCTCGAAAAACACGAAACACCAGAAGACGCTGTGGTGCACTGATCTGCCCCTCGAATAAATTGGACACGCATTTGGTCGTCGACTAAGAGCGACGGGAGGTGTCCATGAGCTGGAAATCTTCGAGGAAACGTTGGTCGGTAAAGCGCAAGCAGGAGGTGGTGCTGCGGCTTCTGCGCGGTGAGGGTCTGGATGCACTGAGCCGGGAGACGGGCCTGCCG
>JAJYFY010000083.1 GCA_021785265.1 Pseudomonadota bacterium
GCGGGCCGCCACGACCCGGAGGCCGGCCCGTTCAAAATGGCCGATCACCGCCCCGATGAGATTGCGGGAGATGCCATCCGGCTTGATGATGGAAAGGGTCCGTTCGAGCGTCATGGCCTGTCCTCGTACGCCGGTTCGACCGGCCAGAAAATGAGGGTTTAAACGATTAAGTTTATCGTGCGGACCCTCATTTCCGCAAATCACCGGCACCCTCGACCGAGAAGCTCTCGCCACAGCCGCAGACCTCGCCCCGGTTCGGGTTTTCGAAACGGAACATCCGGTTCAGTCCCTGGCGGACGTAATCCACAGTGGTGCCACGAACCAGCGGAAGATCGGCGGCACCGACAAAGAGCGGGACTCCCTCACACTCGATCCGGTGGTCCTCGGGGTCCGTGGTCTCCGCATAGCCGATCCGCCAGCGGTAGCCCGCACATCCCGACCGTTCGATGGAAACCCGGAGTCCCTGCACCTCCGGCCGGCTCGCGAGCAGGCGGCGGGCCTGGATCACCGCCTCCGGCGTCAGGGTCAGTTCATTCATTGGAAACCTCCCGCAAAGGGGCCAGTGCCGCCATCAGGGCATCTTCCACGATCAATGCCTCATCATAACGGGTACGGGGATAATCCAGTTGACGGGCCACCTCCGCCCCCGTCGGCCAGGGGGTGGTGGACAGTTGGCCCTCGAGTGCGTGCGCATAGAAGGCACACGCGGCGTTGATCCAGGGACTGCCGAAGAAGCGGTAGCGGACCGCTATGATCCGACCGGAGCGGAGCTGGAGCGAAAACTCGACCTCGGCCCCCGCCCCGGCACTACCGGCCTTGCCTTCGTGTACGCCCGGAGTGTTGGGCGCGAAACGACCGGCGCGTTCCAGATTGTGTGCCCAGACATCAAACGGAGACGATCCGGCCATACCCGCAGCCGGGGACCGGGCCGCGTTCATCCGGCCTGTCGCCGGGCGGCGTCTGGAGCGAGGACGGACAGCCGGGCGTAGGCCTGGGCGATGCATTCCGCCGCTCGTTCGACCTCCTCCACGGTCGTAAAGCGTCCCAAGGTCATCCGCAGGGTGGACTCGGCCTCGCCGGGCGTAAGCCCCATCGCCTGAAGCACGTGCGAGGGCTCCCCGCGGGCACTGGAACAGGCCGAGCCTTGGGCCACCGCGAGATCCCCCAGGAAGAAGATCAGGCTTTCGCCATTGACCCCACCGAAACTCACGCTCAGGTGTCCGCAGGCCCTGGGTGCACCCCCTCCGTTCAGGCGGATCCGCTCAAGGCGGGAGAGCCGCGCCCACAGGGCATCGCGCAGCCGCCCGATGCGGGCGGCGTCGGCCATCCCCTCCTCGCGGGCAATGCGAAAGGCGACCCCGAATCCCACGATCTGGTGGGTCGCGAGTGTCCCAGCCCGGAGACCTCGTTCCTGCCCGCCGCCGTGGATCAGGGGTTCAAGGACGAGTGTGGGATCATGACGGACATAAAGGGCGCCGATCCCCTTGGGACCGTAGACCTTGTGTGCCGAAAAAGACATGAGATCGACCGGCAGGGTCGAGAGATCGATCGGCAGTTTTCCCGCGCTCTGGACCGCATCCACGTGAAAGGGAACCCCGCGCTCCCGGCACAGCTTTCCGATGGCCTGGATGTCCTGGATCACTCCAGTCTCATTATTGACGTGCATGACCGAACACAGCAGGGTCTCTGGAGTCAGCGCCTCCCGTACCCGTTCGGGGTCCACCCGGCCCTCCCGGTCGCAGGGCAGGTAGCTGACCCGGAAACCCTCGGCTTCGAGGGCCTGGGCCGTATCGAGCACGGAGGCGTGTTCGATGCGCGAGGTGACGAGGTGACGTCCCCGGTCCCGGCGTGCAGCGACGAGGCCGCGCCAGGCCCAGTTGTTGGATTCGGTGGCCCCGGAGGTGAAGTAGATCTCGCGTTCCCGAGCTCCGACCAGGGCGGCCACCTCCGCTCGGGCTTCCTCGACCGCCGCCCGGGCAGCACGTCCCGGCGCATGCGTCACCGACGAGGGATTCGCGAAGAGTCCGTCTGGGCCCATGAACCTGGCCATCTCTTGGATCACCCGTGGATCGACCGGCGTCGTGGCGGCGTAGTCGAGATAGATCGGGCTCGGGGCAGAGGCCATGGCGCATTATAACGCGGGGAGCAGCCCGGATCCGTCTCTGTTATCATCACCGGCCCGTCCCGTACCACGATTATGCAGCCCATCGTCCAAATCGCCATCCGGGCCGCTCGCCGGGCTGGCGAGGTCATCCGCCGCCAAGCCGACCGGCTCGACCGTATCCGGGTCGAGGAGAAGGCACCCCATGATTTCGTGAGCGAGGTCGACCGGGCCGCCGAAGCGGCCATCGTCGAGGTGATCCGCTTGGCCCATCCGGATCACGCCATCCTCGCCGAGGAAGGGGGACTCCTGGATCCGGCAGAAGGACGCGGCGAGGAACGCTGGATCGTGGATCCTCTGGATGGGACGACCAACTTTCTCCACGGATTCCCGGTCTATGCCGTCTCTCTCGCTTTTGAGCGTCGCGGGGTTCTTGAAGCCGGAGTGGTCTACGACCCCACCCGGGACGAGCTCTTCGTCGCGAGCCGAGGCGAGGGCGCGCTCCTCAACGATCACCGGATCCGGGCCGCAAAGCGATTCCGGCTGGAAGAGGCCCTCATCGGGACCGGCTTCCCATTCCGGGATTTCAGCCGGCTTGCGGCGTACCTGGAACAGTTCCGCACGCTCCTGCCCAAGGTCGCCGGCGTCCGGCGGGCGGGTTCGGCTGCCCTCGACCTGGCCGCGGTGGCGGCCGGCCGGCTGGATGGATTTTTCGAACTCGGGCTCAAGCCCTGGGATGTGGCCGCCGGGCTTCTGCTCGTCCAGGAGGCCGGTGGGGTGGCACAGGGTTTCGGCACGGAGGGCCTCTCTCCCCTCGAAAGCGGGGACGTGATCGCTGCAAACCCCCGACTCCTGGAGCCGCTCTTCGCGCTCCTGAATCCGTTTTACGAGTCCTCAGGGCCCTTCGGCCAAAGCCGCCGGACGCTTGGGCAGGAGATCGGAGCGGTCCACGCCCAGCATGAGGGCGATCGCGCTCGCGATGAAGATCGACGAGTAGGTCCCGATCAGGATGCCCACGAAAAGAGCAATCGAAAATCCGCGCAGCACCGGGCCACCCACCACCAAAAGCGCGATCACGACCAGAAGGGTCATGAATGAGGTCATGAGGGTCCTCGACAGGGTCTCGTTGATCGCGACGTTCATGAGTTCGAGCGGACTGCCTTTCTTGAACTTGCGGAAATCCTCACGGATCCGGTCGAACACGACCACCGTATCGTTCAGGGAATAACCCATGATGGCCAGGATGGCGGCCAGGACGTTCAGGTTGAAGTCGATCCGCGTAAAGGAGAAAAAGCCGACCACGAAGATCACGTCGTGGACGGTGGCGGCGATGGCGCCGAGCGCGAAGCGCCACTCGAAGCGGAACATGACGTAGACGAAAATCAGGATCAGGGTGGCCAGCATGGCCGTGAGGCCTTTCTCCCGGAGCGCGTGTCCCACCTGGGGCCCGATCACCTCCTTGTCGACCAGTCGGGCACCCGGAAAGTGGGCGGCCACGGCGCGGGCGATGGTCGTGGCATCCAGGCTCGCCAGGCCAGGGTTTTTCGGCTTGAGCCGGATCAACACCTCCGGGTGATGGCCGAAGGGACTGATGTGGGCGCCCGGATAGCCAGCCTTGGTCACCACGGAGCGCACCTGGCTTAAGGTGGGCATCGTGGGAAACCCCATCTGGACCACGACGCCACCCGTGAAATCGAGTCCGAGATTGAGCCCCTGGATCGCCAAGGATCCGAGTGCCGCCACGAAAACCAGGGTGGAGGCCACGAGCGCGATCCGGCGCACCGACAGGAAGTTGATATGGGGAACGCGGTGAAAGAATTCCATGGACGATCCTCAGACGGGCAGACGGGTGAGGCGGCGGCCGCCGTAGAGGGCATTCGTGATGGCCCGGCTGTTCATGACCGCCGTGTACAGGGAAGTCAGGATGCCGAGACAGAGCGTGATGGCAAAGCCCTTGACCGGCCCGCTGCCCAGCAAGAACAACAGGACCCCGGCGATGAGGGCGGTGACATGCGAGTCGACGATGGTCCCCCAGGCGCGTTCATAACCGGCATGAATGGCAGCCTGCGGGCTTGCCCCGTTGCGCACCTCCTCCCGAATCCGCTCGTAGATCAGCACGTTGGCATCGATGGCCATACCCACCGTGAGCACCATGCCGGCAATGCCCGGCAGGGTGAGGGTGGCCTGGAGCACCGAGAGCAGGGCCACGATCAAGACCAGGTTCACGAGCAAGGCGAGGTCGGCAATGACGCCAAACCACTTGTAGTAGAAGGCCATGAAGAGCACGACCAGGGCGAAGCCCAGCACCACGGCCGCCACCCCGTCGCGGATGTTCTGCCGTCCGAGGCTTGGACCGATGGTCCGCTCCGCCACGACGGTCATCGGAGCGGCGAGCGGCGTGCGCAAAAGCAGGGCGAGCTTCTCGGCCTGCCGGTTGGTGAGACCCGTAATCTGAAAGTTGTCCGAGAACACACCCTCGATGGTCGCGATGTTGATGACCCGTTCGATCTTGTGCGTGATGAGCACGGAATGGCCATCCACCGTCCGGTGCTCACTCCGGTTCTGGATGTAGAGCACGGCCATCGGTTTACCCAGATGGTGGCTCGTGGTCCGGAGCATGCGCCGCCCCCCCGTCGAATTCAGGGTGACATTGACGGCCGGAGAGCCGTTCACGTAGCTCGAGATGGCATTCACGATGTCGCGTCCGCCCACGATGCTGCCCGCATCGAGGAGCACGGGCGTGCCGGCCGTGGTGGTGAAGCGCCGGGCGCCGTGCGGCACCTGGCCGGTCTCCAGTGCATTTTCGGCAGCCGGTGAATCGTCGACCAGGCGGAACTGGACGGTCGCCGTGTCTCCCAGCCGGCGTTCGGCCCGGGCGGCATCCTCGATGCCCGGCAATTCGACCACGACGTGGCGGGCCCCCTGTTGTTCAACCACCGAGGCGGTAACCCCGAGCTCGTTGACCCGGCGTCTCAGGGCCGCCACATCATCGACGATGGCGCCCTGGTCGAGATGGGTTCGCATGGCCGAGCCGTAATGCGCCCGGATCACGGGGAAACCGTGCGCGAGACGGTTCGTGACAAGCAGGTTGGGATGGTCGGTTCTGAGGAGCTTGAGCGTGGGCTTGAGGGCCTGGGGCGAGGCGAGTTCGATATGGAGTGCGTGAGCCGCCTCGCGGATCCCGAGATAGCGGATCCGGTGGTGGCGGAGCAAAGACTCGATCCCGCTGCGGTCCCGGCTCAGCGCATCATGCAGGGCGGCCCGCGTATCCACCTCGAGCAGGAAGTAGATCCCCCCGCGCAGATCCAGTCCTTCCGGCATGGGCTTGAGTCCGAGTGCACGGAGCCAGGAGGGGGTTTCCGGGACGAGATTGGGCGCCACCGAATAGTTCTTGCCCAGCCAGTGTTTGAGCCGGATCAGGGCCTGCCGCTGGCTCACCCGGTGAGGGAAGACCAGAAGGACATGGTCGGCCTCGACCGAAGCCCGAAGGGGGGGCAAGGCATGGTGCCGAAGATGGCGCTCGATGCGCGGCAAGAGACCGGGCGGAACCACCGATGCCCCGATCCGCGTGACATTGAGGGCAGGGGCCTCCGGATAGAGATTGGGCAGGGCCAGGAGGATCGCCACGAGGGTGACCAGCACAACCAGGGCATTCTTCCAGAGCGGATAGCGGTTCATCGGTTCATGGCAGGGTTGGGGCCTGAGCCCGGGATCCGGGGTCTAGACAGGTTTCAGGGTTCCTTTGGGATAGACCGCAATCACGGCCTGACGCTGGAGGCTCACTTCGACACCCGGCGCAGTCTCCAAGGCGATGGCCTGTTCATTGAGCCGGACCACCCGTCCCAAAAGCCCCCCCTGGGTCAACACCTCATCGCCCACGGCCAGGCCGTCGATCAACTTCCGGTGCTCTTTCTGGCGCTTGCTCTGGGGCCGGATGGCCACGAAATAGAAAAACAGGATGAAGATGACGAAAATCACGACGAGCTGCCAGAGCCCGCCCGTCTGTTGGGCAGCCGGGCCAGTGCCCTGGGCCCAGGCGTTGGTGATCAGGTTCATGGGAATCCCCGCCAGTCCGGATGGTCCGGCGGGCATTATCGCACAGCTGCTTCAGTCTGTTGCTGGCGCTCGAAGTCGGCCACGCATTCGGCCAGGCGGCCGGCCTGGATGGCCTCGCGCAGCCGCGCCACGAGTCTCTGGTAGTAGGTCAGGTTATGGAGGGTGAGGAGACGCAGCGCCAGGGGATCGAGA
>JAJYFY010000027.1 GCA_021785265.1 Pseudomonadota bacterium
CATAATCCGCCGGATCCGCCGCTCGCCCACCCACCGCCCGCACCGTCGCAGGCACACCTGTACCGTGCGGTAGCTGGCGCTGGGAAAGTCCATTTGGACCGAGCCCGCAGCTGGCGCATTTCGATGTACCCACTCGATTTTCTCGCGAACGGAGAGTTCGGCTGCAGTTTTTTTAAAAGGTCGACCTCCAGCATCGTCTGGGCGAGCTTTTGCTGGGTGGCAGCGAGTTCCTCCTCGAGCTCACGGATGCGGCGGGTCTGCTCGTCGGTGTCGGCGATTGGCTCGAATGCGGCTCATCCGGTCGCGATGCTCCAGCTGGACGCGCCATTTCTAGATCTGGCTGCGCTCGAGCCCCTCCCGCTGGGCAATGACCGAAGCGTCCGTTGTCCCGGCGAGGTATTTCTGGATAAAACGGCGTTTGGTGTCGAGATCGTACGGCTTTCTCCGCTTTTTCATACCGGTTTCTCCTCTCTCAAAACATCATAGGGAAAACCGGTCCGGGCTCTACGCAATCAGCTCAGGCTCTCCAGTCAACCACCCGCAGTCCAGGTTCGAGCTTTCTCCCTCCGGGTGTGCTATCCGGCTAGGGCCTTCATTTCCCGGTAGTGGGAGGTGGGCCGGATTCAGCCGGGCGGAGGCTCCGCCGTCGCGGCGATCCTGTCGATCTCTCTCGAGGCTCATCCTCATCGATGAGCTGATGAAGCAGGCTCGACTCCCGCTTGTAGAAACCCTCCGTATGAAGCGAATCCTCAAGTTTGAGCATCTCATAGTCGAGGTGGTGGACAACTTCGTGAAGCAGCGTGCGGAGAAAGGTCTTGAACGCAACCACCTGCCGCCGCTGGACTGTCCGCATCCAGAGGGTGATAAGCGGTCGAGCCTGGACATGCTCCACCTCATAGAGACCATGGAGTTCTCCATATGAATTGGAGGGGCGACGGTCGAGAACCCGCACGCGGACCGGTGGGGTTCCAAAAGACTCCGTCAGGAGCTGGGCAAGCGCCTGGGCCGATGCCTCGACTGCAGGGCGGGATTCGCTGGCCAGAGCGTTGCGGAGGGCAATCACGGCCTCGTGCGGGATCATTCCGGGGGCCAAGGGCAGGGCCTCGATCCGGTTACTCCGGTCGTAGATTTTCCGCGCTCGGGCCGAGAGCCGGTGGTAGTAACTGAAAACCATCGTTTGCCTTGAGCCGATGCTTCCTAGAGTGTACCCGGCCTCGAAGCCTTTGGCCGGACCTGAACCCAGGTTCAGTCGGTATCGAACTGGTCCCACCAGTGCCAGGGCGGTGGGGTTGGGGTGTCGGGTCGGGGCATTGTGCGGGCTTGCCGGCGGACCCGGTAGAGGATGAGACCCCCTTGTGCCGGAATCGAAAGCACGCGAGTGAAGTATGCCGGACTGGGCGCCGGCGACAGTGTGACGGACGTGGGCTTCCGGCCGGGGACTGGAAGCGTGTTACGGTAGACAATGAGATAGCTGCCTGCGTTGATTTGGCCGGAACGGACTTCGGCATACAAGGCACGGGCCGAGCGGACATAGGGAATTGGGGCCTGTCGGAGGGGATAGAGTGCGTAGATCGTGGGCGGAGCCGGATACAGATAGCTCACAAAAGGCGCCGGATGGCGCAGGAGATAACTGCGCAGGACCGGCAATCCCCGCATCGTCCCCGGTGTCGGGATAAGACCGGGGAAAACCCAGCCAGGCAGCACGAAAAGCGCAACGAAACCTGCCGCAGCGAGGAGAAATGCCGAGATTCCATAGCCGACCCAGGAAATCCGATGCGCTCGTCTCCCAAACACCCAGCCCAAGGCCGCCAAGCTCAGAGTCACGATGGCCGGAGCTGCTGGGAGGATGTACTTGCTTTGCTTCGAGACCGAAACTGAAAAGAAAATAATCGTCCACAGTACCCAGAGCAAGGAGAGTCGAAAAGCGGGTTCGTGTCGGCGGCGCCAGGCCAGAATGATTCCGAACGGAAGAAGGAAGGCCCACGGGAAAAAATCCCCCCAGAGGCTTTTCAGGTAGAGAAAGGGCCCATGCTCGTGATCGAGCCCCGAGAGGAAACGGGTGAAGTTCTGATAGATGAAGAAGGCTCGGTCGAAGTCCCAGTTCGCCTGGAATCCCGCCATCACGGCCCAAAGGGCCAGAACGCCCAGAGAAAGGATGAGCCCGCGGATCGGTCGCAAGGACCTGATCCCCTGCCAGAGCGCACGCCAGCCCGCCTTGGAAAAAAACCGAAATCCTGACGTGGAGGCGATGAGATCGAGGCCCATTGCCGGAAGTGTGATGGCAAGCCCGACCGGACCCTTGGCCGTGGTGGCAATCGCGAGCCCACTCCAGAGTTCCCAAGGGAAACGAGTACCGGATCCCTGCCGATGGCGAAGGTAGCCGGTGTAGGCCATGAGCACACCGAGCGCCAGAAGGCTGTCGGTATGAGCCGTGAAAAAGTTGTAAAGGGCGATCGGGAGAGCGGCCAGCGCCAAACGGGGCAGGGTCGGACTCACGTTTGGAAAGGCGCTTTTCACCCAGCGTCCCATCCAGAAAATCCAGAGCAAAAAGGCTATCGTTCCCGGCACCCGGATGGCTGCCCGGAGTGGTAAACCGGCCAGACGGGCGATAATGGAAAGCCAGTAATAGAGGGGAGGGTATTCGACGTAGGGCAGGCCATTCTTGAAGGGGACCCACCAACTGCCCCGGGCGATCATCTCGCGCACAACCTCGGCGAAACGGGGCTCCTCGGCCGGGATCAGTCCATGAGTGAACATGGCGATGCCATAGACCAGGGCCAGAAACACGAACAGTCCAATGGCGAGTCGCCGGTCGGAACGCGGCTCGAGCTCTGGACCGAGCGGAGGCGGGGGGGGATCGTTCTTCAAGAGTGAACGGGCTCGCATGAAAGGATCCGAAGGTTGCCTGATTTTACCGGAGGATGGAGCCCCGCGATACGATGCTATAGTCCTCCTGTGAACTACGACCACCGCTTCCACGCCGGTAATTTCGCTGACGTCCACAAGCATGTCGTACTAATCGCACTGCTCGAACGTCTGTCGGAAAAGCCCGCTCCCTGGTTTTATCTCGACACCCATGCCGGCGCCGGACTTTACGAACTGGATCGACTCCCTCAGGATCCCCCGCCGGAGTTCCGCCGTGGCTTTGAGATCCTTTGGCAGGCCACGCCGATCGATCCCCTACTGGCGAGATACCGGGCACTCGTAGCCTCCGACAATCCCTCGGGTTGTCTCACTCGCTATCCCGGATCCCCCCTGCTCGCACGCCGGCTATCCCGTCCCCACGACCGGCTGGCTTTCGTCGAAGTCGTGCCCCAGCGCCAAGCGGAACTTAAGCGCCATCTCGGCCGACGTCCAGGTGTACATCACCGGGACGGTTTCGAAGCACTCCTCGCACTCACCCCCCCCACCGAACGACGCGGTCTCGTCTTCATCGATCCGCCCTACGAGCAAGTCTCGGAAGCAGACCGGCTCGTGGAAACCCTGCCCCGTGCCTGCGCCCGTTTTCCGCAGGGTGTCTTTCTCGCCTGGTATCCGTGGGCGGATGCGAACTGGACGAATGGCCTCAAGCGGCGCCTCAGCCGGATTCCCCGGATCTCCTTCCTGGACTGGCTAAGCCCCCCCCGGGACGGACTCTGGGGCAGCGGGCTCGCCCTCGTGAATGTTCCCCATGGTCTGCCCGAGAGACTCGACCGACTTCAGCCGGAACTCCGATCCCTCTTCCGAGACCGGCTGGGAACCACGGAATGGCGCACGACATGGGCCACCGAAGGAGATCGGGACACGCCGGCGAGGGCACCCCGAGGCCCGAAGAGATGAACGCAGGTACGGCCCGGGATCTCGCCATTGTCATCCTCGCGATCCATCTTGGGATCATTGCCTACAACGTAGCCGGACTGATCGTGATTCCTTGGGGCGGAATCCGGGGCTGGGCCTTCATCCAAAATTTCTGGCTGCGCCTGATCCATCTGGTCGCCCTCTCCATCGTCGCGCTCCAGGCCCTCCTCGGCCGTGCCTGCTTCCTCACCCTCTGGCAGGCCCAGCTCAGCGTGCACGCTGCCGAGGGTGGGGCTCCGGCGCCACTGATCGCACACTGGGTCGACGGGCTCGTGTTCTGGCCGATCCCGCTCTGGGTCTTTACCCTGGTCTACGTCGCGGTCTGGATCTACGTGGTCGCGCTCTGGTGGATTTTCCCGCCGCGACGTCCCTGACTCCCACTGCTGCATCTGGACCCCCCGGGCCGGATGAACCCTGCGCAAGCAGGTCACAGACTGCATCCCGGATTTTCTCCTCGGTCAGCAAGACCGCATCGGCCGCCGGACCGAGTGGAATATAGCTGTCCTCGGACACGAGCCGCCGGAAGGGCAGTTCGGGTGCGCGTTCTCCCAGGAGCGTCACAATTTCCTCGGAAACGCTGCCGGTCCGGCGCCCCTCGTCAACCACCAAGACCCGTCGGGCTTGTCCAAAAGCAGCGGCAAGCGCCTCATGGTTGAGTGGCTTGAGCCAGCGCAGGTCAAGGACCCCGATTCGACGATGGGCAGCAGTGGCCCGCACAGCCCTCAGGCTCAGATAGACGCCATTCCCGTAGGTCACGACGAGGAGATCCAGATCCTCCCGGGGGCCATACCAGCGGGGCTCGCCCAGAGGTACGGCTAGCCCCTGTTCCGGATAGGGCGCAAGCCAGAGCCGGTCTCCGGGTTCGTGGAGGTCTTTGGTCATGTAGAGCGCGATCGGTTCGAGGAACACCACGATACGTCCATCGACATGGGCAAGGGCGAGAGCCGTGCGGAGCAGTCCGACGGCATCGTCAGCGCGGGCCGGACAGACCACGATGAGTCCCGGGATGTCGCGGAATACATTCCAGCTGTTGTCATTGTGGAAATGCCCCCCGAACCCCTTCTGGTAGGCCAGCCCGGGAATGCGCACCACGAAGCCGTTACGATACTGGTCTGCAGAGAAAAACTGGAGCGAACAAGCCTCGCCCCGGATCTGGTCCTCGGCATTGTGAAAGTAGGCCAGATACTGGATTTCGGCAATCGGAAGGAGCCCGAGGAATGCCCCGCCTTGGGCCAGCCCCAGGATCGTCTGTTCGTCGAGGAGCGTATTGAACACGCGCCGCCCCCCGTAACGTCGGTGAAGTCCTGACGTGACGGTATAGACGCCTCCCTTCTGGGCAATGTCCTCACCGAAGAGGACGAGACCGGGATACCGGTCGAAGGATTCGGCGAGCGCACGGTTGATCGCGATCGAAAGATGGAGGCGCTCTCCCGCGGTGACTGATCCACCACTCGCGCTCGTGGTTTGCACCCGGGAGACCTCGGTCGCGACCGCCGCAGGCGAGTATGGCGCTAGGGGTTTCATAACCTCTTGTGGATCAGAAAGTCGCGGGGTCTGGACGGCGCGTTCTGTTGCCTGTTCCACCCGGATGCGGGCTTCCTCGTAGGCAGCCCGGAGCATCTCCCCCGAGGCCAGGCCATTCTCATGAAGCAGTCCGGCTGTTTTAAGGATGGGGTCCCGCCCCTCATCCGCCTCGATTTCCCCAACTGTCCGATACTCGCTTTCGGCGTCGGTTCCCGCATGACCAAGCAGACGAACCACACGGAGGTGGAAGAAGACCGGTGCCTGCCTCGCACGACAAAACTCGAGTGCGTCCCGGGCCTTCCGCCAGACCTCGAAGAGATCGCTTCCGTCAGCCGAGTAATAACGGAGACCGGAGCGGTTCCGGTAGTTTGATTCGATCCAGCCGGAGGGTGTGCGGACCGAGATCCCAAGCCCGTTGTCCTCGCACAAGCAGAAGAGCGGGCAGGCAAGTCCCTGCCAGGCGGTCTGGGCAGCCGCGTTGAGCGCACCAAGTGCCGTGGAATGGTTGGCGCTTGCATCTCCGAAGCTCACGAAGACGATACCATCCCGTGGCCATTTTCCGGGCTCGAGCCGGCGCACCGACTCGAGAAGTGCCGCTGTGCCAAAAGCCTTGGGCAGGTGGCTCGCGATCGTACTGGTCTGGGGTGGAACCAAAAGGTCGGGATGCCCGAATACCTTATGCCGTCCCTGGGCGATCGGATCGTCCCGGCTGGCCATGAGCGAGAGCGCGATGGCGTAGACCATGTCGAGGCCCGGCTGCTGTCGAGCCCGCTCCAGCATGAAGGCACCGCTCCGGTAATGCAGGAAAACCGGGTCGGTGAGTCGAAGCAGGCGCCCCCAAACCGCATTGGCCTCATGCCCGCTGCTGCCGATCGTGTAAAACCCCTGCCCCCGCGCCCGCAGCACGCGTGCCGCGAGATCGAGATGACGCGAAAGGAGTTGGGATTCAAAAAGCTGCCACAGATCGCGAACCGAAAGGCCTCCGGTCTCCTCGAGCACGCTTCCGGAATCCCGTGCCGGGGGCGTCGTCACCGTCTCGCCGAGGCTGGACAAAACCTCCCGGGTCTTGGCATCGAGAATCTCGGCCCGGTTGATGCTGCGCTGGGCCTGTCGGGCGAGGCGTGGGCCCGGTGTCTTCGGCTCAGAAGGCATCGAATCCCGTCACGGCCTTGCCCACGACCAGTTCATGGATGGTCTCGGTTCCTTCGTAGGTCACCACGCTTTCGAGGTTGAGGGCATGACGGAGCGGGGGGAACTCGGTCGTGATCCCGGCCCCACCCAAGAGATCCCGTGCCTCACGGGCAATCTCGAGCGCCATTCGGACATTGTTCCACTTGGCAAGCGAGACCTGCCCCGGATCAAGTTTCCCTTGGTCCTTGAGTTGACCCAACCGGAAAGCCAAGAGGCGGGCCAGGGTGAGCGCACGGACCATCTCGGCAATCCGCCGCTGGACCGTTTGCGTGGCGGCCAGGGGTCGGCCAAAAAGTTCACGGGTCCGGGTGTAATCGAGCACCGTGGCGAGGCAGGAGCGTGCCGCACCAAGCGCACCCCAGGCGATCCCGTAACGAGCCTGGGTCAGGCAGGACAGGGGGGCCTTGAGACCCTGCGCCCCCGGAAGTCGATTGTGTTCGGGGACGGACACACGATCGAAAAACAGAGCCGCGGTATCCGAGGCACGGAGGGAAAGCTTGTGGTGGATCGCCTGCGCGCGGAACCCCGGCATGTCCTTTTCTACGAGAAAACCTCGGATGCCCTGGTCCGTCTGCGCCCAGACCACGGCGAGGTCGGCCAGCGTACCGTTCGTGATCCACATCTTCGAGCCTGTAAGAATCCAGTTCCCACCGTCCAGCCGGGCCCGGGTCTCCAGGGCGGCGGGATCCGACCCCCCCTGCGCTTCGGTCAGACCGAAGCAACCAATCGCTTCGGCCCGGGCGAGCTTGGGCAGCCAGTGGGCCTTCTGGGCTTCCGACCCATAGGTCGCGATCGGATACATGACGAGGCTCGACTGGACCGAGACAAAACTCCGCAATCCACTATCTCCCCGTTCCAGTTCCTCACAGATCACGCCATAAGCCAAGGCCCCGAGCCCGGGACAACCATAGCCGTGGATGGAACTTCCGAGAATGCCGAGCGCCCCGATCTCGGGAATGAGCGTCACCGGAAAATCACCTTCCTCGAAGGCCCGGGGCAAAAGCGGTGCTGCGCGTTCGTCGACGAAACGCGCCACGGTGGACTGCACGAGACGATCTTCTTCCGTGAGTTCCGCGCCGATCCCGTAAAAATCTTCCGGAGACATGCCAGTTTTTCCCCCTATCCGGATCCTCATGATACCGGAAACGCGCTCCCCAAGATCCGGATTCTGAGTTGTGCTAGGCTCCAAGGCCCATGTATGCCACCGACCTCGCCGTCGCCCTTTATCCCGATGTCCTGCGCCTAGCCTTTGCCGCAGGAGACGAGATTATGGGGGTTTATCGCAACGATTTCTCAATCGAAAGAAAGGGTGACCGGAGCCCGCTGACCGCCGCCGACCTCAAGGCCCATGCCGTTCTCGTCGCGGGGCTCGGGCAGCTCAAGCCCACGCTCCCGATCCTGTCCGAGGAGGGCACCGAACCCCCCTGGCCGGTACGGCAGACCTGGGAGCGGTACTGGCTCATCGATCCATTGGATGGGACACGCGAGTTCGTCAAGCGAAACGGGGAGTTCACGGTCAATGTCGCGCTCATCGACCAGGGCGAACCGGTTCTCGGGGTCATCCACGCCCCGGCACTTGGTGAGAGTTACTTCGGAATCTCACAAGTCGGGGCCTTTGCCTCCCGCAGCCACAATCCCTGGCACCGACTCACCGGCCGGCGTCCTGCAGCCCGGCCGCTACGGGTGCTCGCAAGCCGCTCCCACAGCGACGCTCGGTTGGAAAGCTTCCTGTCGCGCCTCGGACCCCACGAACGGCTCGGCCTCGGCAGTTCACTCAAGTTCGCGCGCATCGCCGCCGGCGCAGCAGACCTCTACATCCGGCTGGGACCGACCTGCGAGTGGGACACCGCAGCGGGCCACTGTCTCCTGACCGCCTCCGGTGGCCAGGTGACGACACTGGCGCACGAACCGCTCGTCTATAACCGGAAACCCTCGCTCAAGAATCCCTGCTTCGTCGCCTTTGCGGATCCCGCGGTCATCCCCGAACCGCTCGAGGACCCCACGGACAGCAAGACGGGTTAGCGACCGAGCATCCGGTGCTTGAGATCATGGGTCGGCGGACGCGGTCCGAGCCAGATCCGGAGCAGCGCCTGATGGAATCGCCGCCCAGGGAAATGCCCGATGATGGTTCCATTGACGGAGACCGTCGTCCCCGGTCCCGGGACGTAATCGAGAAAGACGCGAGCGTGATTGTGCAGCGGCTTCCAGACCGCAATAAAGGAGGCAATCTCATGGGCCAGGTGGGTCTGGACCGAGCTTGAGTTATTACGCCGGAACCCTTTCCGCCAAGCCGACCGGAGTTCACTCCGGCTCACTCCGCGGAGGAAATACATCGCGATGCGATCGGGGCCTTTTTCGGCCAGCGCATGGCTCGCCTGGTGCGTGAGATGCTCGAGGTAAAGCGCTCCCACGTAGACTCCGAAACTGAAGATGAGCGTATAGTTGCGAACCCCGGCCCCGTTCAACCGGAGTTTGACCCCGTGGAGCGTGACCGTTTGCGGCACGTTCACGGAATGGATGGTGAGCGCCTCCGCGCCTGGACCCGAGGCCAAGAGCAGGAGGCCCACGGTCGCAAAAGCCATGATGGATCGTCTGGTCATCACACCCTCCAAAGAATCGTGCCCGGTCACAACCCCACTTCCTGATCATTCTAGCGCAGTGGCTCCGGATCTGACCGTTCGTCTTCAGTCGTCTTCGACCCGTGCCCCGGCTGTGCAGGTCTCGCCGACATCCACTCGGTAGAGTTCTGGCAGATCGGGCTTTAGACGGAGGTAGACAAAACGCGCGAGGTGCTCTGAGGTCGGATTTTCAAGGCCTCGAATCTCGTTCAGTGTGTGATGGTCGAGAAGGATGCGGAGCGGCTCGAAGTGTTCCCGCACCCGACCGAAGTCCAGGATCCAGCCGGTTTGGGGATCGACCTCGCCCCGGAGATGGAGTGTGACCGAGAAGGAATGACCATGCATCCGCGCACAGGGATGCCCTTCCGGAACAGCGGGCAGGTAGTGGGCGCATTCCAGCCGGAAAATCTTGTAGAGCGAAGTTTTCATCGGTTGTCGATCCCGGTCTCAGCCAATCCCGGGTCGGGGGTGGCCGGTCGAGAAGCACAAAGTCCACCGAAGTCCCAGAGATCCCGGTCGAGGAGATGGGAGGGCACGACCCGTCCAAGGGCGGTCCCGATCGAGGCCACACGTTCCGGATGCTCGTGCCTCCAGCTAGCGAGGAGTTGCTTGAGCACCTGCCGCTCGAGCCGGTCCTGACTGCCGCAGACCTTGCAGGGCACGATAGGAAACCGGCTCGAGCGGGCATAGCGGGCGATGTCCGATTCGGTGCAGTAGGCAAGCGGGCGAATCACGAGAACCTGGCCGTCATCGGACAGAAGTTTGGGCGGCATAGCCGCCAATCGCCCGCCATGAAAGAGGTTCAGCAGAAAGGTTTCGAGGATGTCATCCTGGTGGTGGCCCAGTGCCAAGACGTTATAGCCCTCCTCCCGCGCCCAGCGGTAGAGCGCGCCCCTTCGCAGACGCGAGCAAAGTCCACAGCGGTTCCGACCCTCCGGAATCACGCGAGCCACGACTCCGTAGGTATCTTGGGTAATGATGTCATGAGGGATGGCCTCCTCCTTGAGGTATTCACGGATGATTTCGGTCGGAAATCCGGGCTGCCTCTGGTCAAGATGGACGGCCCTGAGCGCAAAGTCGAGCGGCGCGCGACGCTTGAGTTGGGAGAGGAGTGTGAGCAGCGTGTAGGAATCCTTTCCCCCCGAGACTGCGACCAGGACCCGGTCGCCCGCCCTGATCATCGAGTAATCGGCAATGGCCTGCCCCACCTGTCGGCGCAACCGGTTTTCCAGACGAAGGAAGGTGGTTGAGCGCCGCGGGGTTCCCCGGGCTGGAGAAGGTGTCTCAGAAGCCATAGCGGAACGTCAGGAGGTAGCTGTGCCAGCGCCCGCCTTCTCCCAGAAGCGTCACGCTACCGCCGACCGCGGGATAGAGGGTCACGCTCGCGTACGGGCCACTCTCATTCTCGAACAGGGCCACCGTTTCCGGAACCGAAGCCGGCGTCGGCTCATGCCCGGTAGCACGACGGTAGAAAACGCCGGCACCGATGCCGACGATCCCAAAATGGAGATCCGCACCGGCCCGCGCGTGGAAACCGTACCAGTCGATCTGGTTCACGCCGGTTTTCGTGGTCGCCGAACTATGGTGGTAGGTATCGCTGGCATAAGCCCTAAAACCGATCAGGGGAATCCAGTTGTAGCGGAAGCCGGCATCCAATCCGATGTATTCGCCCCCGATATTGGCCCCGCTCACGACCGGGTTAGGGTCCTGGGTCACACTGAGATAGCCCCCCCGCAACCCGAGGGTGAAGAGGGAGGGGACCAGCCATTGCCGGAAGGTAAGACCGGTTTCGATGTAATGGGTGGCGTAGTGATTCCCACCGACATCGAAGACCGCATGGCTATCCTGGAAGTCGAGGCCAGCTCCGACATCCTGCGCCGAGGCGCGGGGGAGACAACCCCAGAGTCCCACGCTGATGATCATCAGGAACAGTAATCTTGGACGCATGACTCACCCCTCCACGAGTTTTCCATGGTACAACGGAGGCGGGGTTCTTGACGCCGGATCGTCCCTAGAATAATCTTGGCGCGGGAAAACGGGGGGCCAAAAAACTTTGGAACCAGTCCCTTCCCGAGCGTCTCTTCACCTTTCACTTGAGGAACTTCAAGCATGAAAAAGGCATTTTCCAAGTCCCTCCTGGCATCCGGACTCACTTTGTCAGCCCTGCTGGCTCTGGTTTTCTCGGTCGGTCCGGTCTGGGCCCAGGGCTTCCAATACACCTACATCGGCGGTGGCTTCGCGTCCTATTCCCCCAATGGTGGTTCCAGCGGCAACGGACTCGATCTCTATGGCTCCTATAACTTCAACCCCCACTTCAACTTCCTGGCCGGCTACGAATACCTGGGGTACGGTGGAGGGGTGAGTACCAACAACCTGGACTTGGGCGTGGGATTCCATACCCCGCTGCCGACCCGGCAACCTCTGGACTTTATTGCCGAGGCGCTTTTCCTACATGACGAGTTCGACGTGTCGGTCTGCGGGCCTTTCGGCTGCGCTAGCGGTTCCAACAGCACCAGTGGATTCGAAATTGCGGGTGGCGTGCGCTGGCATCCCCCGGTCCGGCGGCTCGAGATCGACGGACTGCTCGGTGTCAATACCTTCGGCAGCTGCACCGATTGTCCTTTCTCCTCGGCAGCCACCGTCACCGGGGAGGCGCAGTACTACTTCCTCAAGCACCTGAGCGGGGATGCCGCAATCACCGTCGGTACCAATAACTACGGCAACCAGTTCGTGCTCGGCGTCACCTACTACTTTTTCCGGTAGCCCATCCGCAGCAAACTTCCGTCAGGGCCTGGGTGCCACCCCGTCCGGGCCCCGCGGAAGTAGAGCTTTCCGGACTAGAGTTCTTGGAAGCCGCGCAAGGCGCGCCAGTACCGGGTGCGGGCATGCCACAGGGTGGGGGCCATGGCGAGGAGACCAAGCGCGAGCGTGAGGCCCGTCGTCACGGCAGGAGCCAGTCCCAAGATCCTCCAGTCGGGATGGAAACGCAGGTGCAGGAGACTTCGGGCTTCGAAGGCACCAAGTAATCCGGCCGCAACCGATCCCAAAACTCCCGAGATCAATCCGAGCAGGCCAAACTCAAGGAGGAGCCAGGCCCGAACCCGTCCCCGGCGGACGCCTAAAGTTCGGAACAGGGTCAGTTCGCGGGCACGTTCTTCGCGCGTCACCGCTACAACCAGATAGGCGAGCAACAATGCCGCGACCAATGTCGTTGCGAGCAGGACGGAAACCGCCTCCGAGGCTCGGGTCAGCACCCGTCCCAACTCATGGATAATCTGGTCGAGATCGACCGTGGACACGCCTGGAAAGCGTCCCGGCAGGCGGACCAGCCAACCCCGGGCCGCGGGCGGCGCCCGGAGAGAGGTGATTTCGGTGTGGGGGAGACCGTCGACCGAGCGGGGCGTGACTTCAACGAAGAAGTTGGGCGTCATTCGGTCCCAGCGCACGTGCCGGAGGCTCGTTACCCGAACGCTAAACTCTCGTCCTGCAATGCGGTAGGTCAACTGGTCGCCCAGAGCAATCCCGCTCGCGCGGGCAAAGCCACGGACCAGCGATGCCTCGCGGCGGTCACTGCCATTCCTCCAGAAGCGGCCTACCTCGATCCGGTCACCCACCGGCAGGATGGGCGTGGCACTGACACTCTGGTCATGAAGTGCCCAGAAGCGTTCGCGAGGGTTGGCGATCCGGGACGGATCCAGCGGTTTCCCGTTGAGTGCAATCCAACGAGCGATGTAGAGTGGCGCAAACGGGGCCGGCTTGAGATGGTGGCGCGCCAGGAGCGTGGCAAGCGCAGGTCGTTCGCTGGGCTCAATGCCGATAATGAACCAGTTGGGCGTCTTTGCGCTGAACATTTCCTGGTAACCGGCAAAAAGGCTCGTGCGGGCACCCAGGAGAAACGTGATGAGGCAGACCACGAGAGTCAAGGAACCCAGTGTGAAGGACAGGAGTACAGCGCGCCGATTGAGGCTTGAGAAAACCCAGCCGAGATCGGCCGGCCCCCGGAAGGCGAGACGGCGCAATCCAGTAAACAGGAGGAAGGCGAGGAGGGTCGTTCCGATGAGCACAGCGAGAGCGCTCGCGGTATAGCGGAGGCTCGCACCCCCGCCGAAGAGCATCCAGACGCCATAGGACACGATCAGGGCAAGCCCGGCCCAAAGAGCCCGTCGCCAGTCCGGAACCAGGTGGGTTGACGAGCCCGGACGAAAGTTCTCGAGCGGGGAAGTCTCGAGAATCCAAAGCCAGGAGGGAACAAGACTCACCAGGGCCAGAAGTCCAGCCGTGGCCACGCTGCGGACAAGACCCGGCCAGGGCGAATGGGGCGCGAGCCCTCCGGACGGGTCGAGAACCATGGTCAGCGAGGCGATCAGGTGGTACAACCCAAAGCCCAGCACCGAACCGAGTCCGAGCCCGGTTCCCACTTGGCGGAGACGGCGCCGGGTCAGATACCAGAGGAGTGAACTCCGCCTGAGTCCCCACGCCCTGAGCAGGGCAACTTCCGGCCGCTCGAGCCGGGCCTGATCCGACGCACTGAGCAACAAGGCAAGGAACGCGAGGAGCAGCGTTCCTGTGATCGAGAGGTTGAGGAAACGCTCGGCGCGCCCGATAGCACCCTCGGTTCGCGAACGAGTTTCCTTTGCGGTCACGATGCGGATATCCAGCGCGGGACGCCATGCCCGAGCCTTCCTTTCGAGCTGGGTCAAGAGGGGCGCTGGTCCCGCGGCCAGAAGGAAATCCTCGGTTCGACTCTCGGTTCCGACCAGTCGGGTACGACCGAGATCGTTCCCGTTCAGGATGAGCGGAGGGGCAAAAAGGGAGAGCCCTGAAGAGATCGCCGGGGCCAGATTGAACAGCCCCGTGATCCTGAAGGTGGCATATCCGATCATGATCCGCGAACCCACTCTCGCCTTGAGCGCATCCAGAAGCTCGGGGGTGACCCAGACATGACCGGATCGGGGCCCACGAGGCAGACGGACCGACCGACCGGACCGTGACCGCCGAAGGGTCACCTTACCCCTGATCGGGTACTCCGATCCAACCGCATTGAGCTCGACCAAGTGGTTCGCGCTTCCATGCACGACCACCGTCGGAAAACGGACCAGACGGGTTTCCTTGAGTGAGGGGCTGTGCACGGCTTTGAGAAATGGGGCGGGGAAAGGTGCGCTGCGCTCAAGGCGGAGGGCACCGCCGAACGTCGCCTCGGTTCGCTGAATGAGTGTCTGTCGGAACTGTCCCTCGAGCAGGGTGACCGACGACAGGGCGACCGTCACGAGGATCACCCCCAAAAGAAAAGGGATCTCGGCCGGCCGGAAAAGCCGTTCCCACCTCATCGGACGGAATCACCCATCAGGCGGCGACCGCTTCAGCCCGGAGGCCGCCTCCATCGAGCACGGCGCAGCTCCGGCAGCGTTCCACCAGCCGGCGGTCGTGTGTCGCCAGTACGAGCGTCGATCCCTGTTCGGCGTTCAGGGTAAACAGAAGATCCGCGATCCGTTCGGCGTTTCCAGCATCCAGATTGCCTGTGGGTTCATCGGCGAAAAGAACCTGGGGACTTCCGGCGAATGCCCGGGCCAGAGCCACCCGCTGCTGCTCCCCGCCGGAGAGTGCGGCAGGTCGATGGTGGAAGCGGTGCTCGAGCCCGACCGCTGTGAGCGCCGATCGGGCCCGCTCCACAGCGTCCGGCAGCCGGCGTAGCCGAAGCGGGAAAACAACATTTTCAAATGCTGTGAGACTCGCCAGGAGATGGAAGGTCTGGAACACGAAGCCGACCGACTGGAGCCGCAGGTCAGCCCGTCCGTCATCCGTGAGGGTGGCCAAGTCATGGCCCAGCAATCGGATGGAGCCCGCCTGTGGCAATTCCAGTCCCGCCAGGAGAGCCAGAAGCGTGGTCTTTCCCGCACCTGAGATTCCCAGTAGCCCCCATGAGGAACCACACTCGATCGAAAGGTCAATCTCCCGTAAAATCTCGATGGGCCCCCCGGAAGTCGGGTATCCATAACTCATTTTTCGCACTTCGATGGCAACGGGACAGACTGGCATGCGTGTCATAAGTAAGCGTCTCAGGGTCGTTTTGGTCGTGACCGGAATCATGGGCGCACTCGCGGCCGACAGCCATGCCGCCCTGCGAGTCCACCATCCTCGTATCCTGATTTTAGGCGATAGCCTGAGTGCTGGCTACGGCGTGGCCATCGGGCACTCCTGGGTCGACCTTCTGCGCCGGAAACTGGCCCGGACCGGTTGGGTCTGTCCGATCCGGAACGCGAGTATCAGTGGCGAGACCTCAAGCGGGGGCCGTGCTCGTCTGCCGGGTCTCCTCAGGCGCCTGGAACCCCGGATCCTGATTCTCGAACTCGGGGCCAATGATGGCCTGCGCGGTTCCTCGCTGACTCTCCTGCGGATAAACCTGGAAGCCATGATCCACACCGCTCTCAGACGCGGTGTCCGTGTGCTTCTGGTTGGCATCCTGTTACCCCCGAACTACGGACCCTACTATACCCACCGTTTCGATGCGCTCTACCCGGCACTGGCCCGGGAAGACCATCTGGCCTTCGTGCCCTTTCTCCTGGCCCATGTAGCCACCCATCGGGCCCTTATGCAGCCGGACGGCCTCCATCCCCGGGGACGGGCCTCTCCGCGTATTCTGGCCAACGTCTGGCCTGCCCTGCGCCCGCTGTTGCCTGGCGCCTGCCATCGCGGATAAGCTTCAGGAGAACACTCCCTAAAACAAACGGGAACGACATGGAAAAAATCTGGCTTCCACACTACCCCCCAAACGTCCCGGCCACGATCGACTTGGCCTCCCCCATGACCCTCAAGTCACTGGCGGAAGAGGCATTCGGGCGCTACCCGAGTCTCCCCGCGTTCTCCAACCTGGGACAGACGCTGACCTTCGAGGCCGTCGATGAAGCCAGCCGCAATCTAGGCGCTTTCCTCAAATCCCGGCTGCACCTCAAGAAGGGGGACCGGGTCGCCATCGTACTCCCGAATGTCCTCGCCTATCCCATTGCGCTTTACGCCTTGTTCCGGACCGGGCTCGTCGCGGTCAATTGCAACCCGCTCTACACAAGCCGGGAACTTTCTGAACAGCTCAGAGATTCCGGTGCGCGGGTAGCCATCGTGCTGGAAAACTTTGCGCGCACGCTTGAGGAGGCTCTGCCCGGCACGCGGGTGCATACCGTCCTCGTCAGCCGCCTCGGTGACTTCTTGCCCGTTCACCGACGCGTGCTCACCAATCTGATCGTGAAATACGTCAAGCATCTCGTTCCCCGCTACCACCTTCGTAACACCTTCGCACTCGGTCGGAGCCTACGGGAGGGCAGCCGGAGCAGTACCGGAGACGAAACCGTCGACGAGACCGATCCGGCCTTCCTGCAATACACGGGAGGCACAACCGGCCTCCCCAAGGCCGCCGTGCTCACCCATCGGAACCTGGTTGCGAACGTCCTGCAATGTAGCGCCATGTTGGGCGCCGACCTCCAACGCGGCACGGAGGTCGCGATTGCCGCACTACCCCTCTATCACATCTTTTCGCTCACGGCCAACTTTCTTCTCTTCACCTACCTCGGAGGGCACAACGTACTCATCACGAACCCCCGTGACTTGCGCGGTTTCGTGAAGACCCTCGGCCGATACCGGTTCACGGTTCTGACCGGTGTGAATACTCTCTTCAACGGTCTGCTCCGCACCCCAGGCTTCGAGTCGGTCGATTTCTCGAAACTTCGCTTCACCTTGGGCGGGGGGGCGGCCATCCAGCGCGCGGTGGCCCAACGCTGGAAACGGCAGACGGGACACCCAATCATTGAGGGTTATGGCCTGACCGAGGCTTCGCCTGTGGTCTGCGTCAACCGGCTCGACATTGAGGAATATACCGGGGCAGTCGGCTACCCTGTGCCGTCGACCGAAATCTCGATCCGTGACGATGCCGGAGGCGAGATGACGGTTGATCAGCCCGGGGAACTCTGCATTAAGGGACCCCAAGTCATGCGCGAGTACTGGAATCGGCCTACGGAGACCGACGCCGTGTTCTCGTCCGACGGCTGGCTCAAGACGGGGGACATTGCCCGCGTGAACCCGGAGGGGCTGGTCTTCATCGTCGACCGCAAAAAGGACCTCATCCTAGTCTCAGGTTTCAATGTCTATCCGAACGAGCTCGAGGACGAACTCGCCCATCTTGAGGGTATCCGTGAAGTGGCCGCAGTGGGCGTGCCGGACGAACAGTCGGGCGAAACCGTCGTTCTCTATATCGTGCCGGACGGGCCGCAACTGACCCGTGAGGCCGTGATGCAGTTCTGCCACGACCATTTCACGGGATACAAGCGCCCCCACGACCTCGAACACATCCGCTTCGCGAAGGAACTACCCAAGTCCAATATCGGCAAGATCCTGAGGCGGAGCCTGCGTGAGCAGTTCCAGGCCGATGTCGCAGCGAAACGCGGTTAGAGCCCGCCGAGCAGGCTTCCGACCACGTCTTCGGCGGCGGCAAATCCGACACCCATACCGAGCCCGGAGGTCATGCTGGACAGGAAGCCACCTCCACCCCCCCAGCCGCGCTGCTGGAGCTGGGTCGTCGGATGGGTCTGGAGTTCGCCCTCCAAGGTCTGGATGTACTGGCCCATCTGCCCGAGTAGTGCCAGACTCTGTTGGTTGAGCTGCTGGATCGACAGGGTCAGGTCGCGTAGGTCCATGCCCCAGTCGCGGGCGGTGTTGGCATCGGGTGCGGCACCCGCCAGTTTCTGGGAGAACGCCTGGACTTTTCCGAGCGTGTCCTGGGCCAGCTTCTGGCTGTCCTGGATCTGTTTCTGGGCTGTCTGATAATCCATGGGAACCTCCTTCAAACCAAGGGTCGATGGGATGGAGACGCCCCGTCTCGGGCCGGTCGGCCGACAGGCGTGGGGAGGGACATCGATCGGAGCATTATAATACGAGCGGTCCGGGCACACGGGTCTACCCCGGGCCCGTCCCGGCGGAACCGCACGCGGAGGATCAAGCCATGAACGAAAAAACACCTACTCGGCGTGCCGCTATCTTCGGTGCCGTTCGGGTTCCCTTCGCCCGGGCTTATACGGTTTACGCTGATCTCGGCAACCTCGATCTCCTGTCTGCAACCGTGAAGTCCTTGGTCGACCGTTACGAACTGCAAGGGGTTCGCCTAGGGGACTGTACGGCTGGAGCGACCTTGACCGATCCCCGTGAATGGAATCTCATGCGTGAAGCGGTTCTGTCCAGTGCCCTAGCTCCCGAAACCCCGGCCTTTGACCTGGCCCGGGCGTGTGGAACGAGCGCCGAGGCCACCATCGCGATCGCGAACAAGATCGCCTTGGGCCAGATCGAGAGCGGGATCGCTGCCGGAGTGGACAGTATCAGTGCGACCCCTCTTCTCTGGTCCTATGCCATCAGCCGACGCTTCACAAAGATGAACCGGGCGCGCACGCTGGGCCAAAGGCTCGGGGCTTGGAAGGGTTTTCGCCCGCATGAACTCAAACCTGTCCCACCCCGGATCACGGAACGCCAGACCGGACTCAACATGGGCGAGTCGTGCGAACTCATGGCCAAGCAGTGGAAGATCAGTCGGCTTGACCAAGACACCCTGGCGCTCGCGAGCCATGAGAAGGCAGCGGCTGCGTGGAAAGAGGGGTTTTACCAGGATCTGGTGGTACCTTTCCATGGCGCAGACCGCGACAACAACGTACGGCCCGACACCTCGCTCGAAAAACTTGCGGCCTTGAAGCCAGCCTATGATCGGACCGGGACCGGGACGCTCACGGCGGGCAACAGCACCCCGCTCACCGATGGTGCCGCGGCCGTCCTTCTGGGATCAGACGAATGGGGGCATTCCCGGGGACTTTCCCCGTGGGCCCACGTGGTCGATGCCGAGGTCTCGGCGGTCGATTTCTTCAGGAAAGGCGAGGGGCTCCTCATGGCACCGGTCTACGCGGTTCCCCGTCTCCTCGCACGGGTGGGGCTCAGGCTGGGCGACTTCGACTTCTACGAGATTCATGAAGCCTTCGCTGCCCAGACCCTCTGTGCCTTGCGGGCATGGGAATCGGATTCTTTCTGTCGAGACAAGCTGGGGTTGCCTGGTGCCTTGGGATCGATCGACCCCGCCAAACTGAACATCAAGGGCGGGAGTGTTGCCCTAGGGCATCCCTTCGGCGCAACCGGCGCCCGGATCGTGGGAACGCTGGCCAAGCTCCTGGCCGACCGGGGCCGGGGCCGGGGGCTCGTCTCCATCTGTACCGGCGGCGGCATGGGAGTCACGCTCATCCTCGAACGCTAGTGGGAACGCCACTGACAACCGACGGTACCGGAGTTCTCCTCCTCAACCTAGGGACCCCGGATGCCCCGACGGCGGGCGCAGTCCGGCGGTATCTTCGGGAGTTTCTGACCGACCCGCGGGTCATCGATCTGCCCCGGATCCCCTGGCGGATCCTCCTCGAAGGTGTGATTCTCCCTTTCCGCGCACCCCTTTCAGCCCGCCGTTACCGAAGCATCTGGACAGAACGTGGATCTCCCCTCCTCGTTTATTCCGAAGATCTCCGCGAGAGGCTCGCAGATCGGCTGGCCGTAAACCGCGGGGATCAGCCGATCCCCGTTGCCCTCGGTATGCGTTATGGCGCCCCATCGATCCGCCAAGCCCTGAGGTCGCTGGGCGCCCTCAAACGTCTCCTGATCCTGCCGCTCTATCCGCAATACTCTGCCGCCACCACTGCGAGCGCTTTCGACGGACTCGCCCAATCCCTGACCCAAAACACGAGAATCCCGCAAATTTGTTTTCTCACGGATTATCACCTCGAGGTCGGCTATCTTGAGGCGGTTTCAGATTCCATTCGACAAGGCTGGCAGAAAGATGGGGCTCCCGATTTTCTGCTTTTCTCATTCCATGGGCTACCCCAGAAAAGCGTGCCCCATGGAGATCCCTACTACCACCAGTGCCTGGCCACCGCAAAAGCCGTGAGTGCCCGCCTGGCCCTCGACCCCACCCGGTGGAGCGTTTCCTTTCAGTCACGCTTCGGGCCTGCACAATGGCTTTCCCCCTATACTTTGGATCGCGTCGTGGAACTGGCCCGGACGGGGATCAGGACCCTGGATGTCATCTGTCCCGGATTCGCCTGCGACTGCCTCGAAACGCTCGAGGAAATTACCGTTGAAAATGCCCAGGCGTTCCATGAAGCCGGAGGGGCTGTTTTCCGTTACCTGCCGGCACTTAACGCCGGGCCGGGGCAGGTTGATGCCTTGGCCAAGCTGATCGAACGGGAGCTGGCTACCCAACCCATAACCCCGTCTCCCACATAGAATAGCGGGAGCAACCGCTTCGATGGGCCTATAGCTCAGCTGGTTAGAGCAGTCGACTCATAATCGATTGGTCGCAGGTTCGAGTCCTGCTGGGCCCAGCATTTCACGACCCCACTCCGTAGTCACCGTACATGCCACGAGCAGAATCGGAGACAAATCGTGCAGACTCCTTGGGCCAGGAGTCTTCGGAGGCCTGTAAGCGCTGGCTGAGCTTTCTTAACATGAATTGGCCACAGCGCATTGTGATCCATCCCGAACATCTGCGACAAGCAGCACTCGGTCACGGGTTGCCGGTTTCGATCATTGCTTGGTCATTAAGCTATAAGTGATAAAACGGCACCTCGAGTCGTGGAGCTGATTAGTTTCAATGCCTGTGGTGAACCGTGGGTTTGAAGAGACTCCCTAGCGGATTCCGATCGGGCCCACAACCAGCAGAAAAGCAAAAATGAGAAGGAGAACAAAACCAAGATAGGCCAGGTAGGCACTGATCCGTCCGTTCTGCAGGAAGCGCAGCTGGTGGGCCAGGGAACGAACGGCCTTGGAGAGCGGCTTGAACAGGAGTGGCCCGAAGACTGGAGCATGGCTGTAGTCAAAACGGATTTCCTTTACGAAATAGGGTTGTTCGCCGAAGGTTCGCTGGACCACGTTTCGAGGTCGGTAAACGAAGCTGTAAAAGACACGTAGCGCGTTCGAAAAGGCGAAAGCCGTCGTGGTACCAGCCTGAGCGGCCAGCGGATCCCCGCCGCACCAGAGGTGGGTTCTGCGGATCTTGAAACGGCGGATGCCCACCAGAAGCAGGGAGAGGGGAACCAGGGCGAGAAGCGGCCAGACAATGACCAGAAGGGCGGGGGAGATGAAGGCAAATCCCGGGCTCAGCGGAACCAGCAGCCAACCCTGCACGAGACGAGGAGCAAATCCGAAGATCGGGTGGGCGATCTGGCCGAGCCAAGGCAACCACCCGACCAGGCTCACGGCAAATGCGGGAACAGAAAGTCCGCAGACCAGGATCGCAATCCGGAATACAGGCGGAATCGCCTCCCGGGTACCGGCACGGGGTTTGCCAAGCAATCCCACCCCGAACAGTTTGACCATGGTAGCGAACGAAATTGCGGCTGTGAGCGCGAGTCCTGCACCTGCCAGGGCAAGGGCAATCCGGGTGACGGCCGTGGCCAAGACGAAGTCGTGAAACAGGCACTGAAAGAGATACCACTCGCTCACGAACCCGGCCGTTGGGGGCAACGCGGCGAGACTGAGCACGGCACAAAGCGCGCCCGCACCGAGCGTTCCGGGGGCCCGGTGGAGCAGCCCTCCCGGCCGGAGGGACCCCGATCCGCTGTCGTCCTCTGCCACTGCCTGTGCCGTGAAGAAGAGGGTCCCCTTGGCGAGAGCATGCCCCATAAGCTGAATCAGACCCACGATCCAGGCGAGTGCGGCCAGATGGTCATGTCCTGCCCCACGGAAGACGAGGGCTGCCCCGAGAGCCGCGACCGCGATGCCGGCGTTTTCAGCCGAAGAGAAGGCCAGCAGACGCAACCAGTCATCCTGCTGGAAAGCATAAAGGCCCGTCAGGACCGCCGTCAGGATGCCCACGGCCAGAACCACGATTCCAAGGTCGCTGAGCCAAGGAGTTATTCCGAGCCACTGGATCAACGCCCGGCTCAGGACAAAATAGGCAACGTTGAGAAGGAGCCCCGAGAACAGAGCCCCGCTTGCACCCGAGCCCGCACCATAGGCCTCCGGATACCATTCGTAGTAGGGCAGGAGTCCCAGTTTTGCGCCGCAACCCGCAAGCCAAAGGAGTGCCAGAAGAAAGCCGGCAACCCCTCCCCAGCCGG
>JAJYFY010000003.1 GCA_021785265.1 Pseudomonadota bacterium
CCCAGGCGGGAGCGTCTGGAGGGGTGACCTTCTGCCAGCTTCCCCCCCCGTTCCGGGTAACCCAGACGAGGCCGTCGTCGGTGCCGACCCAGAGCACCTGGGGGTTCGTTCGGGCGATGCTGATCGATTGGATCGTGTCGTAGTTTTCAGCACCGGAGAGATCGTTATTGACCGGTCCGCCGGTGAGACCCTCCTTGGCCTTGTCATCACGGGTGAGATCGGGGCTGATCACCTTCCAGTGGCGCCCGCCATCGAGACTCCGGAAGAGCACGTTGGCGCCGAGATAGACCTCGTTCGGATCCGTGTAGGAGACCGCGATCGGCGCCGTCCAGTTGAAACGGTATTTTTCCTGGGCGAGGGGTCGGCTGCTTGAAAAACCGCTATAGGTCGGGATGATGAAGTGGCTCTGTCCGGTCAGCCGGTTATAGCGGGCAATGAAACCGTTTTGGGAATCGGCGTAGATCCTTTGGGAATCGCTCCACGCCGGGACCGCGTATTGGCCATCCCCGCCGGCCACGATGAACCAGTCACTGCCCGTGACCGAACCGCGGTTGTATTCGCTCGAGGGGCCGCACCAGGCGTTATTGTCCTGGATACCCCCGCAGATCCAAAAAGGGTGACCGGGGGCGACCGCTACCGAGTAGAACTCCTCGATGGGGAGGTTATTGAGAAAACGCCAGTTCCGGCCGCCGTTCAGGCTGAGCGCGACGCCCCCGTCATTGCCCTGGATGATGCGGTTGGCGTTGGCCGGGTCGATCCAGATCGCGTGGTGATCGACATGGATCATCGGGTCCGCGTAAAAGACGGTTTTGCCGCCGTTCGTGGATTCCATCATCTCCATGGAGAGGAAAAAGATCCGGTTGGGATCGGTGGGCGAGACGGCCAGTTGGGTGAAGTAGAAGGGCCGGACGTCCATGTTGTAGTTGTCGCTCACGAGGTGCCAACGGGTTCCGAGATCGTTCGAGCGCCACAGGAGTCCCTTCTTGGCCTCGATCAGGGCATAGACCCGCTGCGGGCGGGAAGGGGCGAAGGCGAAGGCAATGCGTCCGTAGGGTTTGGGGGGCAGGCCTTGGGTCAAGGGCTTCCAGGTGCGGCCGCCGTCGACCGACCGCCAGAGTCCGCTGCCGGGGCCGCCGTCGACGAGTTTCCAGGGAAAGCGTCGCACCTGCCAGGTCGAAGCCAGGAGCACCTCGGGATTACCGGGCTCGAACGCCACGTCGCCACAACCGGTCTCGGCATTGCCGGAAAGGACACGCTGCCAGCTCTTTCCCCCGTTGGCACTCCGGTAGAGCCCGCGCGGCCCACCCGTTCTCCAAATGTCTCCGAGTGCGCAGACGAAAACGAGGTTCGGGTTTTCGGGATCCACCACGATGCGGGGAATCTGTCCGGCATGACGGAATCCCATGAAACGCCAACTCGCTCCGGCATCGGAGGAAAAGTACACCCCGCCTCCGGTAATCATGTCGTTACGGGGATTGGCCTCGCCGGTGCCGACCCAGACGAGATTGGGATTGCTCGGGGCGAGGGTAATGTCACCGATCGAGGAGCTGTCACCGTGACGCAGGATCTCCTTCCAGCTATTCCCGCCATCGGTGGTCTTCCAGACGCCGCCCCCGGCTGCGCCCACGTAATAGACCATGGGGTCATGGGGGATGCCGACCACGGTGGCAACCCGCCCGCCGGCGATGGCGGGTCCGATATTGCGGAGCTGGATCCCGGCCCAGGGGTTCGGGGTTGCCCACGCGGGAGCCATCGCGACGAGGAGGCCCAGGAGTAGGGTCGGAAAGGCTTGACGGAGGGAGTGGATGAGATGGGTTTTCATGGGGAAGTCTCGAGGAGGGTGGTTTTCTGTTTTTCCGTGAGGCACGGACCGGGGGCCTTCCTATCGATCCCGCATCCCGGTCCCCGGATTCTATAACCCGCGGACCGTAAATCGCAAGCCGCATCTCCGGCCCTCTCGGATCTGCCCGAAGCGACCTCGAACTCCATGGCCATTCGCAGCCCAGTGCAACCCTCCGCTTTCCCCGATCCGCCTGGGCTTTGGACTTACAATAGGTAGGCTCAAACAAAGCCCCGAGTCCCATGTCCGATCTCATCCTGCTGCGTCATGGAGAAAGCCTGTGGAATGCCCAAGGCCGCTTTACCGGCTGGCAGGATGCGGACCTGAGCGAATGCGGGATCGAGGAAGCGCATCGTGCGGCATCCCTCCTGGCCGAGACCGGACTGACCCCGGACCGGGCCTGGGTCTCTCTCCTTACTCGGGCCATCCGGACCTTGGACATTGTCCTGGATGACCTGGGGCGTCTCTGGATTCCGGTCGAGAAGACGTGGCGGCTGAACGAGCGGCACTACGGGGCCCTCGAGGGGAAGAGCAAAAAAGAAGTCGCCCGGATGGCGGGGGAGGCGCAGGTGGCCTTATGGCGCCGCAGTTACGACGTGCCCCCCCCGGCTCTCGATTTCGACGATCCCCGTCATCCCCGTTTCGATGCCCGTTACCGGGAGTGGGATCCGCGGACGCTCCCCACCGGGGAGTCTTTGAAACAGGCCCAGGAACGGGTCCTGCCCTCCTGGACTGCGGGGATCCTGCCCGCCCTCCAGTCGGGTGCCTGCGTCCTCGTAGTCGCCCACGGCAACAGCCTCCGCGCCTTGATCAAGATGCTGGACGGGGTCGATGATCAGGCGATCAGCCATCTCAACGTGCCGACCGGGATTCCCCTCTGCTACCGGATCGATCCGGAGGGACGAGCGCTTGAGCACCGTTTTCTCGGGAACCCCCAAGCCACCCGGGATGCCATCGAGCGGGTCTCCCAGGGAACCTGAAACCTCAGTCTTCGGGTGGCGCAAGCTCCGGAGCCGGCCCAGAGGTCGCTCGTTCGGTGATCGCACCGTAAGCGTCGATCCGCCGGTCTCTCAAAAACGGCCAGTGTGAACGGATCGCCCCCGTCTGCTCCCCGTCCCACTCCACGACCCGGACGGAGGCCTGGTCGGAGGCGGGAGGGGAGAGGTACTCGCCTTGCGGACCGGCGGCGAAGCCATGTCCCCAGAAATGGATTCCGCCGGATTGTCCGGACGGATCCGCCTCGTGTCCGGTCCGGTTCACGACCAGGACCGGGCAGCCGTTGGCAATGGCATGTGAGCGCTGGATGGTGATCCAGGCATCGAGTTCACGGCTGCGAACGTCGGAGGGATCGCCGGGATTCCAGCCGATGGCCGTGGGATAGAGGAGACAGTCGGCGCCGGCCAGGCACATGAGACGCGCCGCTTCGGGGAACCACTGGTCCCAGCAGACGAGCACCCCGAGACGACCGGCCGAACAGTCGATGGGTCGGAATCCGGTGTCCCCGGGGGTGAAGTAGTACTTCTCGAAGTAACCGGGATCGTCGGGAATGTGCATTTTCCGGTAAATCCCGGCCACGGAACCATCCCGTTCCACGACCAGGGCTGTGTTGTGACAGATCCCCGGCAGACGCTCTTCGAAGAGGGAGGTCACGAGGACCATGTCGTATTTCCGGGCCCACTGCCCGAGACAGCGCGCGTGTTCCCCATCCAAGTGCTGGGCTCTCGCAAAATGGGCCGCCGATTCGGTCTGGCAGAAATAGGGATCGAACACGAGTTCAGGGAGCAGTGCGAGTTGAGCCCCCAGGGAACGGGCTTTTTCGAGGGCCGCCTCGATCTGTCCGCGGTGCTGGGCGGGTTCCGGATCGTAGCAGAGGTCGATCAAGGCGAAGCGGCGTTTCATTTTGGGTCCTCAGGGCTCCCGGGTGCGGCGGGAGTAGGGGAGGGCGACTTCTCCTTCATGATAGCCAGATGGCCGTCCGGGGATTCGGGGATCGTCCCGCGAGCGAGCTGCAGGCTCGCACAATGCAGGCTCCCGTACTGGGCGATGAGCGGACGGGCATCGATCGGGTAGGGATGGCGAGCCGGAAAGGCCTTGGAGAGGAGTTCGGCAGCCCAGCGGTCGGCGTCGACCCCGTACTGCGGGATCAGGAGAGCGTCATTCAGGATCAGGAAGTTGGCATAGGTGGCGGGCAAAGGACGGTCTTCGGAGTCGACGATCCGGCCGGGCGATGGCAGCTCGATTCGCGTGTAGGGCGATCCATGGGCTCCCTTTAGGCTGGCAAGTTCCCGTGACAGGGACTCCAAGGCCTGTCGCACCCGGGCGTCCGGGTGTCCCACCCCGCCCTGGTAGATCAGAACCCGGGGGGAGGCGAAACGGACGAGGGTGTCGATGTGAGCGTCCGTGTCATCACCGGGGAGTGCTTCGGTATCGAGCCAAAGGACCCGGTGCGCGCCGAGCGTTTGTCCGAGCAGGGCCTCGATCCCCTCTTCATCGCGTGCCCCGCGATTGGGGTTGAGGAGGCAGCGCCGGGTGGTGAGCACGGTTCCTTGACCATCCGTCTCGAGGCTTCCCCCCTCGAGGATCTCCGGGCTGGATTCGACCAGAGCCTCCCCCCAGCTCCCCCTTTCCGAGAGCCGCTTCGTGACCAGGTCATCGTCCGCGTAGGAATACTTGCCGCCCCATCCATTGAAGCGGAAGTCGACGAGCCTGATCTCATTGCCCTCGAAGACGGTGAGCGGCCCGTAATCACGGACCCAGAGGTCATTCGTGGCCAGCGGAATCCAGTCGATCCGCCGGAGATCGCCACCGAGACGGGCGATGGTGGCCGCCGGGGCGGGGGTCGCGAAACCCGCGGGAGGAACCAGGAACAGGACCATTTCATGACGGCTGATCGCGGCGGCCATGGCCAAAAGCACCTGTTCCACACCGCACCGTTCGGCCTCTTGAAATCCGCTCGTGGCGCGTGGCCAGCACAAGAGCACCGCACTCTGGGCTTCCCATTCGGCTGGCCAGCGCCGACGGGCGGAGACCGATTCCGCTCTTTGCTTGGGGGATCCCACCCCGTTCAGCGGGGAAGGGAAGGCAGGGGATCGGGCCGGGGGAGCCTGAGCGGGTGGGTCTCAATACTCGCGATGACCCTTCGCTCCTCGAAGACCACCACGAAATGCGGATAGATCCATTGCCGGTAATGGTGGATGCCGATCGGTCCCGTCTTCGCGAGGGGATTGCCCCAGATGCCCCGGACATTGGCCAGGGTCATCGACCGGACCGGAAACCGGAGAGCTGCCGCCCGGGCCGAGGGCACGATCACGATCAGGAGGAGTCCCGACAGGACGCCGGCGGTGAGAATCGTTATGATACGCATGCCCCAGCCCTCCCCGTGAAGCGTTGTGAGCGGAAATGACTTTTCCATCATAAATCTTTTCCGGGGAAAGACAAGCCGCCGCTAGGGACGGAGTGCCCTTCATGTACCGCCCGTTTCCCCTGTTCGTGGCCCTGCGTTATCTCAAGGTCCAGCGCCGTAACCGTTTCGTTTCGGTCATCTCCGTGATCTCGGTTCTGGGCATCACCATCGGGGTCGCGGCCTTGATCACGGTCCTGTCGGTCATGAACGGTTTTGACCATGAACTTCGGAAGCGCATCGTCGGTATGACGCCGGAGGTCACGGTCTCCGCTTTCAGCGGCGCGCTCCGGAACTGGCCCGCGGTGGCCCGGCTTGGCCGGGAGATTCCCGGCGTGACCGGGGCGGCCCCCGTGGCTTCGGGTGAGGCCATGCTGGCCGCCGATGGCAATCTCGGTGGGGCCCGCATCGAGGGCATCCGCCCACGACACGAAGCCGCCGTACTCAACCTCGCACCCAAGCTGGTCGCGGGACATCTCCAGGGACTGGAAGGCTCGCACTGGAACATCATCCTCGGGCGTGACCTCGCCTATGACCTCGGGGTCACCGTGGGCAACCATGTCATTCTCATGGTGCCCGAGGGCCTGGTGACGCCGGCGGGTCTGATCCCGCGGGTCCGGCGCTTCCGGGTGGTCGGTATCTTCGATGCCGGGGACTACGCCTTCGACCATGGATTGGCCTTCATCGGTCTGGATCAGGCCCAACGGCTTTTCGGTCTCGGTCACCGCGTGAGTGCCGTCCAGTTTCACCTCCGTCATTCACTCGACGCTCCCCGGGTGGCCCGAAAGCTCGTGAACCGGCTGGGCGGGAATGATTACGTGAGCAACTGGATGAGCGAAAACCGGAGCCTGTTCGACGCCATCGCCACTGAAAAACGGGTCATGTTCCTGATCCTGCTCCTGATCGTGGCTGTTGCGGCCTTCAACATCATCTCCACGCTCGTGATGGTGGTGAACGACAAGGCTGCGGAAATCGCCATCCTGAGGACGATTGGGGCACGACAGGGGACGATCATGTCGGTGTTCATCCTGCAGGGGATTCTGATCGGGCTCATCGGCACGGGAGTGGGGCTCGGGCTCGGTCTCCTGCTCGCCCACAACGTGGATCCGGTCATGCATTTCATCCGGACGGTCTTCCACGTCAATCTCTTCCCGACCCGGGTCTACTTCATCAACGAGCTGCCTTCCCGTCCCGAAAGTGGCCAGATCCTCGAGATCACTCTCGTGGCCTTCGGCCTCACGGTCCTCTCCACGCTGTACCCGGCCTGGCGGGCCACCCGCATCCACCCGGTCGAGACCCTGCGCCATGAGTGAGCCCGTTCTCGAGGCCCGCGGGCTCGGCAAGGATTTCCGGGAGGGCCGCTCGACCCTGACCGTTCTCTCCGCGGTCGACCTGACCGTGGACTGCGGCGAGCGTGTGGCGATCGTTGGCGCCTCGGGCTCGGGGAAAAGCACTCTCCTGCACCTCCTCGGCGGATTGGATCAGCCGACCCGGGGGACGGTTGCGATCCGGGGCCGAACCCTGTCCGGACTCGGGGAGCGTGAGCGGGCGCGCTTGCGCAACGAAACCCTGGGATTCGTCTACCAGTTTCATCACCTGCTTCCGGAGTTTACGCTCCTCGAAAATGTCGCCATGCCGCTGCTTCTCCGCCGGGGGGTTTCACTCGCCGACGTGCGGCGGGATGCCCTGACGCTCTTGGGCGAAGTGGGACTCGCCGACCGGAAGTCGCACCGTCCGGCGGAACTGTCCGGTGGAGAACGGCAGCGGGCCGCGGTGGCCCGGGCTCTCATTACCCGCCCCGCGCTCCTGCTGACTGACGAACCGACCGGCAACCTCGACCCGCATACGGGAGAGGGTGTCTACGATCTCCTGCTCGCGCTCAATGCCCGCCACGGCACGGCCCTCGTGGTCGTGACGCACGAAATGAAGCTCGCCCGGCGCATGGAGAGACGGTTCCGTCTCGATGAAAGCGTGCTTTCTCCCCTTTGAAATGCGGCCTCGAACTCTTCCGACTGCCATCCCGGACGGCAAGGTGGCCGTCTTTTCGTGGTATCTTGAGCCATGGAAAATCGGGTCGATGATGCGCATGTCCGGAACTGAGACACCGGACACCGCCGCCAGGTCGCGGTTCCCATGCTAGCCATCATCGAATCCGGGGGCTGGATCATGCTCCCCCTGCTCTTCTGTTCCATCCTCGCGGCGGCGATCACGCTGGAGCGTCTCTGGAGCCTCAAGCGCAGCCGCATCCTGCCGGATCACCTGTTGGCCAAGGTCTGGGTCTGGATCCGTGACCGCGAGTTGACCGAAGAACGCCTGGAGGGCCTGCGCGAAGGATCCCCCCTCGGCCGCATTCTGGCTGCGGCGCTCGCGCACTGGGATGACGACCTTTCGGAAATCAAGGAACGGATGGAGGACACCGGACGCGAAGTCACCCATGAGCTCTATCGCTATCTCAATACGCTGGGCACGATCGCCGGGATCTCGCCCTTGCTCGGCCTGCTCGGAACCGTGATCGGCATCATGCGGGCTTTTGCCTCCATCGAGGCACATGGCGCGGGGGATCCCCGCCTGCTCGCCGGCGGGGTCGCCCAGGCCCTGATCACGACGGCGGCCGGGCTCACGGTCGCCATTCCTTCGCTCGTGGCCTACCGGCTCCTTAGGGGACGGGCCGACAACCTGGTTTTGGCCATGGAACAGGCGGCGCTTCGCTTCGTCGATTCGCTCCGTCATCACGACCGCGGAACGGGGGGGTCATGAAATTCCGGCGCGCAGAGCCGGAGATGCCTGAACTCAACGTCGTCTCCTTCATCGACGTGCTCCTCATGCTGCTCGTCTTCTTCATGTTGTCGACCACCTTCATCCAGAGTGCCCATCTCAAGATCCAGCTGCCCAAGGCGGCCGTTGGGGCGACTTCGATGAAATCCGGGCTCGTGATCACGATCGATCGTCACGGCCGCTATTACGTCGACCAGGAGGCGCTCTCGCGTTCGGGGCTCACCGCACTGGAGCAGGCCATCCGGCGTTTCATCGGCCACCGCCGACGGATCCCGGTCACGATTCGTGCGGATGGCCGGGTCCCCTATCAGTTCGTGGTGACGGCCTTGAATGCGGTCGGGCGCCTTGGGCTCCATCAGATCAACCTGGTGACCGTACGGACCGTGACGCCACCCCGGTCACGATGAAGCTGTCCTTTTTCCACCTCGACCCGACGGCGCGGAGGGCTTATTTCCGCCTTCTGGGTTATATCCGTCCGCACTGGAAGGCCTTTGCCGCCTCGGTCTTGGGGATGCTGCTTTATGCATTGAGCCAGCCGGCCTTCACCGCGCTGATCCGTCCCCTCCTGAACGGCAGTTTTGCCCACGAGAAGGTTCCGTACCTGGACTGGATTCCGCTCGTCATCGTAGGCGTTTTTCTGATTCGCGGCATCGCCGGGTTTGGTGCGACCTACGGCATGGCGGGGGTGGGCCGACGTGTCATCGAGCGCTTGCGCAGCGAGATGTTCTCCCGGCTCGTGCACTGGCCGGCCGCGCAGTACGACCGTTTGCCGGGGGGGTTGCTGGTCTCGACCATGACCTACAACATCGAGCAGGTCGCGGAGGGGATCACCTATGCGCTCACCATCCTCATCCGGGACAGTCTCACGGTCTTGGGACTCGTGGGCTGGATGGTCTACCTCGCGCCCGGACTCTGTCTGTTTCTTCTGGTCGTGGCCCCCCTGGTCCTGATCCTGGTACGAACGTTGAGCCGGCGTTTCCGTCGGGTCAATACCCAGATCCAGCAATCGATGAGCGAGGTCACGGGATTGTCCGAGGAGGCGGTCGTGAGCCAGGCTGTGATCAAGACCTATAACGGAGCGGACTGGATCCGGAAGCGCTTCGAGGCGGCGAACCGCCGGAACCGGGATTGGAACCTCAAGCTGGCTGCGAACCTCGCAGCCTCCGGGCCGCTCATCCAGTTCGTGGCGGGGGTCGGGATCGCGCTCGTGGTCTACGCTGCACTCCTGTCACCCTGGTTCCATGTCGCCTCGGTCGGCACCTTCATCTCCTTCTTGAGCGCCTTGCTCCTGCTGCTCGCCCCTTTGAAGCACCTGACCAACGTCAATGCTCCGATCCAGCGCGGCGTGGCGGCCGTGATCCCGGTTTTCGAGATCCTCGACTCGGCCCCGGAGTGTCTGGAGGGGGGGTTGCCGCTGACCGAAAGTCGGGGGGACATCGAGTTCGACCGGGTTTCCTTCCGTTATGACGAGAGCCTTCCCTCCGTCCTTGAGGACATCACGTTCCGGATCCATCCGGGCCAATCAGTGGCCCTGGTCGGTCGCTCCGGGAGCGGAAAGACCACGATCAGCGAGCTTTTGGTCCGCCTCTACGATACGAGTTCCGGAACCATCCGGCTGGATGGGCGCGATCTCCGGGACTGGTCCCTTGCCGATCTCCGGAATCAAATGACGCTCGTAAGCCAGGATGGCCTCCTGTTCAATGCCACGATTGCGGAAAACATCGCCTATGGATGCGAGGGGCCGGTGGAACGGGCAGCGCTCGAGTTTGCGGCAACGGAGGCCTCCCTGATCGAGGAGATCCGGAAGATGCCCTTGGGTTTCGATACCCCGGTGGGGGAACGCGGGATGCTCCTCTCGGGGGGGCAGCGCCAGCGCATCATGATTGCACGGGCCCTGCTTCGGAAATCGCCGATCCTGATCCTGGATGAGGCCACCTCCGCCTTGGACACGGTGGCCGAACGTGAGGTCCAGCAGGCCATCGCGCGGGCCATGAGCCGGAAGACCACGCTGATCATCGCCCATCGCCTGTCGACGGTGGAACGGGCCGACCGGATCCTGGTTCTCGAGAACGGACGGATCGTCGAAGAGGGCAGCCACGCCGATCTCGTTTCGAAGTCCGGTGCCTATGCCCAGCTGCAACGGAGTCTCGTTGATGCCCCGGGAGGAAGGGTGCCATGAGCCGGAGGCGGATGGAGACCTTTCTGGTCCGACACTGGTATGCCCCCCGCCTCAGCCCGGTCCTCTATCCCCTGGTTCCCCTGGCCGGACTCTTCGGCATGGCGAGCCTCATCCGGCAGACTCTGGCCGAGCTGCGCCTGCCGGGACCTTACCGGCCCCCCGTGCCGGTCCTGGTCGTGGGCAACCTCACGGTCGGTGGGACCGGCAAGACCCCGCTCGTGATCTGGCTCGTCGAGGAGTTCCGTGAACGGGGGGTCAGGGTCGGTGTGATCAGCCGTGGCTACAAGGGGTGTCTGGCCGGTCCGGTCCGGGTCCCGCCCGAGGGTTCTGCCCGGGATTTCGGGGATGAACCGGTCCTGATTGCCCGGCGCACCGGCTCGCCAGTGGTGATCGGGCGCAACCGGGCCCAAGCCGCCCGCTGGCTTCTGGAACATGAAACCATCGATCTCATCCTCTCCGATGACGGCCTGCAGCACCACCGGCTCGCCCGGGATGTCGAATGGATCACGGTCGATGGATCCCGGGGATGGGGTAACCGCTGGCTTTTGCCCGCAGGCCCCCTGCGTGAACGGGTGGGACGATCCCGGCAGGTGGATGCCGTCTGGGTCAAAGGGCCGGCTTCCGGGAGCCCTGCGGGTTATCCCTTCGAGCTCACCGCCCGGCAGGCGATTCACCTGTGCGACCAGGAGCACCGCCCGCTTGGGCACTTCGCCGGACAAACCGTGCATGCCGTGTCCGGGATCGGGCACCCCGACTCGTTTTTCAGGCTTTTGGCTGCCCATGGTCTTGTGGTCCAGCCCCACCCGCTCGCGGATCACGGCCATCTGCCGGTAGGACAGCTTCACGCCTGGCGCCCCGAGGCCCCGATCCTCCTCACCGAGAAGGACGCCGTAAAATATGCTCCCGAAGAATGTTCCGACCGCATGTGGTCGGTTCCCGTCGAGGTCACCGTGGGCACACCGTCCTGTTTTTTGGCAATCGATGAACTGGCCGCACGAGTCCGGTCGTGGAACCGTTGACGATGGATCCCCGCTGGCTCGAATGGGTGGTCTGTCCGCGTTGCCGGGGCCGACTGGACTTCCGGGAGGAGCCCGGTGAGCTTTGGTGCCCCACGGACCGTCTCATCTTCCCGATCCGTGAGGGGATCCCGGTCCTGCTCTTGGACGAGGCCCAGAGTCCGGACGAGTCGTCGACCCCGGCCGCTCCACCGGATCCATCCCCATGAACGAATATGAGTACCAGGTGGTCATTCCGGCTCGGTGGGCCTCGACCCGTTTCCCCGGCAAGGTCCTCCATCCCATCCACGGTCAGCCCATGCTGGCCCATGTCGTGAGTCATGCCCGTGAAAGCGGGGCCTCCCGCATCATCGTGGCGAGCGAGTCCGACCAGGTCCTCGAGGTGGCCCGGAGGCTCGGGGTCGAGGGCTGCCTGACGTCAGAGGCGCATGCAAGCGGCACCGATCGGATCGGCGAGGTCGCCGATCAGCTCGGTTGGGACGATGAGACCCTGGTCGTCAACCTGCAGGGGGATGAACCCTCGATGCCCGGATCACTGGTCGAGCAGTGTGCCTTTCTTCTGGCCCGTTCGTCGGATGCGTCCATGGCGACCTTGGGGGTGGCCCTTCATTCACGGGAAGATTTTGCCAATCCCAACATTGTGAAGATCGTGACCGACATCCGGGGGCACGCCCTGTATTTCAGCCGCGCATCCATCCCCTATCCCCGTGGCGATTCCGGCCAGACCGAGGTGCCGACCCGCGTGCGGGGCGCCTTGCGGCACATCGGCCTCTACGCCTACCGGGTGGGTGCCTTAAGACGCCTGGTCCGCGAACCACCCTGTGAACTCGAGCAGATCGAGCGTCTGGAACAGTTGCGGGCGCTTTGGATCGGCTTCGCGATCGCCGTGGAAAGCGCGCGGGTGGTCCCCGGTCCCTCGGTCGACGAACCGGGGGACATTGCCCGGGCGGAAGCCTGGTCCGGAGCCGGGAGTCTGTTGCACAGCAGGGGCTGAAAGGCCGGGCTACCAGTCGATCTTCTTCCGGTCCTGCCAGAAAAAGCCGCTTTCCTTGAAATCCGGGTCGGTCGCCATCCAGACCAGGGTATCGATGCCTTCCTCGATCGAACGCGGGGCTGAAGGACCACCCATGTGTGTCCGAACCCACCCGGGAGAGACGCTGTTGACCAGGATGCCGCGGTCCGCGAAAACCTGGGCAAAGACCCGCGTCGCCGCATTGAGCGCGGTCTTCGACATCCGGTAACCGAGGGAGCCGCCCGTCATCCGGCTCAGGGACGCCATCTGGGAGGACACGTTGAGGATGCGGCTTCCCGTCCGGAAAAAGGGGGCGAGCACCTGGATGATCCGGACTGCTCCGACGGCATTGATTCTGAAACTTTCGATCAGAACCGTGGGGGAGACCCGGAGCGGGTCGGGATCCACGTCGGGGCCATGCGACCTCGGAGATTCCGGGTAGATGCCGGCATTGTTGACCAGCACGGCCACCGGAACTCCGGACTCACTCAGTCGGGCCACGAGCCGGGCGAGCGCGTCCTCGTCGGTGATGTCGAGCGGGAGGCACTCGGCCGTTCCGCCCTCTTCCCGGATCGCAGCTGCAACCGCATCTCCCCCGGCCTGGTCCCGGGCGCCCACGAGCACCCGAAATCCGGATCGGCCGAGCGCCTCCGCTACGGCACGGCCCAGTCCCCGGTTGGCCCCGGTGATGACCGCCCACTCGTCTCGACCGCGTGGAGTCTTTGTCATGGAAACAGTCTAGCCCGTCTCGCCATCAGGCGCCTTGGGTTACACGGGCAGTTCGACGCATGAGTCATGACGGCGTCAGTAGGGATTTTGGGGATTCAAGGGTGTTCCTCTGGCTGGTCAATCTGCCCTAGCAGCCTGTCGGACTTTTATTCCGGTTAGCCTCGATCTTCACACCAGGGAATCCGACGTTCCCCCAGGGAATGGGGGTGGACTTGTCGATCGGGTCGGCATCGATGAGCAGGGGGTTATGGGCGCGGCGCGGGAGCCGGGCGAACCCGGCGACCGCATCGGCGCCCATCCTGTCCGTTCCGTACCCCACCCTGATGGTCGTCCCATGCAACATCTCCTCTCGTATGATGTTGCCATGTTCGCATATCGGGTATGGCGAGAGCCGGGGAACCCCTGCTGCCGGCATCAGAACCCCGCGGCTTTAGCCCTGGGGAGATTCAGCGCAGTTTCAAACGGGCTCTTTGCCAAAGGGCGTAGAGCGCCGGAATCACCAGTAGCGCCAGCAGGGCTGCGCTGAACATGCCGCCGATCATAGGGGCCGCGATGCGTTTTATCATGTCGGCACCGGCCCCGTGACTCAGCATGACGGGTAGCAGACCCACCACAACCAACGTGAAGGTCATGGCCAAGGGTCGCAGGCGTAACATGCTGCCCTCGATGATCGCGAGCTGCAGGTCGTGCCAGTTTTGGAGGGCGTCGTGGGCTTGGCGGCGCTGCAAGGCCTGATCCAGATACAGCAGCATCACGACCCCGAATTCCACCGCCACTCCAGCGAGTGCAATGAATCCCACGACTACGGCTACGGAAAGCTTGTAATCCAGGATATAGACCAGCCAGAGTCCGCCGACCAACGAAAAGGGCAAGGTTACCAAGACAATGGCCACCTCCACTGCATTGCGAAAGTTGAAGTACAGCAGTAAGGCAATCAGCAGTAGCACGGCCGGCACCACCAACAGCAGGCGCTGGTTGGCACGCTGCATGCTTTTGTACTCACCCACCCAGTCCAGGGTATAGCCGGGCGGGAGATGCACGGTCTTTGCTAACACTTGCTTGGCTTGCGCCACATATCTACCCAGGCTGGTCCCCGGTTGAAGATTGATGGTGACCCAATCGTTCAGCTGACTGTCGTCACTGGTCAGCATGGGCGGGCCCTTCTCCACTTCTATTCGGGCCACTTGAGTGAGTGGAATCTGGGCTCCGTCCGGTGTAGCGACACGACTCTCCAGCAACGCCTCGAGGGACTGTCGGCGATCGCGGGGATAGCGCAAATTGACCGGAAAGCGTTGCACCCCCTGAACCGCCGTCGTCAGCACCTTGCCACCAATCGCGGTTTCCACCAGTCGGTTCACGTCTGCCACGGAAATCCCATAGCGTGCCGCGGCATCACGATTCGTATGAATGACCAGATAGCGCCCGCCCAGCACTCGGGCTGCATAGGCGGTCTGCGTAGTCGGGAGGGTTTGTAGAGCGGCTTGAACCTCCTTCCCCAGACGGTTGAGGGTCGCCAGATCGGGTCCGGCGATCTTGATGCCGAGCGGTGTCTGCAGGCCGGTGGTCAGCATACTTTCCCGGTCCTTGATCGGTTGGGTCCAGATGTTGCTGAGTCCAGGAATCTGCAACGCCTGGTTGAGTTGGTCACGCAACTTATGCAAGGTCATCCCGGCGGGCCACTGGTTGGATGGCTTGAGGGTAACCACCGTGTCATACATGTAGATCGGTGCCTGATCGGTGGCGGTCTGTGCGCGGCCCGCCTGGCCAAATACCGTTCGTACTTCCGGAAAGGTTTTGATGATCCGATCCGTCAGTTGCAGCAGGGCAGCCGATTCCCCATTGGAAATCGCCGGACTCTGGGCGATCGGCATATACAACAAAGTCCCTTCATCCAGGGGCGGCATGAGCTGGGTACCGAGCTTTTGCCAAGGGAACAGGAGCGTCAGGGCAAACAGACCCGCCGCGATGATGACGAGCCCAGGTGCCCGTAGAACGGTGTGAATGACGGGCCGGTACAGCGCTGCCAAGGCCCGATTGAGTGGATTTTTCCGCTCCGGCGGAATCTTGCCGCGAATGAACCAGGCCATGAGCAACGGCACCAGCGTAATGGAAAGGATGGCTGCAGTGGCAATGGCGAAGGTTTTGGTAAAGGCCAGCGGCGCAAACAGCTTGCCTTCTTGTCCGCCCAGTGAAAAAATCGGCAGGAACGAAACCGCAATGATCAGTAAAGAGAAAAACAGGGCCGGGCCAACTTCCGCTGCCGCTTCGCGTGCGGTAATCCAGGGATTTGCTCCTTCACCACTTTCCAGGTGTTTGTGCAGGTTCTCGATCATGACCACCGGTGCATCCACCATGACTCCAACGGCGATGGCGATCCCTCCCAAGGACATAATGTTCGCCGGGATCCCGAGACCGTACATCACCACGAACGCCCCGAGGATTCCCACGGGCAAGGCAATCAATACGACCAGTGCCGAACGTGCCCGCATGAGGAAGAGGACGGTGATCAGGAGTACGGCCAAGCATTCTTCCAGTAACTTTCCGCTGAGCGTCCGGATACTTCGCTGAACAAGCGATCGCTGACTGTAGGTGGTGACCACTTTCACTCCGGGTGGCAGTGAAGCTTTTAGGCTTTTCAGCTTTTGCTGTATCCGTTTGATCAGCGCATTGGCATTCCCTCCCTGGTCCATCATCACAATCCCGCCCACCACCTGTCCTTGCCCATTGAGTTCGGCAATCCCACTCGGCAGAACCGGGCCCAGTTGCACGCGAGCAACCTGCTGCAGAGTCACCGGTATTCCGTCCCGTACGGCAAGGGGAGTCCGCCGCAAGTCCTGTAAGGAGTGAATGTAGCCAGCCGTTCGCACGATATAACGCGATTCCCCCCGATCCACCACCGAACCACTGGTTTCCCCATTGGCCGCCCGAATGGCCGCCTCGACCTGTGGCAAGGTGAGCTGGTAGGCGAGCAGGCGATCGGGGTGGACCACCACCTGATACTCCTGCTCCATCCCCCCCACGGTGGCCACCTGGGCGACACCGTGAATACCCTGCAGAGCGAATCTCAGAAACCAGTTCTGCAGGGTGGTGAGCTGGGCAAGATTGAGGGTGCCACGGGGGTCGGTCAGCGCATATTCATAGATCCAGTCCACGCCGGAGCTATCCGGTCCCAAAGCGGGAGTCACCCCTGGGGGTAGTTCACTCTGAGCCTGTTCCAGATATTGCAGGACCAGATTGCGCGCCTGAAAAATAGGCGTGCCACTGCGAAAGAGAACATAGACGTACGAATCCCCAAACATGGAATAGGCACGTACTGCCCGAGCCCCCGGCACTTCCTGTAAGGTCGTTTCCAAGGGATAGGTCACCTGATCCTGGATGATCTGAGGGGCCTGTCCCGGAAAGCTGGTTTTGACGATCACTTCGGTCGGCGAGATATTGGGGAGGGCTTCCAGGGGGATCTCCCGCAGGGCCAAAACCCCGGCGACGACCACGACGAGGCTTGCCAGAACCACCAATAGCGGGTTGTCGATACACCAGCGCAGGATCGCCTTAATCATGACCCCGGCTCCCCAGGTGCATGCCTGCCATCGAGGCAGTCTGAGGGGTCACGACGGGCCTGTGGGTTGCAGATTGCTTGGGTTGCTGTAGGGGCTTTGGGGAACCAGGGGGTGTGGCATCCCGGGTCCCACCCAGCATCCGAGCCTGTACGGACTGGAATTGAGATTCCGAATAGAGCAGGAATTGCGCATTGTCCACGACCTGCTCTCCTGCCCGTAACCCCTGACGAATGGCCGTCCAGCCGTCGGTTTCCGGCCCGACCCGAACTTGCACCGGGAGAAAATGCCCCTCGGCCTGACCCAGGATCACGAAGTCCCCCCGCTCCGTATGCAAAACCGCACTCGTGGGGACAGCGAGTTGTAGACTGCCTTGAGACAATACGTGCGCATCGACATACATTCCGGGTCGCAGGATACCCCCCGGATTGGGGATGCTTACCCGTGCGGTCACCGTTCGGCTTTGTAAACCCACCGTCGGGTAAAGAAAGTCGAGATGCCCTTTCCAGACTGTTCCAGGATAATCGGGAGATCGCAAATCCACGTGATCACCCAGCCGTACCCAAGACATCTGATTTCCGTACAGGGCGATCATGACCCAAACCCGGTTGAGATTGGCAATTTCCATCAGGTTGTTGTGCGGAGTGACATGGCCACCCTGTCGCAACGACAAGCGTTCCACCACCCCGGATGTGGGCGCAACGACCGTGACGTATTTCTGCGCCGCGCCCCGGATCGCAAGTGCATGCACCCCACCGTCGGACAATCCCAGCAGATGCAGACGGCTGGTTGCTGCCCGCAGTAGTTCCCGATCCAAGGCATTTGTCGAATCTTGGGCATGGCTGCGCAGGGCAATCAGATATTCCTGCTCCGCACCGTACAACTCAGGGGAATAGATCTCCGCAAGCACACGGCCAGCCGTGACCGGATCACCTATTGCGCGCACCGCTAAATGGGTGACCCAGCCTGAAAAACGGGGGTTGACCGCATACAAGCGATTCTCGTCCACCGCCACGCTCCCCACCGTCTGGATCCCACGACCCATCTGTCGACGTTCCACGGCGACCAATCGCACACCGAGACTCTGCGTCATTCGGGAATCGATTTTCAACCCCGCTTGAGAGCGTGCTGCCGCATGCGCGTACACCGGAATATAGGCCATTCCCATGTTGTCTTTCATGGAGTGATCGGCATGAATCGCCGGATTCATGGGATCTGCCCAATAAAGAATTCGGCGGTTGGATGACGATGCATCGGCCGGTTGGGTGGCTCTTTTGTCCACCCTTGCGGACATTGATGGGGTCGAGGTCGATGTCGGCATCCAAACCCAGACGCCCGCAGCACCCAGGCCCACACCCAGTGCAAAAATAACCACCGACGAAATGATGGGACGCGTTTTCATGTTCGGGGCGCTCCTTGATTCTGGGTGGCCAGAAAATCGAGCTCTGCGATCCTGAGCGCCCGATCGCGGCGAAATTTGAGGGTCTTCAGGGCCAAATCGAGCACTGCGTTCTGTGCCTGTAGTACCTCCTCCATCCGTGCCCGACCGGTGGTGAACTCCACCAGTGCGGTCCGAAACACCCGTCGGGCGGTCGGCAACAACACCTGATGACTCCGTTGATATTCCGCCTGTGCCGCCTGATAGTGAGCAAAAGCGCTCCGCGCTTGACGTTCCAACGCCAGATGCAGTTCGTCATATTCGTCTCGCGCGGCAAAACTTTTGGCTCGTGCGGCGGCCACGGTCTGGTCCTGCCGGTCCGCCGGGAAAATGGGCAGACTGAGATTGATTCCTACCGACAACCAGTTCGGGCTGCCCGGCACAAAATCACGGCCGTAAGAGGCACTCACCGTGATGGAAGGCAGATAATCCCGGCGCGCCGCTCGGACTCCGAGATCCGCGGCCCGGTCTTGTGCGGCGGCGGCCTGCAGTGCGGGGTGCCCGACCAGTTGTGACTGCAACGCAGTCAGGCTCGGGGGTTTTGGCAAATCAGGCCAGTCATCCACCAGCTCCGGCAGGGAGGAGAGATTGAGGAGTTGCGCAATGCGCGCCGTTTCACTACGCCGTTGTGCCTGGAGTTGGTCGATATCATTAACGAGATCTTCTCGCGCCAGTTGGCTGCGCAAGACATCGGCCTGCCCCACTCGGCCTGCACGGTAGGCGGCCATGGCCGCCTGTTCGGTTATTGCCGCCAATCTTCGCTGGTGTCCAACAATGTCCAGTTCCTTTTGGATTGTTATTGCCTGGATCCAGCTTTGCCGCAGGAACCACACCAGTTCCGCAACACGTTCGGCGCGGCTTGCCGCTTCTGCGTTCGCTTCCTGCTGCAACTGCCGTCTCCGGAGGGCCAGTTGCCCAAAGGGTGGGAAGGTCTGGCTGAGGCCTACGCCCAGCATGCTCATCTGTTGCTGATTCAGGGAAAAATTATTGGTCGGCAGATCCTCTGCACCCAGGCTGAGATGGGGATCCGGTAACTGTGCTGCAGCGACCGCCTGATGGCGTAGCGCTTCGATCTTCTTTTGAAAAACAGCCAAACTGGGGTTCTGTTGCACCACTATCTGTTCAGCGGCAGGCAAGGTCAGTAACGTCGCGGCGTCAACGCGTAACATGACAAAGAGACACATCAATCCAAGGAGCAGGCCACGCTGAAGGTGCCAGACCGTTTTTGACGTAAGGGAGGATGGCATGGGGTTTCCCTCTGAAAAAAAACGCATAAAGGGCTCCTCGGCGTTTAGCCTGAAAAAATCGGTGTTGAAGACGAGCACGACCCGGACCAACCCCGGTCAGGTTGCGAGGAAACGTAAGGAACAAGCGCAAGAACAAGCGTGAGAATGCGAGTTCCCTCGCTCCTGCACAAGGCACGACCCGGTTGATGAGTTGAGCAGGCTGGAGGTCACGACGATGTTCAGGCCAAAGATGAAGGTCGCACTGATAACCTAACCAGACCTGATGCTCGTTGCCGTCGAGGGCTTCTCCCGGATCCGGGGTGGGGTGTGTGGGGTTCATTCTCGGGAATCCTCCCCGTGGTTGAGGGCGGCAAGGATCGGACAGTCGGCACCCGGACCCTCACCCGGGCAGCGTTCGACGAGGGTGGCGAGGGCCTGGCGGATGCGGGTGAGTTCGAGGAGACGGCGGTCGAGATCGGCCAGTTTGCGGCGGGCGGCGGCCCGGACGGCCTGCATGTCTTCTCCCCGACCCAGGGTCAGAAGTTCGTCGATCTCGGCGAGGGTGAAGCCCAGTGCCTTGGCCCGGTGAATGAAACGCAGGCGATGGAGGGCGTCGGTTTCGTAACTGCGGTAACCGGAGGGACGGCGGGAGGGGGCGGGGAGGAGTCCCGAGCGTTCGTAGTAGCGGATGGTGTCGACCGGGAGTCCGGTGCGGCGGGCGACTTCACCGATTTTGAGGCCGGCCATGGGTGCTCCAGAGCGGGGAAAGGCCTCCAGTCTAAACCCTGGAGTAGGCTCCAGAGTCAAGAGGGGGGGTGTCCGTTCCGAAGTCCGGCGCGAGGTGCCGGGGCCGGATTCGGTGGCCCGGGAACCTCACGGCTCATCCGGCTCGCCCACGAAATGACCCCGGTCGGTCCGGCCGGCGACCCCCAGGGCGGCGCCCAAGAGTAATTGCGAAACCGCCCCTCGGCATCCCGCCCATAGGGCGCCCACGGTAGGCCATTCGCGTCGACCCCAAACGGCGCGTCCCGGTGCGTCTCGAACGGAAGACAATCGATCCACACCCACCCGCTGTCCTGCGCGGTGGGCAACACCATGCCCGGGGTGATGTGGGCGGGCAGGGCGTCGGCGGGTAGCCCGTCTTTCGCTATTCACCCTGGAACAGGCCCGTTTTCGCCCATGAAAAGGAGGCGTGCGTGGGGCAACATTCTGTGTTATCACGATATTTTTCTCGGCACGATTGCTTTAACCCGTGTAGAGGGCGCTGCCATCTGCGCTCGAGCGCGACCCGGTCGACGCGCACAACGACGCGCTGGTCCTCGCAGAAGTGCTCGAAGTGCACTTGAGGAGGGAGCTCGGTTTGGAGGAGCCCTCGTAGGGGGAGACCGAGGGCAGGATCGAAAGGCTGAGCGTCCGCGGGGCCGGCCCTGTGGCTACGTCCAGGGGTTGAGGAGAGATTTCACGGTGGCCTGAAAGTCCGCCGCATTACGGGTCACGAGAGTGAGGCCATGGACCTGGGCGGTGGCTGCAATGAGCGCATCCATGGCCTGAAGGGATCGACCGCCCGCTTCGCGGCGGGCGACCAGTCGTCCCCATTCATCGGCAATGGCTCCATCCACCCCGACGATTCGTCCCTCGAATCGCAGTGGCAGATCATTACAGAGCCATTCGTCGAGCCGCCGGCGCCGGGCACCGGCGGACAAGCGCTCAATGCCTTGGCGCAGCTCCGCGAACGTCACAACACTCAGGAAGACTTTGCCCTCGTCGACTTGCTCGAGCCATTCGATGACCCCTGCATTGAGCCGTGGCTTCGTCCACTCGGAGACGACGTTCGTGTCGAGGAGAAAGCTCACAGGTCCGACGCGCGCAGCTGATCCTTCGAGCGGCGCACCTTCAACCCGGAGCCCCGAAGCGGTGAGGCCTTGAAGAAGTCGGCCAGCGAACCAGCATGCTGGGTCCGGCGCTCCCATTCCTCGGCATCGACGACGACCGCGGTCCGCCGGCCGTTGCGGGTGATGGTCTGGGGCCCGCACGTATGAGCGTTCTCGATGACCTCGCTCAGTTTCGCCTTGGCCTGAGCGACCGTCCAAATTCCGGTGTCCACGGGTGATTCCTCACGAATTAGTCAAGATGGTCATTATAGTCATTGCGCGATCCCGCGCCATCCTGCGCCTGGTCGACGTGCTGTCGAGACGTACTGAAAAACCGGGAAAGGGCGGGATTACCACGGCCGCCCGGTCAAGGACGTGGCTGCCCTGCTGGGCATCCACCGCTTGCAACATCCCACTGGATTTTTCACCGTTCCTCCAGGGGGCTTTGTTTCATTGTAAGGGGTCCGTTCCTCGAGGTTGGGAACGCTCGGAGTGAAGCCCCGGACTCGGGGAATGCAGCTAAAGTCTTGCGTCCACGCCATCCCGCGGCAGGACGGACTTGACATCAAAGATGACATGGGGATTCCGGACAAGCCGGGCCAGGTCGGCTTTCGTCTGGGTCGCAAACTCGCGGTGGGCCACGGCCAGGATCAGGGCGTCGTAGCGCGCTTGGGGACCGGGGTTGACGAGCGTCCAGCCGTATTCCTCCCGGACCTCGTCCGGATGAGCCCAGGGATCGGTGATTTCGACGGCCACTCCGTAACTCCGAAGTTCAGAAACGAGTTCCGCGACGCGCGTGTTCCGGATGTCTGCGCAGTTTTCCTTGAAGGTAAAACCCTGGATCAGGACGGTGGCTTGGGGGAGGGCGATCCCTTTTTTCAGCATGAGTTTGACGACCCGGGTAGCCACCCAGCGACCCATTGAATCATTGATGCGCCGCCCGGCCAGGATCACTTCGGGTTGGTAGCCGGCCTGCTGTGCCTTATGGGTGAGGTAATACGGATCGACGCCGATGCAGTGTCCCCCCACGAAACCGGGGCGGAAGGGGAGAAAATTCCACTTGGTGCCCGCCGCCTCGAGCACGTCCTGGGTGTCGAGCCCGAGATGCGAAAACAGAAGCGCGAGTTCGTTCATAAAGGCGATGTTGAGATCCCGCTGGCTGTTTTCGATGACTTTGGCGGCTTCCGCGATGCGGATGCTGGCCACCGGATGGGTCCCGGCCCGGACGATCCGGCGATAGAGACCATCGACCCACTCGAGGGCTTCCGGCGAGGAGGCGGAGGTGATCTTGATGATCTCGGTGAAGGGATGGCTCAAATCCCCTGGATTGACCCGTTCGGGGCTGTAGCCGACGACGAAGTCCTGGTTGAGCCGGAGCCCGGAATGCTCTTCCAGGAGGGGTACGGCGATCTCCTCGGTCGCTCCCGGGTAGACCGTGGACTCAAAGATGACGGCGCTGCCCGGCCCGAGACGGGATCCGACGGTGACGCAGGCGGTGCGAAGCGCCGTGAGGTCGGGGCGTTTGATCTCGTCGATCGGGGTGGGAACCGCCACGATGAAGGCATCGGACTGCCGGAGGGACTCCGGATCAGAAGTAAAATGCAAGGTGGGCCCCGGAGTCAGGTCCTCGGCGCGGGCTTCCCGCCGCCGGTCCTGTCCCGCACGGAGTTCCTCGATGCGGGTGGGATCCGGGTCAAAGCCCAGAACCTTGAAGTGGCGGCTCCAGGCGATGGCCAGTGGCAGGCCCACATAGCCCAGGCCGATGATGGAGAGGCGTGTGTCCGGGGTGAGTGCTTTGGGCATCATGGCGGGATTCCGGGGGCCGAAGACCGGGTGGTCAGGAGCGAGGAAAGCGGAGGGAGGACCCCTTTCATCTGGAGGTGATAGAAGCCTTGTGGGTCCGGTTGGCCGGTACCTGCGAGGAGCCGTTCCAGGAAGGCCGGTGCATTGGGTTCCGGCTTGATGAGAGCGACCAACCGGTAGCCCTGCTTGTGGGTGAGGGTGATCGTGGCCGTTCCGGCAAAGTCCCCGGCAGATCCGGCGGTGAGGTGGATCACACTGACCTCCCGGGCGGCCGGATGGGCCTGAATGGAAAGGGGTCCCACTTGCAGGCGGATGGGGGATTGCAGGGTGATCCGGCGGGCACCGAGTTGCCCGGCCAGACGGAAGAGGCTTCCATGCCGGATCTCGAGCGTATGGATCCGAAGCCGGATTCGGCCGGACAGCTCGGGGAAAGAGGTGACTCCGGCGGCCGGGTCGAAGGTGGCCACGACGTGCTCGAGCCGGAAGTGGTTGAGACTGGTGAACCAGAGAGTGCCTTGCTCTGATCCCGCCCCCGGCGTGGTCATCTTGAACTGGACCTCGAGCGTGCCGACAAGGAGGGGCCACGGATTCACGCTCCAGTCCAGATGCTGGATCGCGATCGCACCGATCCGGGCGGGTCCGGCCCGACCGTTCCAGAGGGTCCCGCTCACCCCCTGGACCCTGAAGTCCGGGGACGAAGGCCCGAAGAGATGGAAAGCCACGGCCGCCGGGAAGTCGGCGACGAGTGCGATCAGGTAAACCACCAGGGCAAGGGCGCCGAGACGGAGGACGGACTTAGAGGGTCTTCGCATGGTCGGTCAGTTCGACGGTGACCCCGACGAGGTTCGAGCCCTGGGTCTGATGGTTGATCGTAATCCGGCGCAGCGCGATGCCATGCCGGACGAGAAAGGGGAAGAAATCCGACAACAGTGATTCGTACGGCACACTCTTCATCACCACGGTGAGCCGGTCTCGGCCCGTCGTGTGGATCTTGAAGGCGTGGCGGTGGCCGAACAGGCGGTCCAGCCGTTCCTGGATGCCGGCACGGAAGGAGGGCGTGAGGGGGAGCGCAGTCGACCCGGCCGACTGCTCGAGACGGCTTTCGTGGCGCGCGATCCAGACATAAAGGGCCCGTTCGCGACTGATCCGGCGGGAGTCGGTGCGCAGGCCGTCGAGCAGGGGGCTCAGGATCAGGAGGTAGACGAGAAACAGGGCGAGCACCCCGCCGGCCACTCCTACGCCCACCTGTTCCCGCGGGGCCAGTCGTGTCCACGCCGCACGCAGTTCATCCATCCCTTTCATGAAGACGGACCTCGCGCCCGGTAGACGACCTGGATCCTGATACCGCCCGGATCCTTCTCCACTTTCTGGTGCTGGCGGAGCCAGTGGGCTCTCCGGACGATCGATTGCTCGAAATCCCGGGCCGCCGTCAGACTGGGTGCGGTGAACTGGAGGCCGATTGCCCGCGCACGATAGCTCAGGGTGAGAAGATGGATCGTGGTCGGGCGGTTCTTGGACATCCGGACCAGCAAGTGGAGAAAGCGCAGCGTCCCGGCCGGACCGGCGGACCGGAGCCGGAGTGCCTGTTCGATCTGTGCGCGTGGGGACACGTAGGGCTGACCCGGCAGTACCCGATGGAAAATCTGATGGACCCGCGTTTGCCACGCCTGGGCGGTCGATGCGAGACGGATGCGCTGGATGATGAGGAGGGCAAGTGCCACTGCCAGGACGACACTGCCGAGCCGGGCGACAGGTTTCCAGCGGGCCCAGCGGGCCTGCCGCTGGTGGCCGGGAGCAAACGCACCCTGCAGGAGATTGAGGCCCTGGATGGGAGCGCGGCTGGCCTCTTCGTACCAAAACCCATCGCTAAACCTGAAGGAGCAACCCAGCTGGGTCGCCATGGGCTCGAGGATGGGGACTGCCGGATCAGTCGGTTCTCCCCAGAACGCGATTTCTCGGGGTCGGGCGACTTCAGGGAGGTCACGGAGGATCCGTTTCAGGATTTCCGGCGCCAGTCGGTCCGCCACCGCGCAGCCCGGCAAGCCCGGCCCACGGATCAAAAGATCGGTGCTGCGGGCGATGTTCCAGGCGGAGGGGGAGGCGGGGAGGAGAAAGAGGTCCGGCCAGAGTTCGTCGGGATGAAGGCCAGCCTCGAAGAGGATGGCGAGCCATTTCTCGAGGCAGGCCCGTTCGACGATGGCGACGGGGATATTCCCGTTCTGGTCCGGGTTGCCGGAAGCGAAATGCAGGGTGTCGAGATCCCCGGCGACCTGCTCCTCCAGGGCAAACGGGATGGCTTCCGCCCATTGCCGACGGGATCGCATGGGCAGCCGGAGGCGGGTGAGCGTGATCTCGCGGCTGGGGATGGCTACCACGACGCGGCGCGAGGGCGTGTGGCGGGCGATCTCGTTAAGAGGCGCGTGACCGATGCCGCCGCGGCGGTGCCCCTGGGTGTCGAGGACCCACCAGTCCGCAGCGCTTGCGTCCTGCTCTAGTCGGATCAGGATCTGTTCCACCATCTCGGGCTCGCTGCGGAATCCATGACGTGATCGGTGAGTGGGGAGGAGACGCGAAAGATGTGCAGACTTTTCACCCCCCGGTGATCATACCTGATCTCACCCGCTTTGCGCATCTGGCGTAGCGGATCCGGGATCGTGAGGGCTAGCCCCCCGAGCCCAGGGTCTGGGTGTAGACCCGGAAAGAACCGCTGGGCTCGCGGTACAGCAGGCTGCTCAAGTGGAAGCGGGTCCCGGCAAAATGGATATCCAGGTGGAGCCTAAAGAAGCTGCTGTCAGTGCCGATCGGAACGGTCACCGTCTGTCCCAAGAGCCCCTCGAACTCACCCACGCTCCCGAACCCACCGGCGCGCTGCTGCTTGAGAATCGCCTCGAGCGCCGAGGGGGTGATGCCGGGGACCAGGGCGTCCAGCACCTCGAGCGGAGCGGTATTGACATTGATGGCGGTGGGAACCGGCAGGGCGACGACCCACAGCCGCAGGCGCTGGTACTGGTTGATCGTGAGGCCGGCGATCAAGCGCAACTCAGTGGTGCTGGCCATGGGGGCCATGGGAGCCCGGTAGGGCGGGTCTTCCGCGGCATAGGTGCTGTTCATCGAGGACATCGATCCGCCGGGTGAACTCGCGACCCAGCTGGCCACAGCCTGCGCGACCTCCGGGTTGATCCGGAGTTCGACGAGGAGCCGTTCGAAAACCCCGAGCTGGTTAGGATCGATTCCTCCTCCCTGGGCCGAGAGGTTGTTGAGATTGAAAAATCCTTGGAGGTCGGTGATTTGTCCGACGATGGCACCGTGCGGGATGGGAAAGGGCGGGAGCTTTTGGGCCCAGGTCTGGGTCAGGCTGACCGTGGGCCCGGTGCCCAGCTCTTCGTGCATCAGGCTGTCGATCCAGGATTCGGCACCCAATGCGTACTCATAGTTTTGCTGGAAGCGCAGCAGGTTTTCGGTCCGGTGCAACTCCAGGTTGCGATCCCAGATCATGCGGGCGGCGATGCCGGCCGCGATGGCGATGACCACGAGGGCGATCAGGATGGCGACTCCCCGCTGCGAGACCCGTTTCATGGCAACTCGAAAATGCGCTGGATCCGCCCCCAGGCCCGGGTCCGGAGCCGGATCTCGACGGCCAGGGGGCGATGGTTGAGATCGGCCGCCGGAGGCACATCGAGCGGTGGCCAGTGGTGATGCCAGTGGCCCGCCGGGCCGAGAAAGCGGACGCGGAACGAGCGGACGCCGTGGAGCAGGGTATCCCGCTGCGGTGGGGCCGGTACGGCGCGGTCGAGGACCGGCCAGGTGAAGCGGACGAGATGGTGGCCGACTAATCCGTAACCCACCCGTTCGAGGTCTGATCGGTGGGCATCGGCCGGGTCGGCATCGCCATCCCGCGTGAGGACCAGGAGCGGGCCCGGTTCGCCCCGCCCGCCGTGCAGTGCCGGTTTGAGGATCCCGCTTGAGGCACGGATCGGGCGCGGGGCGGCTTCCGCGAGATCCTGGCTCATGAGCAGCATGGTCATCTGGAGTGCTTCGAGTTCGTGTCCCCGGCGACGGGTGATGGTCCGTTCCCGGATAATGGTTTCGAGCGATCCGTAAGCCATGATCGCGAGCAGGGCCAGGATCGCGGTGGCGACCAGGATCTCGATCAGGGTGAAGGCGCGGGAGCGGTCCATGGGTTCAGGTGCCCGGGCCTCCCGGGAGTGGGGGACCCGGCAGTCCCGGCCCGATCGGGCTCGGCATGACCCCGGGAGGGGGAGGGGTGCTGGTCAGGGGGCTCGGCCGGTTGAGGAGCGAACGGCCCAAAAATCCGGTCAGGGTGACGAGTGCGCCCGTGCGGCTGCCGACCGGACGGACGCCGACTTTGACCCGGAGGATCCCGGGGGCGGCGGTATGGTCGGCATGGACCGTCCACCGCCAGCGGATGCCCCCGAGACGGGCGTGGCCCGTACTCCGGCCCAGTGTGGGCCAGCTCGGGGCAAGGCGCAGTTCTTCGATCTCATTGGCGGCGACGTACCCGGCCAGAGTGCGGGCCTCGAGTCCATGCGCCACGCGCGTGTTTTCGATCGTGGTTCCGAGCAGGGCGAGCAGTCCGATGCCGACGATGGCGAGGGCGATCAGGACTTCAAGCAGCGTGAATGCGCGTTGTCCAGACATCCTCATGTCGAGGCGTGATGCAGCGGGATCAGCGAGAGGTGTCCCGTGGCCGTGCCCCGGATGCGGTAGGACCGCTGGTGGCCACGTGCCGAGATGCCGATCTCGAAAGCGCTGAGCTCGCCGTTCGGCAGGATCAGGATGTCCGGTGGGCGGTGGGCGACCCGAAGGGGCTCTCGGTGGCCCGAGGCGTGGGCCTTGTGTCGGACCGTGGTTTTGGAGGGTTGCCGGGTCGGCAGGTGGAGTCGGGTTCCCGTCAAGTCCACGCTGATCGTGAGAGCCCGGGGCAGGCTTCGTCGACGATAAATCGAGCCGTGGGCGAAATGCACCCACTGGCCGTGCTCGTCCCGAAGGAACCAGTAGCGGTGGGTTTCCAGGCACAGCCCATAGGTCTCGCCCTGGATCACGGCCTGCTGGGAGGCCAGTTCGATGAGGCCGGCCAGTCGCCGTGCCGCCTGTTCGCGTCGCGAGGCCTGGCCCAGTGAGCTGAGCGAAAGGACCGCGATACCGGTCAGGATGCCCACGATGAGCAGGACGACCAGGATCTCGATCAGGGTGAATCCGCGCGCCCCCGGCGCCTGATGCCGGATCATCGGGACCGGTCGAGGTTCCAGTTGCCGATCACCCGATGATGGCTGGACGACCCCGGGGGGCCGTCGGTCCAGACATCGAAAGTGCCATGGACCCCGGGGTAGAGGTACTTGTAGGGATGGCCCCAGGGATCGATCGGGATCTGGTTCAGATAGTGATGCCAATGAGGCGGTATCGGGGAAGAGCTCGGTTTGACCACGAGTGCCTTGAGCCCCTGGGAGGTGGTCGGATACTGATAGTTGTCGAGTTTGTACATGTCGAGAGCCGCCACGATGGATCGGATGTCGGCTTTGGCTTTGGTGATCCGGGCCTCTTCGGGCTTGTTGATCACGTTGGGCACGATGATGGTCGCGAGAATGGCCAAAATCACGACCACGACCATGATTTCGATCAGGGTGAACCCGGGGTCCGGACGGTGTCCGGCCCGGAAAATCCGGTCAAGTCGTCGGCTGAGAGATCGGGGGGCCATGGGGATCGGTTACACTAGTTCCTGTAGCGACACGCGAAGAACCTGTACCCTGCAACCGTCCGCAAGGATCGTGCCTGAAGCGGCGGGGTACGGTTCTCATCATAGCACTAGTTGAAACAGGTCAGGCATGGTTTCCTCTCCCGCAACCCACCGGCGAACTCGCCGCCCTCCCGTCCGCGAGTGGCTCCGTCGGGCCGGCCGGGAAGCGTGGCCGGCCATCGTGATCGTTCTGGTCTGTACCTTCCTGCAGTTCGGCGGTGCGGCCATGCGGCATGCGCTCCGCTATGATCGAGGGAAGGTCTTGGCGGGCCAGTGGTGGCGGCTCGTCACGGCGAATTTCATCCACTCGAGCTGGGCGCATCTCGGACTCGACCTGTCCGGATTCGTCCTTCTCTGGCTGCTTTTTGGTGCCATCCTCGGCGTACGGCGTTTCTGGGTCGCAACGGCCGTGGGCGCCTTGGCGGTCGGTCTTGGCGTTTTCCTGTTCTCGCCGGGGGTTTTCTGGTTCGATGGCATCTCGGGGGTCCTCCATACCTACTGGGCCGCCGGTGCGCTCCTCGCCGTCTACCGCCGTGAGTGGGGCGGGCGCTGGCTTTTGGCCTTCCTGATCCTCAAGCTGACTTACGAACGGCTGTTCGGACCGTTGCCGACTTCGCACTGGGCCATCGGCGGTCCCATTCTCACCATCGCCCACCTCTATGGCGCGATCGCCGGGACTCTTCTGGGCATCCTGTGGATCGCCCTCGATCGCAGGAGGGACCGCCGGCAGGCCAGAGCCGCAGCTCCAGTTCCCTCAGCGCCCGTTGGAGATCATCCATGAACCAGATCGCCATGGTTTTTCCGGGTCAGGGATCGCAGAAGGTCGGCATGTTGGCGGACCTCGCCCACGATCCCATTCTGGTGGGTATTTTTGAAACGGTTTCACAGGCGGCCGGCCAGGATCTCAGGCGCCTCGCGATCGAGGGCCCCCCCGAGGCCCTGGATGTCACGACCGTGACCCAACCGCTCATGCTCGCGACGGACATCGCCTTTTATGCCCTCCAGCGTGCCCAGGGGGGGATGATGCCGGTCGCGGTAGCCGGTCACAGCCTGGGTGAATATGCGGCGCTCTACGCGGCCGGTGTGCTCGAGATCCCGGCCCTGGCCCGCCTGGTTGCGGTGCGCGCGCGGCTCATGCAGGAGGCCGTGGTGCCGGGCACCGGTGCCATGGCGGCCGTTCTGGGCCTGGATGATGGCGTCATCGAGGAGGTCTGCCGGACGGTGACCGCTGGGATCGTCGAGGCCGTCAACTACAACTGCCCCGGCCAGGTCGTGATTGCGGGCGAGCGGGTGGCCGTGGAACAGGCCATCGGGGCTGCCCGGGCCGCCGGTGCGAAAAGGGCCCTCCTCCTGCCCGTGAGCGTGCCGGCCCACAGTTCGCTCATGAAGAAAGCATCCTGCGCCTACGCTCAGGAACTGGCCCAGGTCGATCTCAAGCCACCGGTCCTGCCGGTTGTGCATAATGCCGACCTCGAGGAGCATCTCGAAGCCGCGTCCATCCGCGAAGCCCTGGTGGCCCAGCTTGCAAGTCCGGTGCGCTGGACGGAAACGGTCCGGCATCTGCGGGACCGGTATGGGGTTTCCCGCATCGTGGAATGCGGCCCGGGACGGGTCCTCATCGGTCTCAATCGGCGCATCGCGCCCGAGCTCGGGCATGTGGGCCTTGAGAACCGCGAGACGATCCTTCAATATGCCGAAATCCGTTGACCGGGGAGATCCATGAACGGAAAGTCAGGTTTTGCTTTAGTCACCGGGGCCAGCCGGGGAATCGGACAGGCGATCCTCGAACGCCTGGGCGCCGACGGGTTGACCGTGGTCGGGACGGCAACGACCGAGTCTGGGGCCACGCGGGTCGGTGAACTATTGTCCCGTCACGGCTGGGCCGGTGTCGGCTGGGCACTCGACCTCGGCCGGACGGATGCGCGGGCGCTGGAGGAGAGCGTGCGGGAATTCGAAGGTCGCTTCGGGCCAGTCCGGGTGCTGGTCAACAACGCCGGGATCGCCCGCGACGACCTCATGCTCCGGATGGGCGAGGACGCCTGGCAGACGGTGCTCGAGGTCGACCTCAACGCCGTCTTCCGCCTCACCCGGATCTGCCTGCGGACCATGCTCAAGGAGCGGCGGGGCCGCATCATCAACATGGCTTCCGTGGTGGCTCTGTCCGGCAATCCCGGCCAGGTCAACTACGCGGCCGCGAAGGGGGGATTATTGGGCCTCACGCGCTCTTTGGCCCAGGAAGTGGGGTCGCGGGGCATCACGGTCAACGCTGTGGCGCCGGGCTTCATCGAGACCGACATGACCCGCACGCTCAACCCGCAACAGCGGGAGCGGCTGAGGGAGCGGATTCCCCTGGGGCGGCTCGGCACCCCCGAGGATGTGGCCGCCTGTGTCGGCTTTTTGGCCTCGGAGGGGGCCGGATACATCACGGGAGAAACCCTGCAGGTCAATGGCGGCATGTACATGTCATGAACACTTTCATGTCAAAGGTCATGAATCTTATGGACTTCATAACCGAGTTGCGGATCGGGGATTTTTTTTAGCTACAATTGCCCTTCCGGCGCCGCGGCGTCATTTTGTCAATCTGATGAGGACTCGAGACACATGAGCAATATTGAAGAGCGAGTCAAGAAAATTATCGTGGAGCAGTTGGGCGTCAAGGAAGAGCAGGTCAAGCCTGAGGCCTCATTCGTCGACGATCTGGGTGCCGATTCGCTGGATAATGTGGAACTGGTGATGGCCCTGGAAGAGGAGTTCGAGTGCGAGATTCCGGATGAGGAGGCCGAAAAGATCACAACTGTCCAGCAGGCCGTGGATTACATCAAGGCCCATACCGAGGCCCATTGAACAGGGGTAGGAGATCCAGACAGTCCGGAGGCGGGAGGCGGGTGCCGGGACGGGCTCTTGAAAAGGGGGTCGGGCCGTGACCGGCACGCGGGTCGTGGTCACCGGCGCGGGTCTGATCTCGCCGGTCGGAGTCGATGTGGAGACGGCGTGGAAGAATGTCCTCGAGGGACGCCACGGTTTCTCCACCATCACTCATTTTGATGCCGCGAACTATCCCACCCGTTTTGCCGGTGAGGTCAAGGATTTCGATCCCAACCGGTACCTGGTTCCGAAAGAGGCCCGCAAAATGGACCCTTTCATGCAGTACGGGGTGGCGGCGGGACGGTTGGCCTTCGAGTCGGCCGGGCTGGAGGTGGCCGAGGGAGCGGCTTCAGAACGTCGGGGCGTGATCATCGGTGCCGGGATCGGGGGGATCCTCAGCATCGAGAAGATCCGTGACCTGGTCCGGGATTACGACGGACCCAAAAAGGTTTCACCGTTTTTCGTACCGAGTTCCATCATCAACATGGTCTCGGGACATCTGTCGATCCTCTATCAGCTGAGAGGCCCCAACCTGGGACTGGCCACCGCCTGTACCACGGGAACCCACTGTATCGGTTATGCGGCGCGGATCATTGAACGGGGCGATGCGGATGTGATGCTCGCGGGCGGTGCCGAGATGGCCATCTCGCCCGGCGGGGTCTCCGGTTTTTGCGCGGCGCGTGCCTTGTCGACCCGGAATGAAGATCCCGGCCGGGCCAGCCGGCCCTGGGACCGGGATCGCGATGGTTTCGTGCTGTCGGACGGGGCCGCTGTCCTGATTCTGGAATCGCTCGAGCATGCGCGGGCCCGGGGAGCCCGGATCTGGGGGGAACTCATCGGCTTTGGCGTCAGTGCCGATGCCTTCCACATCACTGCGCCTCCCGAAGATGGGGCAGGCGCGGCGCTCTGCATGCGGCTTGCCCTCAAAGATGCGCACTTGGCACCCGGCGATGTCGACTACATCAATGCCCACGGGACCTCGACCGTGGTCGGTGATCTCGCCGAATCCCGGGCGATCGAGGCCGTCTGGGGAGCGGCCTCGCGACACGTCGCCGTGAGTTCCACCAAATCGGTGACCGGGCACCTCCTGGGGGCAGCCGGGGCCATCGAGGCCATTTTCTGCCTGCTCGCACTGCGCGATCAGGTCATCCCGGCGACATTCAACCTGGACCAGCCCGGTGAGGGATGTATTCTGGACTATGTCCCCCAGGAGTCCCGACCGGCCCGTCTGGATATCGTCCTGTCGAACTCCTTTGGGTTCGGCGGTACCAACGGCACTCTCGTCTTCAAGGCGTATCGTTGAACGCGTGATGGCATCCTGCTCCGGCTGCCCTCCCGGGGGGTTCCGGCCCGGATGTCCCCGGTGCGGTGCGGGACGGTATCGTGAAGCGAGCACTGCCAGATGAAAAAAATGGGTGGAATGAGCAGCCTCCGAGGGCTTCTCTTGGCCGGATTCGTCGTGGTGCTTTTGGCTTTTGCCGGCGCCGCGGGTCTTTGGCTCTGGGCGGTGAATACCCCCCTCGATCTCCCGCAGGCCGAAACGGTGACGCTGCACCGGGCCGAGACCCTCGATCGCCTGAGTCACCGCCTGGAAGCGCGAGGGATCCTGCCGGAGTGGTGGACCTTCGACCTCCTGGGACGCCTTTCGGGTGTGGCGCGAAAGCTCGAGGCCGGACAGTACCGGGTCCAGTCTGGGATGAGCCAGGTCGGGCTTCTGCGCCGCCTGGTCGCCGGCCGGGTCATCCTGCATCGCTTTACGATCATTCCCGGGGAGACCTTCTCCGAACTCAGGGCGGCCCTGATTGCGGATCCCGAACTCCAAAAGCCGAAGCACCACCGGTTCTCGGCGTCCTGGACCATGGAGCAGGTCGGTCATCCCAACGAGAGCCCGGAGGGGGTTTTCGCGCCGGAAACCTACTTCTTTCCCGGGAAGACACCGGTTGCCGCCCTCCTCGCGAGGGCCTATCACCGGATGGCGGATTTCCTCGGAGGCGCTTGGGCCCATCGTGAACGGAACCCGGTCATCAAGACCGCCTACCAGGCCCTGATCCTGGCTTCCTTGATCGAAAAAGAATCGGCGTACCGGAAGGAGCGGCCGGAAATCGCCGGGGTCTTTATTCGTCGGCTGGAGCTCGGCATGCCGCTCGAGAGTGATCCCACGGTCATCTACGCACTGGGCCCCCGGTTTCGGGGCGCGTTGACCGCGCGTGACATGGCGGTGGCGAGTCCCTGGAATACCTATCGTCATCGCGGCTTGCCACCTTCGCCGATCTGCTATCCCAGCCGCAACGCCCTTCTGGCCGCGCTCCATCCCCGGATCGGACGGAATCTCTACTTCGTTGCGATGGGCAATGGGCGACATATTTTTGCCCGCACCCTGAGTCAGCAGGACCGTCACATTGCCCGCTATCTCCTGCGGAAGAAGGGGAAGAAACCGTGAGCCGGGGGCGCCTGATCACCTTGGAGGGCGGTGACGGTGCAGGAAAGACCACCCAGGCCGGGTGGATCCGTGATCTCATCCGTGCCCAAGGTGTCCTGCTCGTCGAGACGCGCGAGCCGGGGGGAACCCCACTCGCCGAGACGATCCGGGAATGGGTGCTGTCCCCGACCGCCGAGGAACCGGACGGCCTGGCCGAGCTTTTGCTCGTGTTTGCCGCGCGTCGGCAACACTGGGTGCGACGGATCGAGCCGGCACTGGAGTCCGGGATCTGGGTGCTGTGTGACCGTTTCATCGATTCCACCTATGCCTACCAAGGGGGAGGGCGGGGCCTGCCTCTCGCCTGGATCGCCACACTGGAACACTGGGTGCTGGGACCGGGCGGGCGGCCCGACCTCACGCTTTACTTCGACACGCCCGTCGATCAGGCACTGGAGCGAGTCCGTCAGCGCGGGCATTTGAACCGGATGGAACGGGAGGGCCCCGACTGGCATGAGCAGGTGCGATCGGCTTATCGATCCCGCTGGGAGGCCGATCCCGAACGCTTCATCCGGATCGAGGGTGGCCGTCCTCCGGATGAGGTCCGGGCGATTTTGGAAGCCGCCTTGACCCATCGATTTGCGACCTGGCAGAGTCAGGCGTCAATCCGGCCTGAGGAGCCATCGGGATGAGTCCGGCTGGAGCGGCGCGCACTCCTGACGAGCCGATCGACTGGGGAATCCCTCAGGCGTTGTTGGCTACGCTGGGCCCGGCACGGGGCCGGACGGTGGATTCCGGTGCGATCCTCCTCACGGGAGCGACCGAATCCCGGCGATGGCTTTTGGCAGCCCATCTCATCGAGCGGCTCTTATGCGAGGCGGAATCCGACGAACCGCCCTGTGGTCGCTGCTGGTCATGCCGGCAGCGGAAGGCGGGTCATGCCCATCCCGATCTCCGGATCATCGCGGAGGAACCCGAGCAGATCGGGATCGACGAGATCCGTAGTCTGGAAGACGCGCTGGCGCTGACCGCCCATCGTGGTGGATGGAAAGTGGGCTGGATTCCGCGCGCCAACCGGTTGACGGAAGGGGCGGCGAATGCTTTTCTCAAGACCCTGGAGGAACCGCCCCCGCATGCCTTCTACCTCATGGAATCCGGTCGGCCCCGCGCCCTCAAGGCCACGCTCAGGAGCCGTTGCCAGCGCTGGACCTTGCACGCACCAGAGACCGGCTCCGGGCTTGGAACCCCGGAGTGGGAAGCGCTGGTCGGGGAATGGGCGAGCGAATGCGAGCGGATGTTTCAGGGGGAAACGAGTCCCTTGGTCTGGGTCCGGGAACGCCCACCTTTGACATGGGCTGACCAGGCCCGTCTCTGGTCCCAATGCCTGTGGACGACAAGTCGCGCGCGCCTGGGCTGGCCGGTCCGGACCCGGTTGCCCCAAATCCTCGAACGTCGACTGGGCGCCCTGCCCGTGGAAAGTCTCGAGCTCCTGTATACTCGGGCCCGCGAGACCGAGCGCATGGCGCAGGCCGGCATCAATCAGCGGCTCGCCCTGGAAGCGCTGGTGGTGGGTATTACCCGGGAGGTCAATCGGCATGCCTCAAAACTCGACTAACCGCCTCATCAAGCGCGCCTTCACCGATCTGGATGAACTCTATCGCTGCTACATGCCGTTCATCAGCGGGGGGGGGCTTTTCCTGTCCATGGAGACCGGTTTTCATTTGGGGGAGTCGGTGTATTTGTTGATCGAACTGCCCCGGGAAGCACAGCCGGTCGGAGTCGAAGGAAAGGTCGTCTGGGTCACGCAGGTGGGTGCGGGAAACCGCTTTCGTGCCCAAGGCTCGAACCAGGGGATCGGCGTCCAGTTCATGGGGGAGTCTGCCAAAGGCGCCCAACTCAAGCTCGAAAAACTGTTGACCGGAAAACTTCCCGGTGTCGGGCCGACGCATACGTTGTAGCAGGTGTGGGAATGCCCGACGTCGACGGGCTCACCCGCCCGTGCGAAAGGACCCCTGTCCCGAATCCGCCGTGCGGACCGAGCTCGGCACTGCGTGAGGTTTCCGGAACCGATCCGCGCAGTCGTCGAATCTGTCGGTTTCAATGGCGCAATCCAGCGCCGCAAAGAACCACCCTTTGCGGGTCTCTACCGCGGATCGCTCATAAACCATGAGTCCTGGCCAGAAGCTCACCCGCCTTGGCCGGTTCGGAGTGCCGGAAGTACTTCTGTTATCATAATCCTCACTCCGATTTTTCCCCAAGGTCGCCGATCCCGTCCATGAAGTCCCATCCGCTCGATGCTCTTGCGCAACAGTTGGTGGCACCGGACCGGGGTATCCTGGCGGCTGATGAAAGTTCAGGAACCATCGAAAAACGCTTCCAGGCCGTGGGGATTCCGTCCACGGAGATCACGCGGCGGGATTACCGCGAACTCTTGTTTTCGAGCCCGGGGATCGACCAATACCTCTCCGGCGTGATCCTTTACGAAGAGACCTTGAGCCAGATCGGTCGGGACGGCCGGCGGCTCGTCCAGATTCTCGAGGATCGCGGCATCCTGCCCGGCATCAAGGTGGACCGGGGGATCAAACCGCTGCCGGGGCAGCCCGATGAGTCCGTGACCGAGGGACTGGACGGCCTGCACGAGCGGCTGGCTGCCTACCGGGGGCAAGGTGCACGTTTTACCAAGTGGCGGGCCGTGATTCGCGTGGATGAAGAGCGTCCCTCATCTCTGGCCCTCAAGGCCAATGCCGAGGTTCTGGCCCGTTATGCCGGACTGGTGCAGGAAGCCGGCATGGTTCCGATTGTGGAGCCGGAAGTCCTCATGGAGGGCAGTCACGATCTGGATCGCTGCGAGACCGTGACCACGGCTGCCCTCGATCAGCTGTTTATGGCCCTCAAGGCCTACCGGGTCCGGCTCGAGGCACTGGTCCTCAAGCCCAACATGGTGGTTTCAGGAACGCAATGCAACCGGCCCGCATCCGTGGAGACCGTGGCTCAGGCCACGGTGCAAACCCTGGCCCGGACGGTGCCGGCGGCTGTTCCCGGGATTGCTTTCCTTTCCGGGGGGCAGTCCCCGGAACAAGCCACCCAGCATCTCGATGCCATCAACCGGCTGGCCACCCGCCTGCCCTGGCGTCTCACCTTTTCCTTCTCGCGGGCGCTCCAGGAACCCCCGCTCCGCATGTGGGCCGGTAAGGAAGACCGGATCCGGCAGGCGCAGGAGCTGTTCAGTCAACGCGTTCGCCTGAACAGCCTGGCGAGCATGGGGCGCTACCATCCGGACCTGGAAAAAGTGGCCTGAAGCCGACCTGGCATCACGTCCCGAGATCCCCATGACGACGCCCTCATCCTCCCGACAGTTGACTGGTTCGGCGGATTTCATATTGCCCTCGGGCCGGAATACGATCCGCGTCCAGGATGTCGATTTCGGCTACGGTTCGCGTGTCGTTTTTTCCGGCCTGGATCTCACCGTTCCGGAAGGGCAGATCACGGCGATTCTGGGCCCGAGCGGATCCGGCAAGAGTACCCTGATCGAACTCATGACCGGGCAGAAGAAGGCCCTCCGGGGGCAGGTCGAGGTGGGGGGCGAAGAAGTGGGCGCGCTGTCCCGTCAAGCGCTTTACCGCCTGAGACGGCGGATGGGGGTCCTGTTTCAGGACGGCGCCCTCTTCACGGATCTTTCGGTTTTCGAAAATGTCGCCTTTCCGGTCCGGGAACACACACACCTCGCGGAAGCGCTGATTCACCATCTGGTGTTCATGAAGCTCGAGGCGGTGGGGTTGCGGGGGGCCCACTCGCTTTACCCGTCAGAACTGTCCGGAGGCATGGCCCGTCGAGTGGCCTTGGCGCGCTCGATTGTCCTGGATCCCCTGATCATGTTCTACGATGAGCCCTTGGTCGGGCTGGATCCGATCGCCATGGGCATGATCCTGCGACTCATCGTCCATCTCAACCGGAGCCTCGGCATCACGAGTGTCATTGTGAGCCATGATGTGACCGAGATGCTCGAGGTGGCGGACTGGTGCTATCTCATTGCGGAAGGCCGTGTGCAGGGAGCCGGATCTCCCGCCGTCATCCGGGAGATGGAAAGCCCGTGGGTTCGCCAGTTCGTGAGCGGGAGCGCTGAGGGACCGGTACCGTTCCATTATCCCAGCCGCGAGTACACAGCCGATCTGTTCGGCAAGGTCCGGCCGGCATGAGGCAGCTCGGATCCCTCGTCCGGCCGATTCTGGAGTTCTGCGCAGCCCTTGGACGCCGTCTGCATTTTCTGGTGACCAGTCTGACCCTGATTCCCTCCACCTTGGCCCGGCCGCGTCAGTTCGTCGAACAGCTTTTTTACGTGGGTTCCGTCTCCGTCATCCTGATCGCGGTGGGAGGGCTGTTTGTGGGCCTGGTCCTGGCTTTGCAGTTCTACACCGCCTTATCCCGTTTCGGCGCCACGAGTTCCCTGGGAGGACTCGTGGCCCTGGCCTTGTTGCGCGAGCTCGGTCCCGTGCTGACCGCGCTCCTGTTCGCCGGCCGGGCCGGAACCTCCCTCGCATCCGAACTCGGACTCATGCGCGCCACCCGCCAGATCGATGCCATGGAGGTGATGGCCGTTGATCCCATGCGGCGGGTGGTGGCCCCGCGCTTTCTGGCCGGGATTCTGGCCATGCCCCTCTTGGCGGCTATTTTCAGTGCCATGGGCGTCCTCGGGTCCTACCTGATCGGTATCAAGATGATGGGACTCGATCCCGGAGTCTTCTGGTCGAGCATGCGGCACGAGGTCCGATTTCATGCCGATTTGGTGAATGGCATGGTGAAGAGTCTGATTTTTGGGGTGGCCTGTAGCCTGATTTCCCTCTATGAGGGTTTCCATGCGCGACCCACCGCCGAAGGCGTCGGCCAGGCGACAACCCGATCCGTGGTCATCAGTTCCATGGCGATATTGGCCCTTGATTTTCTGCTAACCTCATTCATGTATTGACGGGTATTGCCAAGAGGGTTTTATGCGTCCGATCCGCACACTGGAAGTCATCACCGGTCTCTTTGTGCTCCTGGGGGTCGCGGCCCTGTTCTACTTGGCCACGCAAACCACCAACTACCGCACCTATGGCGGGCAGAGTTATGAGGTCAAGGCGTTTTTCAACAATGTCGGCGGATTGCACGTGGGAGCACCCGTCCGCATGGGCGGCGTGACGGTCGGGCGGGTGACCGTGATCCGTTACAGCATGAAGCGGTACCAGGCCGAGGTCGATCTTCTCATCTCGGATCACTATGACAAGATTCCCGCCGATTCGACTGCCGCCATCCTGACCCAGGGAGTCCTTGGGGAGCAATACATCGGCGTGAGTCCGGGAGGGGCGCCGACCTTCCTCCACAATGGCAGTACGATTCATTTCACCCAGTCCGCGATTATCCTGGAAAACCTGCTGGGTCAACTCCTGACCCACGGGGGCCATTCCGGCAAATGAGGAAAGCCCCCGCTTTTTGGACCATGCCCCCCCACCGGATCCGATCCCTGCCGCGAAATCCGCGGTCCTACTGGTGTTCCGACATGAAAAGCCTCCTTCCCGCCTCCGCGCTCCTGGCCCTCTTGGTTATGCTTCCGGTTCAGGCCACACCCGTGACCCCTACGCCCCTCGTGGACAATCCGCAGGCCACGCCCACCGCTCTGATCAAACAGGCGACCGGAAAGGTCTTGGTCTTTCTCAAGACCCACCGGCCGGGGCTCCGCCAAGATCCCCGCCAGACGGCCCTCCTCCTGGCGGGCCAGTTGTTGCCTTACTTCGATTTCTCCCTGACCGCGGAATACGTGCTGGGCCGCTACTGGCGGTCGACGACCCCGGCGGAACAGAAACACTTTGAGCGCTTCTTCTACCATTACCTGATCCATACCTTCGCAACGGCCCTCAGGCACTACCGGGGGGCCCGGGTCCAGGTCAAGCCCTACCAGGGTTCCCTTTCGGGGCACTATGTGCAGGTGATGAGCGAGATTCACACGCAGGGAGGCCAGTCGGTGGGTGTCACTTATGCGCTCTACCGCACGGCTCGTGGCTGGAGGATTTTTGACGTGAGTGTCGAGGGGATTTCCTACGTCATGAGTTTCCGGAAACAGTTTGAACCGATCCTGGAACGGGTGGGTGTGGCCGGACTCATTCGCGAACTCCAGGACAAGACGATCCATCCCGCCGTGCATGCCCCGTCCGGATGACGACGGTGCCTGAGTCCCGATCAGGCCGGATGGGGGTCCGGATCACGGGTGACCGGATGACCGTGACCGGTCCGCTCACGGCTGCGACCCTGGTCCGGCCGGACCGGAAGACCCGGCGTGCCTTTGCCCGGATCAGGACGGTGGATTTAGGTGAGGTTCCTTTCATGGACAGTGCGGGGGTGGCCCAGCTCATCGAATGGAAGCGGCTGGCCCTCGAGCAGGGCCGGTCACTCGGCATCCAGAACCTGCCCGACCAGGCCCGGGCCATTGCCCGGCTTTGCCAGGTCGAAGATCTCCTCCTGGAAGACGCGTCCCGGCTTTCCTGAAGTCAGCGCTTTGAAGGCAGGCGGGGCTTTCCGGCCGGCTGGGGGGCCGGGGTGGGCGGCGCATCCGTTCCCGGTGCCGGGCCGCCCGGCAGACCCGGGTAGACGATGGGCGGATGGCCATGGTAGAGGCGGTAGCGCTGGTGTTGCTGGTAGGCGTCCTTCATCATCAGATACGGGTCGGGTGCAGAGTAGATGAGACGGACCTGGCCGATGAGCTGGGCCCGGATCTCGATCAGGTTGAGGATCGTGAGACTGTTGCGGATGGGGACGGATGAAATGTACTGGACCGGATTTCCGAGATAACTGTCCACGATGCGCCCCGTGAGGCCGCGCAGGCTGCTCGGGCCGAAGAGGGGCAGATAGAGGTACGGTCCCCGCGGCACGCCCCAGTGCGCCAGGGTCAGTCCGAAATCGGCATGATGGCGCTCGAGGCCCATGGCGGAGGCCACGTTGAAGAGACCCAAAACCCCAAAGGTCGAGTTGGCCAGAAAGCGGCCGCTTTCCTCAAGTCCCTGCCGGGGTCGGCCTTCCAGGAACTCGTTCACGACCACCATCGGATCCGACAGGTTCGAAAAGACATTGTGGATGCCGATCCGGATGGGATGGGGCACGACTGCCACGTAGGCATGGGCAGTCGGGCGGAGAACCGCCTGATCCACCGCCTCGTTCAGGGCAAAGTTCGCGCGGTTGATGTCGTGAAAAGGTCCCGGGCCATGGCCGGACAAACTCGCACAGGCGCCGAGCGTCAGGGTCAGCCCAAGGATTCCGGTGACCGCGACCACCCGGCGTCCGGCAACGAGGATCTCCGATCGAATCCGTGTGGGTCGGCAGTGTGGGGGGAGGATTCCATCGGTCTGGCGTCTGGGTAAAAGCATGATCGGTTTCGGGCTCCGTTCGGTTCAGGTGAGGAGTCAGGCACAAGCAGGTTCCCGTCGGGTCGCCGGTGGGCGCCGGGACCCCTAAAGCCCGCTTCAGCAGGACCGGGGATGGCGGACGCGATGGCTTCGCGGTCCGCCGGTTTCCGGTTCAGAACTGGTAGCCAAACTCCAGGGCATAGAGATTGGCAGCCAGGTTCCAGGTTCCGACCACCTGGTCACCCGATGGACTGATGTTGTTCATCGGGATATGACTGTTCAGGAACAGGTGCGCATAACCAAACGACAAACTGGTGGCCGGGTTGACCAGGTAGGTGAAGCCTACGGCCAGCCAATCCCGGTTGCCGTCGGGCAGACGGGCGTTGCGGGTCGAGTCCGGGACCGGGCTCTGGTCCCAGCCGAGGCCACCCCGGAAAGTCCAGTGCTTGTTGTAGCGCCAGCTGGTTCCCACGCTGCCGTACCAGGTATTGTGATAATCCTCGGGCGTGGTGGCTGTCGGCTGGTTGGGGTTCGCAAAGAGAATCTGGATCTGCTGGAAGGAGTCCCAACGGGTGTAGCTGGCCGTTGCACCGATCGACCATGCATGGGACAGCTGCTGGTTGAAGCTCAGAGTCGCCGTGTCCGGCGTTTCGAGGTTGGCGCTGGCGTCGGTCGGGGAGAAGAGGGCACTTTGCGTAAAGAGGGCCGGCACGTTGTTGAAGGAGGCGGTTCCGACAAGATTGTGGGTGATCCGGCTCCGGTAGGTGAGACCGATCCGAGTTCCCGAGTCATGCCACAAGAAGCCGATGTTCCAGCCAAAAGCCGTGTCGCTCCCTTGCACCTCTGAAAAGATGTCGTGCGACTGGGGGGTGAGGTTCAGGCTCTCGCAATTCAAGGGTCCCAGTTTTGCGAAACAGACCGCGCCGGCATCGACCGCGTTCGTGAACTTGGCGTAGGCTTTCGAGATATCCAACCCGAGACCGATGGAAAAGTGAGGGGACAGACGGTAGGCCAAAGACGGGTTGATGTTGATGACGTCCAGGGAGGTGTAGATGGCCTCGTAGCGGAGAATCGACGAGGCGTTGTAATCGGTGCTGAGCCCGAAGGGGACGTAGATACCGATGCCCCACGACCAGTGGTGGTTGATGGGCGCGGCAAAGAACCCCGAGGGGACGAAGTTAAGTTTCCGGCCGGCGTTGCCGCCATTATTCCCGGATAGGGGTTCCCCGATGGCGTCGATGGCCGAGGTTGGGGTGAACTCACCATAGAGCTTGATAATGGTGGCGGTCAGGTTGAGGGTCGGTTTCTTGAGGAGGGTCAAGAGGGCCGGGTTGAAGTAAACGGCGGTTGCTCCGTCCGGGTTCGCGGCGCTGCCGGCATAGGCTTTTCCCATCTCACGGGCGCTGGTTTCGTTCAGTGCGAATCCCGACCCCCATGCCGGAGGGGTGAGGGCGGTGCCCAGCCCCGCCACAGCCAGTAGGGCAAACAGGTAAAGATTCCGGGCAGTTTTCTTGGCGGACAGACGGGTCATCGTCAGCATGTTCGTCGCTCCTGCGCAGGCTCATTGTTGGGTCGTTGACGGGGAGCCGGACCTCCGGATTCCCCCTGAAACATCGCGTGATCGCAATGCAATCGTTCCGTTATGTCCACTTTTATGGTAACACATGCGCCTCTTGGCACAACCAAGGGGCCGCCTGGGGATCTTGCAGCTCATAGCGACTGACTGGCGAAATCGGCGAGGCGGGACCGTTCGCCACGGGACAGGGTGATGTGGCCTGAATAGGGCCAGTTTTTGAAGCGATCGACCACATAGGTGAGACCGGAGGTCGTTTCGGTGAGATAGGGAGTGTCGATCTGGGCAATGTTGCCGACGCAGATCATCTTGCTGTGCGGGCCAGCCCGGGTGATGAGCGCCCGCATCTGCTTGGGTGTCAGGTTCTGGGCTTCGTCGATGATGACATAACGGTTGAGAAAGGTCCGACCGCGCATGTAGTTCAGGGAACGGATCTTGATGCGTTGGGCGAGTAGATCCTGGGTGGCGGCTCGTCCCCAGCTGCCGCTCCCCGAAGAGCCGCTCAGGACCTCCAGGTTATCCAGGAGGGCACCCATCCAGGGTGTCATTTTCTCTTCCTCCGTCCCGGGCAGGAAGCCGATGTCCTCGCCCAGGGGGACGGTGATGCGGGTCATGATGATTTCCCGGAACCGATTGTGCTCCAGGGTTTCCTGGAGACCGGCTGCGAGCGTCATGAGCGTCTTGCCGGTCCCGGCCGGACCCAGCAGGGTCACGAAATCGAGATCAGGATGCAGGAGGAGGTTCAAGGCAAAGTTCTGTTCCCGGTTGCGGGCGTGGATGCCCCAGACGGGCGCGTGGGGGGCGCGGAAATCCCGGACCAGCTCGAGAACCGCACGCTGTCCATCCGTCTCGCGGACCAGGGCCTCGATCGGGGTTTCCCCGGCTCCATACAGGCAGAGGTTGGGGAACCACCCGGAAACGAGAGGGCCTTCCACGGCGTAGTAGGTCAGGCCCTCGCGATTCCACGACTGGACCCGTTCGCCGTGGGTCTGCCAGAAATCCACAGGCAGGTTCCGCATGCCGCTTTCCAAAAGGCTCAGGTCCTCGAGCACCTGGTCGCTCGCGTAGTCTTCCGCGCGGACGCCGAGCACGGCCGCCTTGATGCGCAGGTTGACATCCTTGGTGATGAGCGTGACCACATGCTCAATCTGGCGTTGGCCCAGCGCCAGACAAACTGAAAGGATCGCATGGTCGGGATGATGGCCCGGCAGTTCGAGGGGCAACGGCTCGAGGAGGGTTTCGGTTTGGAGGAACAGCCGTCCCTGAGCGCCGCCGGTCCGGGTTCCATTGGAGGCGGATGGCCCCGACTTCAGGGAGAAGGGTTCGAGCGGCAATCCCTGGTGGATCGCGTCCCGGGTTGCGCCGTGGATCATCTGTTCGAGGAAGCGGCTGGCCTGACGCGCATTCTGTGCCACCTCGCTCAATCCTTTCTTCGCGGCGTCGAGTTCCTCGATCACCACCATGGGCAAGAACAGGTCGTCCCCGTGGAAGCGGAAGAGGGCCGCCGGATCATGCATCAGGACATTCGTATCCAGGACGCAGAGACGCTTGCCCGGTCTCGTCATGGATCGTTCAGGGAGCCATCCGGGTCGTCATCACCCGCTCGAGAACAACTTGGGCGTGCCCCCGTGCCTTGACGTTGTGCCAGACCGCACGAAGCCGCCCTTCGGCGTCGAAAAAGAAAGTACTGCGGTCGATCCCGAGGTATTTACGGCCATAAAGCGATTTTTCGCGGATCACATCGCAGGCCCGGCAGAGCGTGGATTCCGTATCGGCTACGAGCGGGAAGGGGATCGCATACTTCAGCGCAAATTTTTCATGGGAACGGAGCGAGTCCCGTGAGACACCCACAATCCCAATGCCGAGCTGCCGGAACCGGGGATGGAGTGCCGTGAACTCGACAGCCTCCACCGTGCACCCGGAGGTGCTGTCCTTGGGATAGAAGTAGAGAACGGTCGGGTGACCCTGAAGGGCGCCGGAGCGGAGGTGGCCACCCGGGTAGGCGGGGAGGTCGAAGGCGGGGATCAGAAGCGGGTCGGGCATGGGGCTTCAGGATTTCACGGGTTCCATGATGGCATCCAGGTTCAGTTTGTCACAGAAATCGGTGAACTCCTCCCGGAGGTGGGCAATGGGTTGTGAGGCGGGAACCAGGATCGTCATCTGGAAAGCCATCATGGTAGCCCCCGTGTAGCTCGCCACATAGGTTCGGGAACTGAGTTCGCAGACGGTGATTTCCCGTTCGGTGAAAAAGCTCGTCAGGTTGAACAAGGTTCCCTCCTGGTCTAGGGAGACCACGTCGACGGCATACGGGGTCATTTCCTTGACGAGCGAACGCTCGGTCGTGCGCTGCAGGGTGAGCGTCACCTGGAGCTTACGTTCCATCTTTTTGCTACCGCTTTCCAGCCGGGCGATCGCATCCCACGGTCCCGAAATCAGGAGAAAGCAGGCGAACTCGGTGCCCAGCACCGACATGCGACTTTCCAGGATGTTACAGCCGCACTCGAGGATATAGCGGGTCAGATCCGGTAGGAGGGCGGATTGGTTGGGGCCCATGGCGTTCAACACCAAGACCTGCTTCATGGATGCGGCTTCTCGGCCCTGCGGGGCAACGCCGATCCGGTGGGACTTGAGCGCTCTCTCCGTAAACGATTAAGATAGTTCAACAGCGTGCCCCCTAGGCGTGTGTGAGCCATGTTTCAGGGTAGTTTGGTGGCTCTGGTCACCCCCATGGCCCAAGACGGCCAGATTGATTATACAAGTCTTGACCATTTGGTTGAATGGCATCTCGCATCCGGCACGCAAGGGTTGGTGATCGGTGGTACCACGGGGGAAAGCGCAACGCTCCGGCCGGTCGAGAAAGTAGCCCTGGTCGAGGCGGTCCTGAGGCGTGTACGGGGTCGAATCCCGGTGATTGCCGGCAGCGGCACCCATGCCACCGACGAGACCCTTAAGCTGACCCGCCGCATGGCGGAACTCGGGGTCGATGCCTGCCTGCTCGTGGCTCCCTACTACAACAAGCCGGGTCCCGAAGGGCAGTTCCGCCACTTCGAAGCGGTAGCCCGGTCGGTTTCGGTCCCGATCATCCTGTACAATGTGCCGAGCCGGACGGCCTGTGACCTCCTGCCGGAGACGGTGGCCCGTCTGAGCCGGGTTCCCGGCATCGTCGGCATCAAGGAAGCTATACCGGGAGTCGAGCGCCTGCGGGCGCTTTGCGAGCTCTGCCGGCCTGATTTCGGCTACTGGAGCGGTGATGACGGGACGGCGCTCGATTTCATCGAGGCGGGTGGTGGCGGAGTGATCTCGGTCACCGCGAACGTGGCCCCCGAGCGGATGGCCCGGTGGGTGGGTCACGCGCTCCGGGGCGAGTGGTCCGCGGCGCGGGCGATGCAAGACTCGCTCGCGCCGCTCCACGAAGTTTTGTTCATCGAGTCGAACCCGATCCCGGTCAAATGGGCCTTGGAAGAGATGGGGTGGATCCCCGGGGGCATCCGGTTGCCGCTGGTCCCCCTCTCCGAAAGGAACCGGGAGACGGTCCGTATCACTCTGGAACGGCTTGCCATCGGCCGGTCCGGATCCAGCGCCGGGAGATGATGCATTGCCTGACCGTGTTTCGAAAAGTCTGATCGTTCTGGGTTGTCTGGTCCTCCTTGCGGGTTGCGCAGGCGTCGCCTGTCCCGTGCCGCACCATCCACCCCAGGTTCTTCCGGCGCAGGCGCCCCGCACCAACGGGGTTTCTGTCTTGCCGTCCGGCCGTTATCGCATCCCGGAGATCAAGGCCAAAAGTCCCCTGTCCGGTGGGGAATGCCCGATTGTCCCCCCCGGACTCACGCCGGCCCACCCGGGAGCGGGGGGCGGTTGAGTCACGGAGTCCCGTGAGGGTGGAATCCCGGTCTCAAAGTCCGGCGCCCGGTGGCTTCATGGCTCCGGGTGAGAGGGGAAGGGGAGCCCCGGAGCGCACCGGTTCCCCGACAGCGGTTATGCGGAGAGGTGTCCGAGCGGTCGAAGGAGCACGCCTGGAAAGTGTGTATACGGGTAACCGTATCGTGGGTTCGAATCCCACCCTCTCCGCCATGGAGCGCGGCGGTCCCTCCCCCGTCAGCGAGGGGGGGGCGTGAGTCCGACGGAGCCTCCCTTGTCCCCCCTGGTGACCCACCAGCCCCTGGCCCGCAAGTGGAGACCCCGTTCCTTTCCGGCGCTGATCGGCCAGGAACCCGTGGTGCGCGCCCTGCAGAATGCCCTGCGGAAAAACCAGCTGCATCCGGTCCTATTATTCTCGGGCACCCGGGGGGTCGGGAAGACGACCCTCGGTCGGCTGGTCGCCAAGGCACTCAACTGCGAGCAGGGAGTGACCCCGGAGCCCTGTGGAGTCTGTGCCCATTGCCGGGAGATCGATGCCGGCTCTTTTCCGGATTTTCTCGAAATCGACGCCGCCTCGCGGACCCGGGTCGAAGAGACCCGGGAACTCCTCGCGAACGTTCCCTACCTGCCGACCCGGGGGCGCTTCCGGGTTTACCTGATCGATGAAGTGCACATGCTGTCGGCCCACTCATTCAATGCCCTCCTGAAGACGCTGGAAGAACCCCCTCCCCATGTCTACTTTCTCCTGGCGACGACGGAACCGGAGAAGGTTCCGCCGACGATCCAGTCCCGCGCCTTGCGTTTTGCCCTGCGGCGTGTCCCGGCGGATCGGATCGCCGGACATCTCGCGGAGGTGGTCCGGGCGGAAGGCGTCGATGCCGATCCTTTGGTTCTCGATCTTTTGGCCGGTGCAGCGGGCGGCAGCGTACGGGATGCACTGAGCCTCTTGGATCTCGCCCTGTCCTATGGGGGAGGGTGTATCCGGGAAAAGGACGTGGTGGAAATCCTGGGAACCCTTGGCCCGGAGCAACTCGATGCGCTGGTGGGTGCGGTCCTGGAACGCGACCCGGTCCGTCTGGGGGCACTCCTCGAGACCCTGCATGCGCTCGAGCCCGATTATGCGGGAATTCTCGAGGCCATGGGCCGTCGTTTCGTCGATTTGGCGGCCCGGCTCGAATGGGGAGCCGGCCTCAGGGTCCGTGCCGGGGAAATGGCGCGGTGGGAGGATCTTTTGAAACGGGTCGATCCGCTTGATCTCCAGCTGGACTACGAGATCGTCCGCCGTGGGTTGGAAGAAATCCGGGTGATCGATGATCCGCGGATGACGTTCGACATGACGTGCATCCGCTTGCTGAGTTTCCGGCCGGCATCGTCCGGACGCCCACCCGGGCCGGTCTCTCCCCCTCCTCGGGAGCGCGCCCCCGCACCGGATATCCCCGCGGCGGGCTCGACCGATCCGTCTCCGATCGGATCCGCTCTTGCCCTGTCTCCGGAAAACTGGCCCCTCTATGTGTCCCGGCTGACCTTGGGCGGGGCTGCCCGGCAGGTGCTCAACCAGTCGGTCTGCAGAAAGTTTACAAACGGTGAGCTTGTGCTTGGCCTGCCTTTGGGGATGGAGGCCCTGCTCACCGAACAGCTCAAGGGCCGGATCGAAGCCGCGCTCCAGGAGACACAAGGGGAGGCCGTGAAGGTGCTTTTCGAGTCGGGCTTGGGGGAAGGTCCGACGCCCGCCCGTCACGAGGAAGCGCTTCTTGAAGTCAAGCGACAGCAGGCCCAAAAGACCTTGGAACAGGATCCCGGCGTGCAGAAGCTTTTCGCAGCGGGCTTTGTGATCCAACCCGGCTCGGTGACAGGCGATGGGGCGGATGCGGAAGCGGACCATGAGTAGGAACGGTCGGGACCTCCGGATCCAGTCCCCGTCATGAAAGTGATGCCCCCGCCGCTTGAGCATTTGACCGAAGCCCTGAGGCAGCTCCCGGGCGTGGGACCCCGTACGGCGCAGCGGCTGACCCTCGCCCTGATCAATGACCAGGGGGGGCGGGCTCGGCGGCTGGCCCATGCCTTGGGTGAGGCCCTCGACCGACTGCAGTTGTGCCAGTCGTGCCGGATGTACGCCGAAGAAGCGCTTTGTACGATCTGCCGATCGGAATCGCGCGATCGGAGCCAGGTCTGCGTGGTGGAGACGCCGGCGGACGTGATTGCGCTCGAGAACACCGCGAGCTACCGCGGTACCTATTTTGTCCTTTATGGGCACCTGTCCCCGCTCGACCAGGTGGGGCCGGATGACATCGGGCTTGACCTTCTCGTCGAGCACCTGGCCTCAGGACGAGTCCGTGAGGTCATCCTCGCGACCAATGCCACCGTGGAAGGGGAGGCCACTGCCCACTTCATCGCCAACCTGTGCCGGAGTCGGTCCATCCCGTCGACGCGGATTGCCCAGGGGATCCCGATGGGTGGCGAACTCGAGTATCTGGATGGTCATACACTGATCCAAGCCATCCAGGGCAGGCGGAACTATGAATGACCGGGAGAGGAGCCGACGGGGGGATTTTGCGCCATGATTGAATGTGTGTTCTGCCGGATTGCCCAGCATGAGTTGGATGCGCAAATCGTGGACGAAGACCCCGACTTCATCGCCTTCCACGATGCGCACCCCGTGGCGCCCGTGCACCTCCTGCTCATCCCCAAGCGACATGTGGCCTCCTTGGCCGAATGGACCGAGGTGGAACCCGATCTGGCCGGCCGGTGGTTGCTCCGGGCCCGTGACCTCGCGGCGAGATCCGGTCTCGCCCCAAGCGGCTACCGCCTGGTGATCAATACCGGCGAGTGGGGAGGGCAGACCGTGGCCCACCTGCATCTCCATCTTCTGGCTGGGCGTTTGCTCAAATGGCCGCCGGGATGAGCGAGCCTGCCGGAGTGGGGCCGGCCGCGAGCCACCGATCGCTTCGTCTCGTCTGGATTGACCTCGAGATGACCGGACTCAATCCACTTGAGGATCGCATTCTCGAAATCGCGACCGTCGTGACCGGACCGGATCTTGAGATCCTTGCACAGGGGCCGGTTCTGGCCATTACCCAGCCGGAGTCCGTGCTCGCCGGGATGGGAACCTGGTGTCGCCAGCATCACGGCTCCTCGGGTCTCACCGAGCGGGTTCGGGGTAGCCGGTGCACGGAGGCGGAGGCCGAACGCCTGACCCTGGATTTCCTGTCCGATCTGGTCCCGGACGGGGCCTCTCCCATGTGCGGCAACAGCGTTTGCCAGGATCGCCGTTTCCTGGTCCGCTGGATGCCCCGGCTCGAGGCCTATTTCCACTACCGCAACCTGGACGTATCGACCCTCAAGGAACTGGCCCGGCGCTGGAATCCGGCCGCGCTTGGCGCCTTGAGCAAGGAAAGCCGGCACACGGCCTTGGCCGACGTCCTCGACTCGATCGCGGAACTTGCTTATTATCGGAAAACCCTCTGGAAATCCTGAGGCCGGTTGCAGGCCCCGGTTCTGCGATACCTCACCGAGCGCTCGGGGAAGTCGACACCCATCCGGTCAACTTTGCTTTCATCCCGTCCCCTGAAGCGTGATGGGTATCCCCGCGCCGTTCTATAATCCAGCGGGTGCCGGTTGCGACAGTCCGCACGGGTCATTCGGAGAAGGTCGCGGTATCTTATCAAGTGACTGATTTTCCATATGAAATCCATTATTCCTCCGTTTTCCTTCGCGCGGGTTCTGCAAAGCTTCGCTTGCCCCCGTCGCTGTGGGCTCGGCCGGAGGGAGGAACATCGAACTCTTTCGCTTCCCGAAGGTCATATTACGTGACCGAGGTTCTCCCGTCATGAGTCCTGGGCCGGGGGCGAGCGCCGACAATGATCAGGTCCTGGTGGGGCGGGTCCAAGCGGGAGATCGGACGGCCTTTGATCTTTTGGTCCGCAAGTACCAGTACCGGATCTGCAAATTCATCACCCGATATGTGCACGATGCCAATCTGGCGTTTGACATTACCCAGGAAACCTTCCTGCGGGCTTACCGGTCGATCCGGTCCTTCCGGGGAGACAGCGCGTTTTATACCTGGTTGTACCGGATTGCCATCAATGTCGCAAAAAACCACCTGGCACTCGAAGCCAAGCGCCAGGAGTCTGCGTTCATGGAAAACGGCGACCATGACGCGGCCAACAGCCTGGAAGGCTTGCAGTCACTCGAGACGCCTGAAGCACTCTTGATCTCCGAGGAGATGCGCCAAGTGATCGTTCACGCCATTCAAGAACTCGCCCCCGACCTGCGGATGGCGATCCTGCTCCGGGAGGTCGAAGGGTTCAGCTACGAGGATATTGCCGAGACCATGAATTGTCCGATTGGGACGGTCCGTTCCCGGATCTTCCGGGCGCGCGAGGCCATCAACAGTCGTTTGGAACCGCTTCTGAGCGGAGGAGGAAACTGATTATGGAATCACTGCAACCTGAAATCGGACCCCCGGGCGGGGAGTCCTTGTCCGCCTTCCTGGATGGTGAACTCTCGGAGGTCGACTGCGCCGAGCTGATCGAGACCGTCCGGGTGCATCCGGGGGTGGGTCGGGCACTGTCCCGCTACAGTCTCATCCGTGAAGTCCTGCAAAGCGAGGAATGGCGGCTCTGCGACTGGATGAGCGAGACGGTGCGCGTTCCGTCGCCGGCAGGTCGGCAACCCAAGCAGGGAAGATCGGGGGCCGGAATCTGGTCCTGGCGGGGGGCTTTCGCCCTGTCTTTTGTCTTCCTCCTGGCCGTCGGACTGCGTTACGATGGGTCGCGGACCGGGTTGTCCCATCCGCCGCCGGGCGTGCTGACGATCCGCCGCATGGCGCCTGCAGCCGCGCCCTATGGCCGAGTCCGCTCGGTTTCGTGGAGCGTGCCCTCTCGGGCGCTGCGCCGCGAGCTCACGACGTACTGGATGCTGCATGCCGCCTCCATCTCGGCCACCTCGACCATGGCTTATCCGAGGATCGCGGCCTACAACTATGCCGTTTCGGGTCGGGGGCAACGGTGGCGGCACCGGCACCCGTGACCGCGTCTGCCCACACCCGCTGGTGGGGCGGATTCGGCCTCGGGCTCCTCGCGCTGGGCACGGCCGTGGCCCGGCCGCTACCCCCGTTCAGGCCGGAACAGGCCCTGCTCCGCATGCAGCAGGTTCTGCTCTCGGTCAACTATCGAGGGATTCTGGTCTTCCAGCACAACAGCATGCTCAAATCCATCGCGGTCGAGCATGGGGTGGCCCGAAATGGCGGCTGGGAGCGGATCCGGACGCTGAATGGGCCACCGCGCCAGCTTCTCAAAAACGGCCACCGTCTCCAGTTTCTGTTCCGTGGTCACCCGGTGCGTATGATGCACGTCCTCGGCAGCTATACCGGCCTGCCGCAGAACTGGATCGGATTCCGCAAGCACTTCCGCCGGGATCTGGCCCGGGAGTACCGGTTTATCCCGGTGCCGCGCGTGGGCCGGGTGGCCGGCCATATGGCCCGGATCATCGTCGTTCGACCCCTGGACCGCTACCGTTACGGTTACCGACTCTGGATTGATTCCCGTAACGGTTTCCCCCTGCGCTCCGACCTGCTCAACGCGGAAGGACAGGTCATCGAGCAGATGATGTTCGTGACCATTCACTGGTATCCACCGGCGGCTTGGCACCTCGAGCCCCCTAAAATCCCACCCATTCCGCTTCCGAACGCGCGCGGGGCCGTAATCCCGCAGTGCGAGTTCCAGCGTGTCCCGCCGGGATTCCGCGTAATCGAGAATACGACGACGCTCGCTCCCGGTCCGGTCCGACATGTCCTCCTGAGTGATGGTCTGGCCACGGTCTCCGTGTTCATCCACCCGCTGGGTGCTCGCTTCCCCATCCTGACCGGCCCGGCCCGGATGGGACCGGTTTCGGCTTTCGGCCGGAAGATCGGTGGCTTCTCCTTCACGGTCATCGGCGAGGTGCCGCTTCGCACGGTCCGCTTCATTGCCGAGCAGGCCCGGCTGGTCTTTTCCCAGTGAAGCCCGTCCCTCCCTGGCGGCTCATCCGCCGCCGGAACTGCCCTCCCTGCGAGCGGCTGGAACAATACCTTCGGGGATATTTCGGCGAATCCGCCGATGCCTGGCTCGATGTGCTGGATGTGGACAGTGCGCCTCATCTGGTCGACCAGTATGGATTGCGGGTTCCGGTCCTTCTCAAGGACAACCAGGTGATCGTCGAGGGCTGCTGGAACCGGGAGACCCTGGACCCGGCACTACCCCCGCCGCCCCTCCGGCCCCGTGGACGGTCTTGAACCCGTAGAATGTAGCCTCGCCCCGAAGACGGAATCCCCGAGCGTGAATGACAGCGTGCCGGTTGTGACCGGAAGCAGGAGACCGGTCCGGACGGGTTATGGGTGGGAGCACTGACCCGGCATGGATCGGATCCGTAACTTCTGCATCCTGGCCCATGTCGATCACGGGAAGTCCACTCTGGCCGACCGTTTCATCGAGCTCTGCGGCGGTCTTCCCAAGCGGGCCATGATGGACCAGGTGCTCGATTCGATGGAAATCGAACGCGAGCGAGGAATCACCATCAAGGCGCAGAGCGTCGCCCTCGACTACCGCTCGAACAGTGGTCAGCTCTTCCGCTTCAACCTCATCGATACACCCGGACACGTGGATTTTTCCTATGAGGTGTCCCGATCGCTGGCCGCCTGCGAAGGGGCGCTCCTCGTGGTGGATGCGGTTCAGGGCGTGGAGGCACAGAGCGTCGCGAACTGTTACCAGGCCATCGAGCAGGGACTCGAGATCATCCCGGTCATCAACAAGATCGATCTGCCGGCTGCGGATCCGGACCGCGTCATCGCGGAAATCGAGGACGTGATCGGGATCGAGGCCCACTCGGCACTTCGGGTCAGTGCCAAAACGGGGGCCGGGGTGCATGAACTCCTCGAGGCGGTGATCCATCGGATCCGTCCGCCGTCTGGTCGCTCCACGGATCCGCTCCGTGCCCTCATCATCGATTCCCGTTTCGACAACTATGTCGGGGTGGTTTCACTGATCCGGGTCCAGGAGGGCCGCTTGGCGGCCCACTCCCGGATCGAACTCTTTTCGACGCGCCGGGTTCACCAGGCCGATCGGGTCGGACTCTTCCGGCCACTCCAGATGGAGGATTGCCCGGCATTGGAAGCCGGCGAGGTCGGCTATCTCATTGCCGGCATCAAGGAGGTCGAGGGCGCACCGGTGGGCGATACGGTGACGCAGGCGGACCATCCGGCATCGGTGCCACTCGCGGGGTTCGAACCGGTTCATCCCCGGGTCTATGCCGGACTGTTCCCCACCGATTCGGAGCAGTACGAAGCCTTCCGCGATGCCCTCTCCAAGCTCCGTCTCAATGACTCCGCCCTGAGTTACGAACCGGAGACCTCGGTTGCCCTCGGATTCGGATTCCGGTGCGGCTTTCTCGGCCTGCTCCACATGGAAATCGTCCAGGAACGGCTCGAGCGGGAATATCACCTGAGCCTGATCACGACCGTGCCAACCGTGCATTACGAGGTGGTTGAGCTGGATGGGCAGACCCTCATGGTGAACAATCCAAGCGGCCTGCCGGCCATCTCGCAAATCCGGGAGATCCGCGAGCCAATCATCCTGGCCCGGATGCTGACGCCCCCGGATCACCTGGGCGCGCTGATCGCCTTGTGCCAGGAAAAACGCGGTCGGCAGACCGGCCTGCACTACTACGCGCGGCAGGTGGCCCTTGAATACGAGCTTCCGCTGAGCGAGGTGGTTCTGGATTTCTTCGATCGCCTGAAGTCCGCCTCCCGGGGTTATGCCTCCTTCGATTACCGTTTTGTGGGATTCCGCCCCTCCCGGCTGGTCCGGCTGGATTTCCTGGTCAATGGGGAGGCAGTCGATGCCTTTTCCACGATTGTGCACCGGGACGTGGCTTATGCCCGGGGCCGGGAACTCGTGGATCGCCTGCAACAGTTGATCCCGCGTCAGATGTTCGAGGTGGCCCTGCAGGCCACGATCGGCACCCAGGTCATCGCCCGGGCCACCGTCAAGGCCTTGCGAAAAAATGTCATCGCCAAGTGCTACGGGGGGGATGTGACCCGGAAACGCAAGCTGCTCGAGAAGCAGAAAGAGGGAAAAAAACGTATGAAGCGGCTCGGCAAGGTCGAGATTCCTCAGGAGGCGTTTTTGGCCGTGCTCAAGCACTCGGCGGTGGACTGAGTCCGTGAGGCGCCCCACGGCCCGGCCATTCCTTGCGGGTCTGGGGACACTATATAATGCAGGCGATCGTCGCGCGGCCTCGGGGAGCGCCCCCGCCCGGTGGGCGACCGGGTCCTGGCCCATTCGATTGACCCCTTCTGACTGAGGCCCTGTGATGGCAGTTTTCGGATATTCGGCAGTCTTTCTGATCATCCTTGCGGTGTCCGGCCTGATCTGGCTCGCCGATGTCGTCTGGCGGAAACGGCGGGGCACGGGACTGCCAACCCGGAGCCTGGTCGAGTATGCCCGGTCCTTCTTTCCCATTCTCTTGGTTCTGGTGCTCATCCGCTCCTTTCTTTTCGAGCCCTTCCGGATCCCCTCGGGATCCATGGTTCCGACCCTGCTCATCGGTGATTTCATCCTGGTCAACAAGTTCGACTACGGGATCCGGCTGCCGGTGACCAACACGGTGATCATCCCGACCGGCCACCCCCGGGTGGGTCAGGTGGTGGTGTTCCGCTACCCGCTCAACCCCTCCGTCGATTACATCAAGCGGGTGGTCGGAGTGCCGGGGGACTGGGTCCGCTACCAGGGCAACCGGTTGTGGATCAATCATCGTTTAGTCCCTCACGTCTGCAAGGGCCCCTACCGGGGGCCGGACGGGGAGTCGGGATCCCTGCTCTGTGTGGAGCGGCTGGGACAGATCGAGCACGAGATTCTCATCACGCCCGGTCTCACGGCCCCCACGGGCGGTTACCTCGTCCCTCCCCGGCACTACTTCATGATGGGGGACAACCGGGACGACAGCGATGACAGCCGCTACTGGGGTAGCGTTCCCAACCGGGATCTGATCGGGCGCGCAGTGGTCATCTGGTTCAACTGGGATGCCTTTTCCCGGATGCCGATCTGGAGCCGGATCGGCCGTATAATCCGCTAAGCGAGGATTGCAGCATGCCGAAGTTCAAACGAAAGCAGCGGGGGATGAGTTTCGTGGGATGGGTACTGTCGTTGTGCCTGTTCACGATTTTTGCACTGGCGGCCGTCCGCCTGATTCCCGTCTATCTCGAATATCTCACGATCCGGTCGGCGGTCGATGCAGCGGCACACAACGAGCCCACGATCAGCCGTCACCAGATTTTCCGCGCCGTCGTCCGGCAGTTCGTGGTCAACCAGATCGATGCCATCCATTCCCGTAATGTGGAAATCACCCGGGTTCACCATCACCTGGTGTTGACCGTCGATTATTCGGAAAAGACTCCGTTCATCGGCAATGTCGGATTCATCGTCCATTTCCATCACAGCGTCAACGTGCCGGTGCCCCCGCCCGGTTCGGAGTAGGTTCTTGCCGGAGCCGTTCGAAACCGGACTGGGCCATGTCTTCCGTGACCGTGTGCTGTGCACCCAGGCGCTGACCCACCGCAGTCGGGGGGGGGGCCATAACGAGCGGCTCGAGTTTCTGGGAGATGCCGTGCTCGGTTGGGCCGTGGCCGACGGACTCTATCGCCGCTTCGGCGACTGGGACGAGGGCCGGCTGACCCGGGCCCGTGCGAGACTCGTCAGTCGGTCGGTTCTGGCCGAGCTGGCCCGGGAGATCGACCTGGGGGCCGCGTTGCGGGCGGGTCCCGGGGCGTTGTCCGAACCCGCGGCCCAGGAGCGCGCACTCGCCTCGACCCTCGAAGCCGTGATCGGTGCGATCGCCTGCGAAGCGGGCGCGGAGGCGGCGCGGGCCGCCGTCGAGCGCTTGCTGTCACAGCGCTGGCCGGTCGTGGAACGACTGGCAGACCAGAAGGACCCGAAAACCCGTCTGCAGGAACTTTTGCAGGGTGATGGACTGCCGCCACCGGCATATGTCCTGCAGTCGGCGGTCGGGCCGAGCCACCACCGATCGTTTCTGGTTCGTTGCGAAGTCCCGGCGCGAGGGTGGGCCGAACAGGGACTCGGTTCCAGTGTGCGCCTCGCCGAGCAGGCCGCGGCGGCTGCCCTGCTCGACCGGATTGGGCATGACTGAGACGACCGGAAGCGCGAGGGCGGCCGTTCTCTTGGGCCGGCCCAATGTCGGCAAGTCGACCCTTTTCAACGCCCTGGTGGGCAGCCGGCTCAGCATCGTCACCCCGAAACCGGCGACCACCCGCCTCGTGGTGGCCGTGCCCCTGCCTGGGGCCGGGGCCGAGATCCGGATCTGGGACACACCCGGCGTCTTGGACCGTCCCCAGCATCGTCTTCAGCGCCGGCTGAACGAGCTGGTCTGGAATGCGGCGCTCGAGTCGGATCTCCTCTTGATCGTGGTGGCCGGTCTCGAGTGGCGGGATGAGGAAGATCGTCTGCTCGAACGGTCTCTCGCGCTCGGCAAGCCGATCGGGGTTGTGGTCAACCAGATTGACCGCATCAAGCCACGAACGGCGCTTCTGCCGTTTCTTGAACAACTCGCGAACCGCTCTTCCTTTTCATTTCTGGTGCCGGTCTCCGCCCGCCGGGGTGAGAACCTCACGGTACTCGCCGACCAGATCCGCTCTTCGTGTCCCGCCCCGACCCGGCCGACTTCCGGAACGAGAGGCACCGGGCTCGCCTGGCCCGACCAGGCGGCCGAGCTTTTCCGGGAACAGCTCATGCTGGATCTCACGGCGGAGTTGCCCTACGCCCTGCATGTGGTCTGCGAGTCGTGGCAGGAGACCGGGCGAGGAGTGGAGGTGGATCTCCGGGTCTGGGTGGAACGTCCGGGCCAGAAGGGGATCGTGATCGGCTCCGGCGGGCAGCGGCTCAAGATGGCAGGCACGCGGGTCCGCCATACACTCGAAGCGCGTCTCGGCCGTCCGGTCCTGTTGCATAGCCGGGTCGAGGTCGACCCCGATTGGACCCTCCATCATCCCCGCGAGTCCCAGTCGGCTTCGGTGCCACGGGCTCCGGAGACGGGCGGATGATCCGGGTCTGGGATGAACCGGCCTGGGTCTTGCATACCTGGGACTACGGGGAGACGAGCCAGATCGTCGAACTGCTCACGGGACGTGAGGGCCGCATCGGTGTCCTCGCCCGCGGAACCCGACGCTCCCGAAGGACTTCGCGTCTCGAGCCCTTTACGCCCTGGAGTGTTTCCTGGAGCGGAGGCGAGAATCGCCTGCCGACCCTGAGAGGCGCGGAACGGGCCGGTCCTCCAGTCCACCTAAAGGGGGATGCCCTCTGGGCCGGCTTCCACCTCCATGAACTGATCCTCCGCTTGACCGAACGCTTTGAACCGCTGATTTCGCTTTATGCCCGCTATACCGGTGCGCTGGATGCCCTGGGGGAGGGGGTCCCGCCGGCTCAGGTGGTGTGTCTGTTCGAACGGGACCTTCTGGTCGAGCTCGGCTATGGCCTCAATCTCCTTGAAGAAGCGGGGAGCCGCGAGCCGATCCATCCGGCGGCTCACTACGCGTTTGATCCCTGCTCCGGCGCCCGGCGACTGCCGGCCGGGGTGTCCGGCATCGAGGGACGTGTGCTTTTGGACCTGGCCCACGGGACCTTGAGTAATGAAGTCTCGCTCAAGGCCAGCCGCTCCCTGCTCGAAGGGGTCTATACCTTTCATGGGAAGGGGCAGAGCCCGGGCGTGCGACCCTGGATGGAGTCGCTTTTAGTCTTCGCAAAGCGCCATGGCGCCTGATGTGGCCGAGCGTGGCGGCCCGATGATCCGGCTCGGGGTCAATGTCGATCATGTGGCGACCCTCCGCGAAGCCCGACAGACCCGCTACCCGGACCCGATGGAGGCGGCCCGTCTGGCACTCCGCGGCGGGGCGGACAACATCACGGTCCATCTGCGCGAGGATCGTCGCCATATCCAGGAATCCGACGTGACCCGTCTCGTCCGGGAGCTGCCACTCCCGATCAACCTGGAGATGAGCCTGAACTCGATCATCGTCGAGTTCGCGGAATCACTCCGGCCGGCCGAGGTCTGTTTTGTGCCGGAACGGCGGGCGGAACGGACCACGGAAAGCGGGCTCGCGGTTCGTTTCCTGGCACACCGCCTGTTTCCGGTGGTGCGTCGACTCACGGAGTTCGGGATCCGGGTGGCCCTGTTCGTCGATCCTGTGGCCGACGAGATCGAGGCGGCAAGCGAGCTTGGGGTCAGTACCGTCGAACTCCACACGGGCGCCTATGCCGAATCCCGGGATGCTGCGTCCCGCGCCCATCGCCTCGAGCGCCTCCGGAACGCCGCCCGCCTGGCCCGCTCCCGGGGGCTTATGGTGCATGCCGGTCATGGGTTGGATTACGACTCGGTCGGTGGGGTGGCGGCGATTCCCGAGATCGAGACCTTGAATATCGGACATTCCATCGTGAGCCGGGCGGTGTTCATCGGACTGGAGTCCGCCACCCGTCTCATGAAGGAGCGGATGGTGGAAGCCCGCCGGGGCGGGGCGGTGTGATTTACGGGGTCGGGACCGATCTCGTCTCCATTCCGCGGATGGACGGCCTCTGGAGGCGACATGGAGCGCGAGCCGTCCAGCGCATCCTGACTCTATCCGAGCAGCAGGAACTGGGCCGCCGGCGTGAGCCGGCCCGCTACCTGGCCCTGCGCTTCGCGGCCAAGGAGGCGGTCGCGAAAGCTCTGGGGACCGGTTTTTCCGCCGGGGTTTCACTTCAGTCCATGAGCATCCTGGCCGATTCAAGAGGCAAGCCGGTCGTGCACTTTGCACCGGGTCCGCTGGCGGACCGTCTGCGCGAGATGGGGGTGGCTGGCGTGGAACTCAGCTTGGCGGACGAGTTGGACTGGGCACTGGCCTTTGCGGTGGCCTTTGGACGCGGGACGAACGGCTGAGTACCCGCTGGATGGTTTCGGCCAGCGTAATCGCCCGGATCGGTTTGACCAGATACTCGCGGATTCCGGAGTTGAGGGCGCGGATCCGGGTCTCCGGGAGAATGTCGGCGCTGATCGCGACGAGCGGGAGAGCCGGGTGGTTGGCCGTAATTTGGCGTGCGGTTTCGATGCCGTCCATTTCGGGCATGTGGATATCGAGGAGCACGACGTCCGGTTCCACGCTCTCGATCATGCCGACCAGGCCAACCCCGTTCGGGCAGAGCCACACCCGGGCCCCCTGCTGTTCCAGCATGCGACCGATCAGGGTTCGGTTGATGGCGTTGTCCTCGGCCACCAGCATGCGGATCCCGGCAAGGAGCCCTGAGGGGTTCGCCTGAGACGGACGGGCGGGCGTCGGGATACGGGTCGTCGGGTCTTCAAGGATCGCCGTGACGGCCTGCTCAAGATCCTGCCAGGCAGCGGAGTCGAGGCCATGATCGTCCGGGTGGGTCTGTCCGTGGCTGCGGAGACGCGAGATGGCCACCTGCAGGGCGGGTAGTTTGCAGAAGCGGGCCGTGCCTTCGAGCTGATGCAGGGCTTCCCGGATTTTCTGTGGATCCGGATGGATTGTCCAGGCGTTGCGCAGGACCTCTACCTGGCGGGGCAGTTCCTGACGGAAGAGATTCCAGAAATCCGCCTCCGAGTCGCGTCGCTTCGGCGCCGGTGCAGAAGGCGTGGCTTGGAGCAGTTCGACAAGCGCCTGTTTGAGGTCGCGGACGGTGGCATGGACAGGCAGGCAGATGGCATTCCGAACCTGACCAATCCGCCGATGCTCCCGACGGTCGGCGGTGGCGGCCAGAACCAGCCGCCGCAGCCCCTCCGGGCCCGGCGCGGGTAACTCCCGGGTCAGCTCCGCGAGCCCGAGAATCTCGACCTCGAGAGCCGGTGGGCTGGCGTCCGGCCCGGGAGGTCCTTCGGCCGGAGGAATGATCTCAAAACCCCAGGCCGCGAAACGTCGTTCGAAACAGTCACGGTAGGCGGGAGGGCCCGAAAGGCGGATCGGATACGGGAAACTCGTGACCGGAACGGGAAGCGCTTCGGGAACCGGTGAAAAGCTGAGGCAGACTCCGAAACGGGTCCCCACTCCGGGCAGGCCCTCCACCCGGATGCTTCCTTTCATGGCTTCGACGATGCGCCGGCAGATCGCAAGCCCCAGTCCGACGCCGCCGAACCGGCGGGAGGTTGAACTGTCGGCTTGGGCGAAGGGCTCGAAGATGCGTGCCCGATCCTCGGGAGACAGGCCGATGCCCTCATCCTCCACGTCGAGATGGAACGTGATCCGGTCCGCCAGAATCTCCTGCCGTGCCCGGACACGGATCAAGCCATGCTCGGTGAATTTGATCGCATTGCCGATCAGGTTGTTCAGGATCTGGCGCAGGCGGCCGGCATCCGCCAGCACCTGGAGCGGCGGTTCCTCATAGAGGTCCGGCAGGAAATCCAAGCCCTTCTGCAAAGCCTGTGGGGCGAGGGCGGCAATGACTTCCTCGAGCAGGATGTGGACATCGCAGGGCGCGTGCGAGAGGTCCAGGTGTCCCGCCTCGATCCGGGAGAAATGCAGGACTTCGTCGATGAGGCTGAGCAGGTGCTGCCCGGAGCGCTGGATCCACCCGAGGTACTCCTGTTGATCCGCATCGAGGGGCGTGGCCGTGAGGAAATCGGCGTAGCCCAGAATGGTGTTCATCGGGGTGCGGATCTCGTGGTTGATGTTGGCCAGAAACGTCGTTTTGGCGCGGTTGGCGGCTACGGCCTGCTTGCGCGCGAGATCCAGGGCGACATTTTTGCTTTCCACCTCCTCCAGGGTTTCCCGGAGTTCCTGGGTGGCCTGGATGACCTCGGCCTCGAGCTGCCGGGTGCTGTGCCCGATCTGCTCCGCGAGCTGGTTGATGCCGTGCTCGAGTCGCCCCAGTTCCCCGTAGGAACTTTCCGGCAGACGGATCGACATCTGCCCTTCGGACAGTTTACTCACCGATTGCAGCATGCGGAGCACCGGGTGGGTGATCGAGCGGCTCATTCGCTCGGCCAGCACAAAGGTCGCGAGCAGTCCCAGCATCATGAGGACCAGACCCTCGATCAGGATCCGACTTTCCTGGTCGCCCAGGTGCTCGGCGGAGAGCGTGACCCGGACGGTGCCCAGGGTCTCCTCGGGTGCGGAGAGCTTTTTACTTCGGTGGTGGAAGAGTCCGTACACCGGGCCCACCGGAAGCGGCCGGATCGTGACCGGAGAGGAAAAGGTCCTGGCATTGCCGGGCGATCCGGAAATGAGGTTGGCGATGAGTTGGCCACTGCGTTCGACCCAGTTCATCGGCTCCCGCTTGCGGAATCCACTGGCCAGAATTCGACCGGAATGGTTTTCGATCACGATCGAGGAGATAGCCGATTGGGCCAGTGCCGGATCGATCAGCCGGCGGAGGATCGTGGCGTTGTTCGACAGCACGCCGTACTGGGCGGCGGGTGCCAGCTGTCGGGACACGGTCTGTCCCAGGATCCGGCGGGAAGCCCGTAGGGCGGCCAGGTTGCTCGAGACGAAATAGACGGCCAGGGCGATGGCGATCAATGCGGCGGGGCCCCAGGCGATCAGGAGCACCCGGCCGCGGATTCCGAGATTCATATCCCAAACTCGACCGGTTTCGGTCGGACGTGGCGATGCAAGGCCTTGAGAATCTGTGACAGGGACGGAAGCGGAATGCCCAGCGTGCCGGCGACCGAACGGTTGAGCAACACCGTGAATCGCCGGGGATAGGCCGGGGCGGGCAGTCGGGAGAGCCTGTGACTTGCTGCCGCGAGCACGATCGGCAGGGCCTGGCGACTGAACTGGTCGGGTGTGGAATAGAGGCCGGCTAGGGCACCGTCATGGACGTACTCGGGTGCGTAGCCGATCACCGGAACGCCATAGCGGAAGGCCCGCAGGAAGATTTCTGGAAGGGTGAGCGCATTGTAGACTGTGGCATCGGGGAGTTCGATCAGGGCATCGGTGCCGGGCAGGGCAAATCGGAATGCGCTGAAAATGGCTCGCGGTTCGGGTGGCGTCACGATGACATGGGCGGTATAACCGTGGGCATGGGCGATCCGTTCAATGCTTCGGCGTCGCCATTTCTGATTCTGGCTCAAAACCGCGGAGATCGCGTGCAGGCGCGGGATCAGGGTCACGGCCAGATCGAGAAAGCGTCCGAAGGGCTGGTTCAAGTAGATGGCCGTCACGGAAGCGTGTACGGATCGGGTCAGTCGGCGGAACGTTTCGCGGGTCACGTACAGGGCCAGAACCGGTGTCGTGGGATGTTGAGCGAGAAGCCAGGCGAGGCTCCCGGGTCCCACGGTCACGATGAGCACCGACCGGTCGAGGCGACCGATCTCCAGCGGGTCCATTCGGGTTCCCGATTGTCGCTTGAAAATCTCGATGCGGGTCACGCCCCGCCGGGACAAGGCGGCCTTGAGGTCACGGCCGAACGCCTGGTAAACCGGTTGACCCGCCCGCTCGATGAGGGTGAGTTCCGGGGCGGTCGGTCGGGCTCCGTGTGCCGGGGTCATCCCCAAGCCAGCCACTAGCGCCAGGAGGCCCCCGATCAGGGTTTTACGCATAGAATGAGATTCTAGCAAGAGCGGTGCGACCGGAACAGGGGGGGGTTTGAGCGAGCCGATACTGGCCTTTGATATCGAAACCATTCCGGATACTGCGCTGGGATCCCGCCTGTGGGGGCTCGAGGATCTCTCGGAAGCGGAGCAGATGGAGGCCATGCTGCAGAAGCGTCGGCAGGACACCGGCGGGAGTGAGTTCATGCCGATCCATCTCCATGCCGTGCTCGTGATCGGCATGGTCCTCCGGACCGATCACGAACTCAAGTGTTTTTCCCTGGGCGCCCGTCTTGACAGCGAACACGAGCGGATCAAACGTTTTTTTTCCGGCCTGGACCGCCACAAGCCTCGTCTCGTCAGCTGGAATGGAAACGCCTTCGATCTCCCGGTCCTTCAGTACCGGGCTTTCCGGTACGCGATTCCGGCGGCCACCTATTGGGAAACCGGAGACCATCTGCCGGAGTTCCGCTTCAACCACTACCGGTCCCGCTACCACTGGCGCCACACGGACCTCATGGACGTCTTGGGGGGCTACCAGTCCGGGCGCAACGCCGTCCGCCTCGATGAGGCCGCGCGCCTGGTCGGGCTGCCCGGCAAGCTGGACCTGTCCGGATCCGAGGTGCTCGCGTCCTATCTCGCCGGCGAACGGGACCGCATCGACCGTTATTGCGAGGTCGATGCGCTCACCACGTACCTTCTGTTTCTCCGTCTGGAACGGATGCGCGGCCGCCTGGCGGGCGATCGCTTTCAAGCCGCAATCCGGGAGGTCGAAGCGTTCTTGGTCGCTCATCCGGAACCCCACTGGCAGGAATTCCTCGCGCAGTGGGACCGGCGCTTCTGGGAGTTGCCCGCGGATCCTGCATGATATCGGTCGAGATCGAAAGACTTACGCTCGAGGGTCTCGGAGTGGCGCACCACGAGGGCAAGACACTTTTCGTCCCTGACGCCCTGCCTGGCGAGCGCGTGGAGGTGGCGATGGGCCGGCGTCATGCCCGTTATGACGAGGCGAGACCCCGGCGCTACCTCCGGCGTTCCGTCGACCGAAAGGAGCCGGTTTGTCCGCATTTCGGGAGCTGCGGGGGATGCGCGCTCCAGATGCTCGATCCCGCAGCCCAGATTCGGCACAAGACCGCAGCCACGCTTGAAGTCCTCGAGCGGATCGGGCAGCTTTGCCCGGAACAGGTGGATCTGCCCGTCACGGGTCAGTCCTGGTCCTACCGGCGGCGTGCCCGACTCCACTGTGAGGTCGCCTCCGGCGGCCGTCTTGAGATCGGCTACCGGACCCGGGGGGGGCGAAGTGTCTTCGCGCTCAGGCAATGCCCGATCCTGGTTCCGGCACTGGCCGAATGGGTGACCCGGCTGGGCGAACTCCTGGATCCGATTCCCGATCGCCGGGCGCTTTCGGGGATCGAACTCGCCTCCGGCGACCAGGGACCGGCCGCACGACTTTTTGCCCGACCCGGTTTGAGACCCGCCGGGTGGCGGGCTTTGGGAGCCCGACTCGCCGCCCTTGGCCTTCCGGTCGAAGAGGAGGGGCCGGTGGAGGGTTCATCGGGAGCTGTGACCCTGCGCCAGAGCTACCGGCTCGACGAGTTCGATTGCGAGATCGCTTTCCGGGTCGCCGATTTCATCCAGGTCCACGAAGGGGTCAACCGGTCGCTCGTGCGTGATCTCGTGGTGTGGGCGGATCCGTCTCCAGCCGGAGGCTGGCTGGATCTTTACGCTGGAGTCGGCAATTTTTCCCTTCCCCTGGCCCGGCGTGCCGGATCCGTGATTGCCGTCGAAGGTCACCCGGGATCCTGCGAGACCCTCCGGCACAATATCCGGCGCAATGGCCTTCCCAACGTGCACGTCGCCCAGGCTGACCTCAGCCGGCCGCTCGAGGGGCTCGCGGTTGGGGGATCCGTGGAAGGGGTTGTGCTCGATCCGCCACGGTCGGGGGCGGCGTCTGTTCTCGAGGCTTTTTCCCGTTGGCGTCCGGAACGCCTGCTTTACGTTTCCTGTCATCCGGCCACTCTGGCCCGCGATGCGGCCCGCCTCGTCCGTGATTTGGGATACCGATTCATTCGCTTGCGGACCTACGATATGTTTCCGCAGACGGCTCATCTCGAATGCCTGGCCCTTTTTGTCCGCGCATGAGGGAGGAAATCGAGCGCAAATACTGGGTCCGGACCGATGGCTGGCGGGCGCTGGCCGTCTCCGCCCGGCCTCTCCGCCAGGGCTATATCGCTCAAGGAGCGGATCTGACCGTCCGCGTGCGGGTCACGGCAGGGGAGGGACGGCTCACCCTGAAAAGCCGTCTTGCCGGTCCCGCCCGGATGGAGTTCGAGTATGCGATCCCACCCGAAGAAGCCCACGTGTTGCTCGGGACCTATGCCGGAGGACGACTGGTGGAGAAGGTCCGCCATGCCGTGCCCTGCGAGGGGCGACTCTGGGAGGTCGATGTGTTCTCCGGCCGGAATGATGGACTGGTGCTCGCCGAAATCGAGCTCGGGAGCGTGGGAGAGAGGGTGCCTCTACCCGACTGGGTAGGTCGGGAGTTGACAGACGATCCCCGCTTTTACAACCAGTTTTTGGCCGAACATCCCTTTGGACAATGGTCCCAGGAGGAACGGTGTTCGCTCGACCGATAACCCATCTCGGTCCGCTCTTCGTTGATCTCGCCGGAGTCGAACTCGATGCCGAGGACCGGGAGCTTTTGGCCTCGCCGATGGTGGGCGGAGTGGTGCTCTTTGCCCGCAACTACGTCGGGCCCGAGCCGATGATCCGCTTGTGTGATGAACTGCATGCGCTTCGAACCCCGCCACTCCTCATTGCCGTCGATCACGAAGGGGGACGCATCCAGCGCTTCCGGGAGGGACTGACGGCCCTACCCTCGGCCCAGTTTCTGGGTAGGGTCTGGGCCGAGGACCGGGAGGCAGCCTGCCGGCTCTGCCGGGCGGCCGGTTTTGTAGCGGGTGCCGAGCTCAACCGTTTGGGTATCGACCTTTGTTTCGCGCCGGTCGTCGATCTGGCTCACCGCGACAGCACGGTGATCGGGGACCGGGCCTTCGGTTCGGATCCCGCCCAGGTCGCCGAGTTGGCCCTGCACTGGATTCGGGGTCTCGAGAGTGGTGGAGTCCATGCGACCATCAAGCATTTTCCGGGGCACGGTGGCGTCGCAGGGGATACCCATCACGAAGCGGCCATCGATCCCCGGAAGGCGGCAACCCTGGAACGCCGTGACTTGGTCCCGTTCCGGACCCTGATCAGCCGTCTGCCTGAGATCTCGGTCATGACTGCCCATGTCCGCTTTCCGGCACTCGATCCCGAGCCGGCCAGCCTGTCGGCGTTCTGGATCGGGGAGGTGTTGCGCCGGCGCTTGGGCGCAGAGGGCGCCGTCGTGAGCGATGATCTCACGATGCATGCGCTGGATCCGGTGGGTGGGCTTGAAGACCGGACCCTCCGGGCTCTTGAGGCCGGCTCGGACGTGGTCCTCATTTGTAACGACCGTAGGGGGGCCGCCCGGCTGGTGGGCAACTTGCGTCACCCCCAGTCCCCTCCCAGCCGTCTGCGACTGCTCCGCCTTCACGGCACTCCGCGACGGCCGCCGGGAACCCTCTCCGACTGGCCGGCCTGGCAGGCCTCAGTCCGTCTCCTCGCGGCCGTGCAGGAGGGGGGGGAACTCTTCACCGGCCTTGGGGAGCCTCGATGAGCAAAGAACCCGCCGGGGACGGGATCCTGCCACCTGGTGCATCCTGCCTATACCCGGCCCCGGTGGTCATGGACGCGCTCGATCGGATGGCGCGGGCCCTCAGCCCGGAGTTTGAGGGATCCCGCCCGCTGGTTCTCATCGTGCTCACGGGTGGCCTGTACGTCGGGGCGGCTTTGACCCAACGGCTGCCCTTTGCGCTCGACATCGACTTCGTCCGGGTTTCACGCTACGGGGCGGGGACTGAACCCGGCCGCCTCGTCTGGCAGTTGACCCCCCGTCTGCCGCTGGCTGGCCGCAGTGTGCTTTTCATCGATGATGTGTGGGACGAGGGTCTCACTCTGGCCGGACTTGTGGAATGGGCGGTGGGGCAGGGTGCGATCAAGGTCCGGAGCGCCGTTTTGGTCCATAAGGAGCCGCCTGAACGTCCAGGAGGGATCGTGCCTGTGGCCGGTCCGGATTATTTCGGCCTCCGGGCCGGTCGGGACTGGATCGTGGGCTGGGGAATGGACCTCGCCGGGTCCGGCCGTCATCTGCCGGCCATCTACGTTCTGCCCGGAGGGGAAACCTTGGGTCCGGGTGTCGAGACTCCTTGAGCGATCCCTTCGGCCGCTGCGTTTTTTCCGGGTGCGAATCGCGATTTGCACCGACGGCCCTGTTGTGGCTGTAATCTCTTTCTGCTACAGTTTTTCCGCGCTCGGCCAGTTCGGCCGGAGTTCATGGTATCAACGGAGATCATGTGATGATAAAGAAGAGATTTGCGGTGCGCGCCGCCCGGGCATGCATCCTGTTCGGGATCGTGGTCATCGGAGTGTCCGGCCCCGTCTGGGCGAAGCCGGTCCCGGTCAAGCTGGGCCTTTGGAAATGGACCTTCCGGGAATCGAGCTCGATGGGATCCCATGTGTTTAGTTCGACACACTGCATGCGGACCGCATCGGCGAGCGATCTCCTGAGGGCGAAATCCGGACCGGCCGGAGCCTGTTTCCGGAACGAACACGCGACCAGCGGTCCGGGCAACCAGATGATCTATACTTTCGCCTGCACGCAGGTCCAGGGACCGGTCCGGACCTCGACCCATGGGCGTTATGTGGTCGTCGTCGCACCGGATCATCTCTCGGTCTCGCTCAATGGACGCATGGTGACCCTCATTTCAGGTGCCGCGTCGATGCGGGAGGTTGTCCACGTGCGGGGAACCGGGACCTGGGTGGGTGCCTGTCATTAAGGTCCTCGATCACGGCACCCTGGGGAGGCGTGCCGGGCAGCCATTGACCGGACCCGGCGGGGGGTTGGCGTGAGCATGGACTCAAGCGGAGAGGTGCCCGAATGAGTAACCAGACCCTTGCCCTAACCCCTGAGCTCTATCAATACCTCAGAAATCAATCGCTGCGCGAGCCCGAGCTGCTCCGGGCGCTACGCGAGGAAACCGCACGTCACCCCCGGCATTCGATGCAGATCGCGCCGGAGGAGGGTCAGTTCCTGGCTTTCCTGGTGCGTCTCATGGGAGCCCGGCGTTGCCTCGAAATCGGCGTCTTCACCGGTTACAGCAGCCTGGCGGTCGCCTTGGCACTGCCTGCCGATGGACGGCTCACCGCCCTGGATATCAGCGAGGATTATACGGCTGTGGCCCGTCGCTATTGGCGGGCCGCAGGCGTGGAAGAGCGCATCGATCTTCGGCTGGGGAAGGCCCGGGATCATCTTGCCGAACTCGTCCGGACGCAGGCCGGAAGCTATGACTGGGTCTTCATCGATGCCGACAAGGTCAACTACCGTCATTACTACGAGGCATCTTTGACCCTGCTCCGTCCGGGCGGCCTCGTGGCCATCGATAATGTCCTTTGGGGAGGAGCGGTCGCCGATCCGAGAGATGAGACGGAAGACACCCAAGCCATCCGGGAGCTCAACGCCACGCTTTTGGGAGATCCGCGGGTCGACCTGACCCTGGTCCCCATCGGGGATGGCGTGACGCTCGTCCGTAAGCGACTACCCACCGATCCCTAGCGCGCAGCGCAGCTCACCGATCGCGCCGCGCGCCGGGATCGCATGGGCTCCCCCCGCGCGCGGCGAGCGTTTCAGACCCGGCGCAGCGCCGCCTGGACTTTTTCCAAACGGATCTCGGATCGGTGCATCTCCTGCATTTCCGGCTGGGTGGGAACGGCATCCGTTCCTTCGATGGTCCCCATGAGGAAACCGAACTCTCCGTTCAATACCGCGAGATGCCGGATCAGGTGCTGCAGCGTGAGCTGCTTTTTGGCCGGTGCCCCGTGGGCAGCGAGCGCATGGAGTCGGCTTTTGGCCGCCCGGAACGCCCGGGTGTCTTGGGTGAGATCGCGAGCGAGCCTCCGGGCGACCCGGTACTGGATCGCGTAGCCTGCCGCCCCGAGATGGACGCGCGGGTCGGCGAGCACCAGAAACCGGGTGGTGGCGTGGAGGGCGCCGATGCGGACGCTGAGCCGGTATCGCCCGGGGGGAACGATGGGCCCGCGAGGGGTGATCGGCGTGTTGTGGTAGAGCCCCGGGCCCTGGTACGCGTGCCGGATGGCTTCCGGGGGAGTCGCTCTCAGGTGCCAGACGAAACGGTTCAGGCCGACCCGGACGGTGGGAGCCTTTTGCCGCTCGATCCAGAGTTTGGGAAAGGGTGCAGGTGGCGGAGCAGGAAAGTGCATGGTGCTTCTGTAGCGCCGGATCAGTTTTCCGTCGAGGGTCCGGATCGTGAGCACGAGGGGAGCGGTCGGTTTGCGGCCGAGGAAGTAATCGATCACAACCCCGGTTGCCGGGTTCCGGGCATGAGGAGTCTCCGGCGGGAATGGCTCATCGCGGTAGAGGGTGCGCCGGAGTCGGTAGGCCGGAGCCGGCTTTTCGAGGACGAGTGGACGATGGACCCACTCCGAGCGGATCTCGCGCAGGGGAGCGAGATCGTCGATCATCCAGAAGCCCCGTCCGTGGGTCGCGATCACGAGCGAGTTGCCGTGGATCGCGATGTCGCGGACGGAAACGGTGGGCAGGTTCTCCTGGAAGGGTTGCCAATGGCGGCCATTGTCAAAAGAGAGGTAAAAGCCGGTTTCGGTTCCGGCATAAAGCAGCCCCCGGCGGATGGGGTCGGGTCGGATGACGTGAAGGTAAGCCGGAGCCGGGATGCCCTGCGTGATGCTCTTCCAGTGACGGCCGAAATCCTGGGTTACATAGAGGAAGGGCCGGAAATCGTCGAGCCGGTGGCGATTGGCCGAGAGGTAAGCCACGGCGGGGTTGAAGGGAGAGGGGGCGATGTTTTCGATCCGGGTCCAGGCCGGGAGTCCCGTCGGTGTCACGTCTCGCCAGTGGCGTCCGCCGTCCTGGGTGACCCAGACCCGTCCATTCGTGGTCCCTGCCCAGATTTCACCCTTGCGGATGGGGGAGGGATCGATCGTGTAGACCACCCCGTATCCCAAGGCAGTCGCGTTCTTGAGAGTGACCGGCACCGCATCTTGCGGCAGCCGGGTCGGCCGCCGGGTGCGGGCCAGATCCGGACTGATCACCCGCCAACTCTGTCCCTGGTTGGACGAGCGGAAAATCACCTGGGCACCGGCATAAAGCACATCGGGGTTACGGGGCGAGAGGGCTAGGGCCGTGTTGAAGGGAAAGCGGTAGCGCAGCCGCCAGGGGGGGACCCCGTAGGCGGGTACCGGCCAGGGCGAGATGTTGACGGACTCGTGGGTGTAGAGATTGTCGCGAGAGACGCTCCCCACGATGCTCGAACCATAGATGATGTCGGGGTTCGCGGGGTCGGGCAGCACATAGCCGGCTTCGCCCCCCGCCGTCGAATACCAGGAATGGTTGCTGATGAAGCCGCGGAAATCACGGCTGCGAATGCCGATGCTCCCGGAGTCCTGCTGGGTGCCGTAGATCCGGAAGGGAAAACGGTTGTCCGTCGCCACATGGTAGATCTGGGCGGTCGGCTGGTTGTACCAGGAGCTCCAGGTCAGTCCGCCATCCACGCTGATCGATGCGCCCTGATCGGCGCCCACGATCATCCGGCGCGGGTTTTGGGGATCGATCCACAGGGTGTGGAAGTCATCCCCGCTCGGCGACCCCTTGATGGAGACGAAATGACGTCCACCGTCCGTGGACTCGTAGAAGGCGGTGTTCATGACGAAGAGGGTTCCGGGATGACCGGGATCCGAGTTGATTTCCCCGAAATACCAGTCGCCGCCCCAGAGGCGGGGATCCCGGTTGACGACCGACCAAAGACGGCCGCCATCGGTCGAGCGGAAGAGCCCGCCCCGGTGGGCACCGACCAGGGCGTAGAGCTCCCGGCCCTTGGAGCCGGGAACGATGGCGAGGCCGATGCGGCCGAGATCCCGCCGGGGCAGCCCGAGGTCCGGCAGGCGCTTCCAGGTCACCCCGCCGTTGTCGGAGCGCCAGAGTCCGCCCCCGGGACCATTCAGTACGCCATAATGGCCGTAGAACGGGAAGCGGAAATTCCAGAGTGCGGCATAGACGAGATTCGGCCGGGAGGGATCACGGATCAGATCGATGGCGCCGAGGTTCGGGTTCACGTAGAGGGTTTTCTTCCAGCTCCGCCCCCCATTCGTGGTCAGAAAAACCCCCCGTTCCCGGTTAGGACCGAAGGCATGGCCCAAAACCGCGACCAAAACCCGGTTCGGGTGGTGGGGTGCCACCGAAATGTCCGCGATATGCTGGCTCGACTTGAGACCAATCCACTTCCAGGTGCGGCCGCTATTGTCCGAGCGGTAGATGCCGTCACCGAAAGACATGTCGGAGCGAAGCCCTGCCTGGCCGGTTCCGGCGTAGAGGATTTTGGGGTCGGAGGGCGCCACCGCGATGGCCCCGATCGAGGAAACCGCTTGGTGCTGGAAGAGGGGCTGCCAGGTTCGTCCACTGTCGTGGGTGACGAACAGGCCTCCGTCGGCCGTCCCGATATAGTAAGTGTTACGCCGTCCGGGGATGCCGGCCACGGTGGTCACCCAGCCGCCCCGGTAGGGACCGACGAAACGCCAGCGCAGGCGGTTGTAGAGGATCGGGGGCATGAGGGAAGCCTTGGCGGGGGCCAGGGCCGGCCCGGAAAGAAGCAGGAGCACGGCCAGGAAGGCCAGCGGGTTCGAGATCGGCGAGGGAC